>CALAIY010000012.1 GCA_937922595.1 uncultured Verrucomicrobiales bacterium | reverse complement strand
TCCAACTCGCCGACCTCGTCCCGCCCCGCGAACTCTTCATCCCCCTCATCTCCGCCACCCTCCTCCTAGCCGCCCTCATCCTCCTCCCCCTCAGAAAACTCCCCTGGCTCATCCGCTGGCGCATCCTCCTCGCCCTCACCCTCGCCGCCTACACCCTCCGCAACACCGCCGTCCACATCCACCCACTCTCCCCCGGCCGCGTCGCCGACGCCCTCCCAAACGACCGCGCCCTCCCCCTCTTCGACGCCCTCCAACGCAACATCTACACCGCCTTCGACGCCCCCACCGAAAGCGAAATCTACGACCGCCTAGCCGACTCCATCGCCCCCGGCCCCCTCCTCGACCGCATCTACACCGAAGTCTACCAAAGCCTCCTCCTAGAAGAAGCCGAAGGCACCCGAGCCACAGTAGAAGAACTTACCCAAATAAAAGAACCCAAAATCATCCGCCCCGAGACAGGCACCACCCTAGAAATCCAAGCCCACTGGTCCGTCCTAGGAATCGTAGCCCACGAAGCCCACGTCCACCGCCGCAAAAACCAATACCAAGCCACCTACCAACTAGCCCCAGTAGAAGGCCTCTGGAAAATCACAAAAATAACCCAAACCCAAGCCCAACGCATTCAGTAGCAGCACGATTTGATCTCAGTCCCATAAATATAATTTCCTCTCATTTTCCCAGTTTCCGCCCCCAACACTTATAGCTTCAATCCGTCCAACATGAACCTCCGAAACATCGTAGATTAACGCTCGGCCACACTCCTCTACCCTATTCCCGCTCCCCGTAATCGGCTGAGGCTATACCACGCAGATGAGCTTCCGCTTGTAGAGACCGGCATCGATTTAAAAGCTTGGGCATCGAAGCTGCTCCCCAGCGTCCTCCGCAGGAAGCCTTCGCTCCCGAGTGCGACGCCTTCCGAAAACCAGCGCACCCGGTGCATCACCAACTCGGCCTCCGCTAATTGTCCGCCGCTCTCAATTACATTACGCACTGCTTCCACTTTGAGCCCATGCCGTTTCCTTCGTTTCTCCGGTGAAGTATCCCCCTCCCTTTCGAGCCCTTTTTCGAAAAGCATTTCCCGGTAGGCTTCCGCCCCAGTTTGCTGGCGCTTGCCCACCCGCTTACCAGTAATCTCCCAGCTATCAATTGGCCACCCGGTCACGCGGCACAATCCACGACGCATCCGCTTACTTCCACCCAGTGCTTCTGAATATCCGCACCACCGGTAGTCCTCCGGCTTTTTCACTAGCCCAGCCCTTACCGGATTGAGATCGATATACGCCGCCATCGTCTGCAAACACCCACCGTTCTCCACCATCACGCTCTTAAAGCGCGCCATCCAAAGCGTACCCTTCCGCGAGTATTTTTTATTGAACCACCGAGAAAAACGCTCCTTCAGCTCCTTCACAAAAAGGCTCAGATCGCAAAACCGTCGCTTATAACGCCCCAGCAACGACTGCACCTCCCGCTCCTTCCCCTGCTCCCGAAGTTCCAATATCTCGCGCCTCAGCATGTCCAGATACGCCTTCGAATAAAGTAATCGTAGATGCTCCAGGAGCCTCTCTTCCCCAGCCCCTTCTGGTTCATCACAGTCAAACCGAGCCACAAACTTCTCCCTCTGCGGAATGCGCAGCAAAAGGTGGAAATGGTTATCCATCACACAATAGGTCAGCACCTCCACCCCAGAAAACTTCGCCATCCTCCACATGAGCACGCGAAAAGCCTCCTTGTCAGCCTCCCCGAACACCTTCTGCCCAGCCGCAGTCCGGCTCATCACATGATACAGCCCAGTCTCCTCCGGAGCAGCCGTCACCCGCCGGTGCATCCGCCCCTGGTCATGAAAGTAAATCCCGCCCAGCGGAGCACCCGTCGGCAGAGCAATCTTCTCAAGATCAGACAATCCTGGTTCGTTCATTGTGTGTGAGGGAGTTAAGTGTTTCAAATTCTGTTCAAATCCGGTTTGACAATGGCATAGATCCGGCAAAGTGTCTACCGCCTAAACGACATGTATTACGGCGGGTGCTACTCCAGCCTCAAGAATACAAAACCTAGCATTGCCGAGATCGAACCAAGCTCTGATTGAAAGTAACGCTTACCTTACTAGGCCTCAAATTTTATTGGAAGGAAGGGTGCGTTCACAGGCTGGGAATCTTGATTTCTGGCCAAGGGCAACTGGCGGAGGCCATCAAGTGATAACAGATGCATTTAACGGAGGATTAAGACGATGAATGAGTTTATTGGTGACAGGATATTACGCCTCCTTAGGGAAAATGGCCACACAGAGGTGGCAGAAGAGTTGGGTCGAAGGCTATTAGCTCTCAAGTCAGAAATCAGAGAGGAACGAGAGGAGGCTTCAGCTAGAATTCAAGGTTGTTGTCAAATGAGAGTTTATGGAGATTTGAATATTGATGGAGTTAATGGCTGGAAGTGGAATTCCATGCTTCAAAAGCTAAAAAACTACGCAGCCAAAAAGAGTAAATGACGAATGCATTACGACTTTTGTTAACCCTGTTTACGATTCTGTCTAGCACTACGATTTGCAATGCAAGTACACAGGAAGTAGTAAGGGGAGTCGTTTTTGGAAAGATATTTGCTCCTGAGAGAGAAACAAACTTTTCAACTGATTTTATTGCCCCAAAGACGACAGATGACTTCCTCCGACTTGCTGACAATCTGGACGTATCGACCGCTCGCAATGGTGCCGTGTTCTATTCGGGAGGAGGAAATCGAGAACTTGCAGAAGCTTTCGCACGACAAAATGGGAGGACGAC
>CALAIY010000011.1 GCA_937922595.1 uncultured Verrucomicrobiales bacterium | reverse complement strand
TGCGGTGACGGCGGCGTGTCTTGCGGTGCGCAAGGAGTCTTATGAGGCGGTGGGTGGGCTTGATGAGGAGGCGTTTTCCATCGCTTACAATGACGTCGATTTTTGTCTGAAGTTATCCGCAGCGGGATACCGAAACTTAATTACGCCGCACGCGACTTTGATCCACGACGAGTCGGTAAGCCGGAGCGAAAATGAGCAGACGAAGGAGCAGAAAATTCGGGCAAACCAGGAGATCGCAAATCTACTATCGAAGTGGGGGCGAGTGCTCGCTAGAGATCCTTACTATAATGTGAATCTTACCATCGAGAGTGAAGATTCGGGGTTCGGAGTGCCCAGACGTCTTTGATATGAAAGCGGAACCTACAAAGAATATCACCCTTCGTCCGGTGGAGGAAGTGGATGCGGAATTTGTATTCCAGCTGCGCTCGGATGGCACGCGAAATAGATTCCTCTCGCCGGTGGGGGAGGGGGTAGAGGCGCAGCGGGCATGGATCGCTACCTACAAAAAACGCGAGGCGAAAGGGGAGGAGTATTACTTCGCAATCTGCTTGCCCGGAGGGGAGCCGTGTGGGCTGGTCCGTGTCTACGCTTTTCAGGAAGATACGTTTTCGTGGGGGAGCTGGGTGATCGCGCCGGGGAGTCCACGGTATGTGGCGATCGAATCAGCGCTGGCCGTTTATGAGTTTGCTTTTGGTGAGCTTGGTCTCGCCGGGGCGCGCTTCGAGGTGATGAAGGGAAATGAGGGGGTGCTCAGATTTCACCGGAGATTTGGCGCGGAATACGTTGGCGAAGATCGGGAGCAGGAGTTTTTTACGTTTAGTAAGATACAGTATCTAGAAACGAAAATGCGCTACCGGCGTTACTTCAGCCAGGCGAGCCAATCCGAGTAATCTCGGATGTAATCGGCTTCTTCGTAGGCGTGGGAGGCGAAGACGAGGAGGGCGGTGCCTTCCGCGTAGCCGAATTGGCTGGCCCAGATTCCGGGCTTGATGTGGAGGGCGGTGCCGGGGTGATCGAGGGTGATCTCGGCGGTGTCGGTGCCGTTTTCCACTTTCACTTGGACTGAGCCACTCGGGCAGAGGAGGAGCTGGTGGCATTCCTTGTGGGCGTGCTCGCCGCGGGATTGACGGCTGGGCACATCGAAAACCATGAAGTAGCGCGCGGGCGTAAAGGGGAAGCCGCGCACACCCTCGCCGACGACGAGCGAGCCTCGGAAATCTTCGAAGGTGGGGAGCTGGTGGACGTCTGCCCCAGGGATGAGGGTGGTGGGAAGATTGGGTGGGGAATCCATGGTGGGGATCAGGTGGGCCAGCAATTGCAGGTATCGATCACGCGGGAGACCGAGGCGTCGTCGAGGTAGGGGTGGATGGGGAGGGAGAGCTCTTCACGGGCAAACTGCTTTGCGGTCGTGAGTGGGCTACCGAGGGTGTGGGGGACGTTTTTCATGGCCGGCTGATCGGGCATGAGGATTGGGTAGTGGACGCCGGTGCCGATCCCTGCTTCGCGGAGGTGGGCGGCAAGGGATTCCCGGCCGACTCCGGAGATGAGCGTGGGGAAGAGGTGGTAGACCGATTCCGAGCCGGCGGGTGCGGGTGGGATTGCGATGGCAGGGTGGGTGATGCCTTCGCGGTAAGCGGCGGCGATTGCGCGGCGGCGGGCGGTGGCGGCGGGGAGCCGGGGGAGGAGGGCATCGTGGAGGATGGCGGCCTGGAGCTCATCGAGTCGGCTGTTTCCTCCGATGTGGCTGTGGACGTATTTTTCGGTCTGGCCGTAATCGCGCAGGCTGCGAAGTAGGGCGGCGAGTGCGGGATCCTGGGTGAATGCGGCGCCGCCATCACCGTAGCAACCAAGGTTTTTGGTCGGATAAAAGCTGGTGGCGGCGATCTGGCCGATAGAGCCGGTGGGGATGCCCCGGCTGGTAGCTCCTACTGCCTGGGCGCAGTCTTCGACGAGGGCGAGTTCAAAATCATCCCGGAGGGTGCCGAGGGCGGCGAGGTCGCCGGAGTGGCCGAAAAGGTGCACGGGCACGGCGGTGCGGGCGGCGGGGTTTTTCTCTAGGAAATCTCGGGCGAGCGCGAGGTCCATCTGTCCGGAGGCATCGACGTCGATGTAGACTGGGTGGCCGCCTGCGCGGATGATGGCGAGCGTGGTGGCGAACGCGGTTAGTGGGGTGGTGAGGACGGCGCTACCGGGTGTGATCTGGAGGGCGCGAAGCGCCATTTCGGTGGCATCGAGGCAATTGCCAAAACCGATTACTTCCGGGAGCCCGGCGTAGCGGGAAAATGCCTCTTCAAATGCTTCGACTTCTTTTCCAAGGATGAGCCAGCCGCTTTCGCCGACGCGTGCCGTGGTGGCGAGGACTTCTTTTCCGACGTCTGCCCATTGGGCTTTGAAGTCGTTCATGAGGACGGGGGGAGGGGACGTCATGGTTTCTTCTTAGAGGCGAAGCGTTTCTGGAGCGAGCGCAAAGGCTTGGTGATTCGCCAGCTGAGCGAGGTGGAAATGGCGGTAAGGCGAGTGCGTGCGATGGTGTTTTTTTCGCGGGCGGTCTCGAGCTTTTTGCGGGTGGAGGCGAGCGTCTTTTCTGCTTTGCGGAGTTTGCCCGTGAGGGCGGCGGTTTCGCTTTCGACGAGGAGGGCGCGGCAGGTTCGCTGATCGAGGAAGGTGAGTAGGGGATCCGGTGAATGCGGGATGCGCGGGGGAGGCACTGGGGTGTGCCCGGCGAGGGTGGGGGCGGCGAGCGCGGGCGCGAGATGGCGCGGGTCGTTCACTGCTAGAAAATGGGCGCGTGAGAGATCTGCGTGTTTTTCGAGCAGCTCGGGGGTGAGGGAAGAGAGCGTTTCGCAGAGGCTTTCCGGGGTGCGCCAGTAGAGCGCACCGGGGTAGACGATGTCGCGGCAGGTGACCTGCTCCAAGGCGTAGTGATCGTGGACGAGCAGTGGGATGCCTGCCCCCATCACTTCGATGGCTGCCTTGTAGCCCGTGATCGGAAAGGAAGAGAGATAAAGCGTGATGCCGTGCTCCTGGAGTGTCTTCCAGAGGCTGGGCGTGTAGGGGATGTGGACGAATCTTTCCGCCGGGATTCCGTGTGCAGTAAGTCCCTCTTGGAGACCGGCGAGTGTGGCAGCATCGATCCCACCGATATGGAAGTGGGTGCCGCCTGTAGTGGCGAGGATCTTGGGGATGAGATCGAAATAATTGTAGGCGTAGGGTGCGGAGAATTTCCCCGGGCTCCCGCAGCAGGCGGTACGGAGTGGGGTAGAGAAATCGGGCTTTGGGGTGTGATCTCCCTCAGGGATTTCGGCGGTGAGCGGGAGGTAGACGTTTCCGGCGATACCGAGATCGCTACAGCAGTGATGGAAGGAAAACGGCGAAAGATCAATGTGGGTGGCTCCTTCGAGGTGGACACCTAGGGCGAGGTGGTGATCGGCGTGGTGGCAGTAGTGGAGATCGGTGCTCTTGGCTGCACCGGCGGAGGCGGCGATCGCTGCGGAATCGAAATGGTGATTGAATAGAAAGACGCGTGCACCGGCGCAGTGATCGAGCTCTTTGGCGACCCATGCCATCGCGGCGGCACGGTCCTCGGCGGGTGCCCAGCGGATTTCTACTGCGAGTCCGGCAAATCGCTTGGCGACGCCCGCTCGATCGGTATTCCCATTCAGGTCGGTGACGAGGATGCGGTGTGTGCGATCCGGCTGGGCGCGGATGATATCTTCGATCACGGCGGTGTGGCCGCCGGTAAGGTAGAGCTCGGTGGCGATGTAGACCTGGAGACCAGCGGGTGCAGGAGAGCTGCTGTCGGAGGGGTACTGCTCTCTGAACTGCGCCCCGATTCGCGCGCAATGGTGATCGAGCTCTGGCGAGGAAAACAGAATCCCGGTGGTCGCGGGGTCATCAAGGAGGGCGATGACGAATTTTTCGATGATACGCAGGGCATCATCAAAACGGTCGTCGCCGAGGGCAGAGCCGACGGCGTTTCCTACTTCCTGCAGGGTCTGTGAGTGAAGGGCCAAACTTGATCGAAGAAAGGAGATACAACGGAATCGGCAGGGCGCGAGCGTTTGCGTGGGTGAGGCGTTTGTGTTCGGTTCGTGCGACGGGGCTGCCCTACGATTTTGCGCGGGATGGTGCGGCAAATTTCCAGGTTATAGAGGCGCTGGCTGCGATTGGTGGCGGCCGGTGCAGAGCAGGCGGCGTGGCTAGAGCTTGATGATCCGACGTGTGCGATCCACGTGCTTGGGGATTCATCGGTCCGATACCTCGCGCATTTTGGGAAGCGGCTTTTCCGAGCATCTCGTGCGCGCCCTGGCTGTGGGAAAAAGTGGATCTTCCGGCGCTCTAGGGCGTCGCTACTTCGATCCGGTAGAATGCATTTGGGAGTGGCTCTGCTTCGGGAGCCGGGAGTAAAAGGGTGAGTTCATCGTAGGATCCGATGCGGCGGCGCCCCGTCACCTTCGGAGGGGTGGAATTCCACGTCTCCAGATCGGTGGAGGTACTGAACCTGAGTCGCAAGGCCGAGTGCCGACGTCTCACCAGGGTGAAAATACGGTCGCCGCCCGCTTCTGAAATGAGCTTTAGAGGAGGCTGCGCGTCGCTGCCACTTTCCGGCGAGCCACCAAAAATGAAGTGCTGAAAATTAGTAAACCCATCGCCATCGGGGTCGGCATCTGCGCCGCGCATCGCAGCGGGGATCCCCGGAAACCCCGCAATCCAAGCTGCGAAATTCGGAGGGCCTACGACTTCTTGGAATTGCTCGAAGATGCGCGATGCGATGAACGCCTCGCCAGAGGCATTCGGGTGGAGGCCATCGTAGTTATGGGTGGTAGCATTATACCCAGTCGTGCAGTTCACGAATTTCACGCGCGAGCTGGCTGTGCTCCATAGACTATCGACGTTGGCGAATAGGTTGGCGTTGGTCTGGATGAGTGAGGCTTGTGCTACGCTGATAGTCGTATTTGGGAGCGAGCAGATAAAGACGCTGGCTCCAGGCGAATCCGCCTGGATCGCGCGCGTGATGGCCAGGATTTCGGCGGCGGTCGAGTCGCCATTCTGGCGCAGGATACAATCGTTTGTGCCGATCATGATTACGGCAATATCGGCTCTGTAGGTCGCCAGCCATTGCGAGAGTCGGCCAGAGCCTGCGCCGCCGACGCCGGGTAGCTCCCCGGGCTTTCCATTGAGGATTTCGTCGGCTCTCCAGGCCGCGTGTCCTTCATGGTCGCGGTCGAATGGAATGCCGTTTACTGGTGGGGGGATTACTTGCTCCGTGCCGTTTCCATAGTTGATCGAACCAATAAAATCGACGTTGTAGCCAGCTTCGATCATCGATTTCCAGAGCGGGTAGCGCCAGCTGTAGCCGCCATTACTTCCCGCTACGGTGAGCCCCTGCGTGATCGAGTCGCCCAGGCAGAGCACCCGGAGCGGAGCCGCGGTGGCGAGACTGGTTCCTAGAAGGAAAAAAAGGAGGCGAAAAAGGGGCATAGTCGCAGACTGAATTAAACGTGAATGAAACCACTGATTTACAATTTTTCGATCTCAATCTATTGAGGTGCCATGGAACCAAGGTATTTCGATAGTGGCACGGTGGATGTGAAATTTGGGGCGGGCGTTACCGTGGTGCGACCGGCGAACCTTTATGGGTGCGAGATTGGGGAGGGGTGTTTTGTGGGACCTTTTGTGGAGATCCAGAAGGGGGTGAAGGTGGGAGCGCGGACTCGGGTGCAGTCGCATTCATTTTTGTGTGAGGGGGTGACGGTGGGGGAGGATTGCTTTATCGGGCATGGGGGGATGTTTGTGAATGATTTGTTTTCGGGTGGGGGGCCTTCCGCTGATCCGGCGGAGTGGAGGGATACGGTGATCGGGAATGGCGTGAGCATCGGATCGAATGTGACGCTTTTGCCGGTGGCGGTGTGCGATGGCTGTGTGATTGGCGCGGGTGCAGTGGTGACGCGCGACCTCACGGAGAAGGGCGTTTATGCGGGGAACCCGGCGCGTCTCGTGCGAGAATTGTAGCCTCAGGCTTGAAGAGCATCGAGGGGTGTGGGATGGGGGCAGGATGGAAAATACTGATACAGGTCTGTGGCGTGGATTGAGCGCCTCTGCTCAAGAGCGGCTCGCGGTGCGGGATTATTCGGAAAAAGTGCTGCCAGCATCGAAGGTGGAGATCACGATCCCGGGGGTAGAGCTATTTCCCCGGAGGGTATTTCACCAGGCGGGGCGTGGTTTTTTTGCGGAATTTGCCCGTGAGGGTGAGGGAAAGGCGGGGGAGATCGGAATGTGGCCGCGGCAGTGGGCGACGGCGCGGATGTATTCGCCGAGTGCCAAGGGGTTCCATATTCACCCGCCACATATTCCAGAGGGAGAGACTCCTGAGGGGTGGTTTCAGAAGGTGTTTGTAGAGAAAACGGCGAAGCCGGATTATCCGAAGGAGCAGTGGGACATGATGTTTTTCCTCCAGGGGCGAGTGGAGTTTTTACTGGTGGATGAGCGCGCTGGGATGCCGCGCCGGTCGATGCGATTTTACATTGATGGTGATAATATGCCGGGGCCGGACAATGTGGGGCTGGTGATTCCTGCGGGTGTCGCGCACGCGCTACGGACGGCTTGCGGGGAAGATCTGTTGATGGTGTATGGCACGAGCACGACGTTTGATCCGGCAAATGAGGGGCGGATTGCCCATGGAATTGAGGGGTTTCCTCTGCCAGATGATTGGGAAGCTTATCTGGAGGGATCGGAGAGCTAGTCGACGAATTTAAAAATGCTGTTTTCTAAGAAGCGGGAGGTGAGTGAGCCGGTGATCGAGCGTGGAATTCGTATGCCTACGAGCGATGAACACCCAACTTTGGATCTCGTGGATGCGGATGGGGTGCTGGTGGCTGAGCCGAGAGGGGTTCATTCTTGGGAGCCGTGGCTGGAGCTGGATTGGAGTGTGGTCTCCGAGAAATTTCGGGAAGATTTCCTAGCGGCTGGAAATGGTGAAGACGCGTGATACTGTCCGGAATGCTCGCCTCTTTTGAACCGACTGAACCCGTTGCTCGCCCGTTTCGCTACCGTGGCTATGCGCGCGAAATCGTGGATCGGGTGTGGGCGCAGGCGGAGGCTTTCGAGGGAAGTGATCCCGAGGTATGGCGGAAAGATGAGTATGGCGCGTGGATCAACCGGCTGGATTACGGCGACCGGCATTCAGATTTTGGCTGGGAGATCGCAGGCCCCCCGGAAGGAACGCTGGATATGGGGACGGCTTCTCTGAGACCGATGCACTGGGAAAACTATCTCGATCAGGCGGCTGCTAGTGTGCAGGTAAGAATCACGGCAGATGGGCTGAGAAATTCGCGGAGGCTCCTATAGGTGCCTCACTCAACGCGGCGGCCTACATTTTTCGGGTTCCTGTTTTTTTGGTTCTTCCGAGAATTTAATGGGGAAGGGATCGGAAAGGGGGCGGCATGATAATTGATTATTAAACTGCTCCCCGCGCGTGTCTATCATGATAAATGCCACGCTAGGTTTGAATTCAGTTTCCCGGGGCGCTCTACCACGTCATGTGCCGGGGTGACCGGCGGGAACCCATCTTTGAAGACGACCACCAAGATCCGGAAATCGGTATCACGCAGCTGGGTGACCGCGAAGCTCTCGATGGGGACACCCGGTAATATTCGGAGCGCAGCCCTGAAACATGCCGACTCGCTAAAGCATTCGAAAAATGCTAGAGTCCAACATAAAAGGTTTTTGGAATTAATCGATGAAAGATGAAATTACGGTCAAGAAATGAGGAACACTCTCCAAAATAACACCCTAAAAAACCTACACAGATTCGAATACTAAAGTGGATAAACCGAATTCCCCTAAAATTGCCATCCTCATTGATGCAGACAACGCACAAGCATCGCGCATCGAAAACATACTCGCAGAAATATCGGGTGTCGGCGTAGCACTCATAAAACGGATCTACGGAGATTGGGCGAGTAGCAACCTCAAGAGCTGGAGGGATGTCCTATTGGATCACGGATTGCACCCCATCCAACAGTGCTCATACACCAAGGGGAAGAATGCGTCGGACATCGCGATGATAATTGATGCAATGGATTTACTGTACTCTAAACGATTCGATGGTTTTTGCCTGGTGACCAGTGACAGCGATTTTACAAGATTGGCATCGCGAATCCGAGAAGATGGACTTTTTGTGTATGGTTTTGGAGAAGAAAAAACACCTGCCGCATTTGTTTCGGCTTGCGACAAGTTCATCAAAACCGAGATTCTCACGAAGAGTGACGACTCCCGTTCGGGAAATACGTCAGTTAAGAAAGTCAAATCACTACAACTTCGACAAGACACAAAACTCCTAAACCTGCTTCGTTCCGCGATTGAAGCACTAATAGATGAAGACGGATGGGCTCCGCTCGCCGTCGTAGGAGCAAGAATCAGCAACCAAACCTCGGAATTTGACACCCGAAACTACGGCTATGTGAAACTCAGTGACCTCGTTAGCGCAATAGGACTTTTTGACGTCGATAAGCGCCCGATACGGGACGGACACCCTCCCTCCGCATTTGTTCGCGATTCAAGGAATGCGTCAAAAAGTTAGTTCAGGTCAGCCCCCGCTTCCCCAGCCCAACACCCCACCCAACGGCTTAAGGAGGCTCGCAAAAAAATATCGGCGAAACTGTTCCCCTCATTTCACTGCTGACGCCTAAAAAAGTAGAAATGACGAGAATCGGCTGACCCCTAAACGCCCCTAAACCGTAAGTTAGCCAGCACTGGTAATCGCTGAATGCTCGCTTCGATCTATCCTATTCCATGTCGGCGTAAGCGGCTTAAACTATGCCACGGATCGGCTACTCCGCCTGCCGCCACCGGCAGCTCCTTGAAGTCGCTTGCTCTGAATTGGTCGCCCAGCACATCTTGAAGATACTCCGCGCTCCCGAGCGCAAGTCCCTCCGAAAACCACCGCACGCGATGCATCAGTAGTTCTCCTGTAGTTAGTTCGCCGCCTGAAGCAATCACCTCGCGCACCGCTTCGGGCTTCATTGCTTTCCGTTGCTTTTGTCGTGTCCTGTCGCCGTCGCGTTCCCTCCCGGCCTCGAAGAGAATTTCCCGATAGATCTCGGATCCGCTCTGTTCCGTTCGTCCCGCCCGTTTCCCCGGGGACTCCCAGTTGTCGATCGGCCAATTTACCACCCGGCAGAGCCCACGCCGCATCCGCTTGCTTCCCGCGAGTGCTTCCGAATACCCGCACCACCGGTAATCTTCGGGCTTCTCTACGAGCCCCGCCCTTACAGGATTGAGATCAATGTACGCCGCCATCGTGCGCAGGCATCCGCCAGACTGCACGAGCACACTTTTAAAGCGGTCTGCCCAAAGCGTGCCCTTCCGAGCGTGCCTCTTATTGAACCAGCGGGAGAAACGCTCCTTTACCTCTTTCACGAACGCACTGAGATCGCAGAACCGCGCCTTGTAGCGCTCCAAGACCTGCTGCACCCGAGCCTCCTGCCCCTGCGAGCGCAGTTCCGCGATCTCGCTCTCGAGCTGGTTGAGATACGTCTTCGAATAGAGTAATTTGAGGTGCTCCAAAAGACGCTGTTCACCCTCGCCGCCGGGTGTTGTATCGGCAAACCGCCGGAGAAATTTCGCGCGCTCAGGGAGTCTCACGAGAAGGTGAAAGTGGTTCCCCATCACACAGTAGGTTAGCACCTCAACGCCAGAAAACCGAGCCATCCGCCAAAGAAGAACTCGGAAAGCCTCCTTCTCGGTATCCCCGAATAGCATCTCCCCGCCGGCCACCCGGCTCATCACGTGGTAAGAGGGGCAAGCCTCCCGAGAATTCGTCGTCCGCTTATGCATGCGGCCAGGATTTCGGAAACAAATTCCGCCCGGCGAAGGAGACGTGGGAATGGAGATTTTGTCGAGATCTGGAATGGCTTCTTCAGGCATGATGTTCAGGTCGTTACGAATTTCTATAGGCGGGAGAAACTCGATCAAAAAAAGCCCAACCTTGACCAACTGTCAACTTGATTCCAGGCATGAACTTTGAACTTTGAACTTCACAACCTTGACCAACTGTCAACTTGATTCCAGGCATGAACTTCAGGCATGAACTTTGAACTTTGAACTTCATGAACTTTGAACTTCAGGCATGAACTTTGAACTTGAACTTCAGGCATGAACTATTGGAGTAGTGTCTTAGCAGATGGTTCAAAGATCTAGCTCACCTCAACCCGCCTTTTCAGTTTTTTAAAAGCACAGCGCGAAGCCGATAGTAGGAACCTGAATAACTATTCAATTCTGTTATCGTTGTTGCCTCTTGAGGGTCATTGCTTCTGAAGAATGGTTCCCACTCGAAAAGGTTCCTTGAGCACTCCAAAACCCACTCAACATAACCTACGGCATGACGGTTATAGCCAAAATTAATCGTTCGTGAGGAATTTGCGTCGGCTTTGACTGTGAGGTTCGCCGAATTACTGGGGTCTGGGAGGGCAGGGTCGGTACCGAGAGCAATTTCGATTCCAAAGGGAATTCCGTCACCATCACCATCACTTTCCCACCTAATAGAGTCAATACTGGCTAGGAAACTATCAAGCCCTTGAAACTCAGTAGCCCCAATGTCTCGGGTCATAAGCACTGCTAAGCCTCGTTGATCGAAATTTCGAGTAGACGATATGCCTGTATCGATTGCGGGTGAACCAGGTAGCGGCGGCATTGTTAAGGTAGAACCTCCATGTTTTCCAAGCGGATTAAGTCTTGGATTCCCTTCGATAATTCCCGTGGCTGAAATACCATAGCCAGATGTGAAGAAATTAGTCCTAGCTACCAGATTTTCTCCACCTAGAACGAGCGATGCGTCGTCAGAAGTGAAAATAGGATCTGCCGAGGGTGATCCATTTTTCCCACCAAGAATTGTGTTACTGAGATGGGTTGTGCCCGCGAAGATGCTAACATCTTCACCATTAAATCCTGATTCGTTTCCATAAAATGTGCAGGAGTCGATAGATGTCATTCCCGATACCCAAATTCCGCCACCCATGTCAGCAGTGTTCCGATAGAAAGTGCATTGGCTGAGCGACAATGAACTGCCGCATGAAATACCTCCCCCGAAATAATTGGATGAGCTAAATGCGATAGTACATTCGCTAAGTAAGATCGTTGTACCACTCTGGCTACTCACATAAATTGCGCCACCCGTATCTGCCGAGTTCTCAAGTAAATTGCATGACAATAGGGATATTGTGGCTACGCCCTCCCCGGCGCTCACCAAAATAGCTCCACCGGCTCTCAGGGGAGCAGTAATAGAATTTCGTTTAACGTAACCATTCTTCAGGGTAATCCCGTGAAGGGTTGTGGAGGCACCCGATACGATTTCAAAAATTCGTG
>CALAIY010000010.1 GCA_937922595.1 uncultured Verrucomicrobiales bacterium | reverse complement strand
TTCAATCGTGGGGAAAAGTATTTTGGAAGCGTTTCCCGACATTGGAAAGCAGAGACCAGGTTCAGCATCTCCCTTACATCTGTCGAAATAGCAGTCTTCTTGGCGAGAGCGGTCATGTTTAGATTGCCCTTGGAAAGGCTGGCGGCTAAGAGAATAAAACGCTTCTGCATTCGAATTTGAATATACCATTGAGCAAAGAAACAGGCCTTCGCATTTTTAGCGGGTCTTCGCATACGGTCTTGGCAGACGCGATCTGCTCGCACGTTGGGGTGGAGCGGTCGGATGCTACGGTGTCGACGTTTCCGGATGGGGAGACTTTTGTGAAGATTAATGAGAATATCCGGCGGTGTGATGTGATGATTGTGCAGCCGACTTGTCCTCCGACGAATACGAATTTGATGGAGTTGATGATTATGGTGGATGCTGCTCGGCGGGCTTCGGCGGAGCGGATTACGGCGGTTTTGCCGTTTTTTGGGTATGCTCGACAGGATCGGAAGGATCAGAGTCGGGTGCCGATTACGGCGAAGTTGGTGGCGAATCTTTTGGTGGCGGCTGGGGTGGATCGGGTGCTGACGATGGATTTACATGCGGGGCAGATTCAGGGGTTTTTCGATATTCCGGTGGATCATCTTTATGCGGCTCCGGTGCTGATTAATTTTATTCGGGAGAAGAAGTTGGAGGATTTGGTGGTGGTGTCTCCGGATGTGGGGGGGATTAAGATGGCGTATGCTTATGCTCAGGCGCTTGGGGTGGGGTTTGGTATTGTGGCGAAGCATCGGGTGTCTGCTACGGTGGTGGAGGCGATGAATGTGATTGGAGAGGTGGAGGGGAAGAATGTGCTTTTGGTGGATGATATGACGGAGACGGCTGGGACGCTTACGGCGGCGGCTCGGTTGTTGAAGGAGCATGGGGCGAAGTCGATCAGGGCGGCGGTTTCTCATGCTGTGTTGGGGGATTTGGCTCGTGAGAGGTTGGCTGAGTCGGAGATTGAGGAGCTTATTTGCACGGATAGTACGCCGCAGGCGCAGGGGGATGGGGTGTCGACGATTACGGTGGCTCCTTTGTTGGGGGAGGCGATTCGGAGGATTCATGATGGGCAGTCGGTGACGTCGCTTTTTGATGTTTGAGGGGTTGGCAATTATCTGGTTTTGACAAAACGGCCGAGAGGCCTAGGTTGCGCGCCCTCTCCGGGCGGCAGGTGCCGCTGAGAGCGGTTTTTCTACACATTTTTCCTATCTTTAAGCGATGTCTAAACAGCACACTCTTTCCGCCTCCGTCCGTAAGCGTAGTGGCTCCGGCGCTCTCAAGCAGATGCGCCGCGAGGGCTTTACTCCTGCCGTTATTTATGGTGCTACGCAGGAGAACGTAAATATTAAGATTGATTCGAAGCCTTTTTCGGATCTTCTCCACGCGAGCGCTAGTGAGAATATCCTGGTGAATATTGATATTGAGGGTGTTGAGGGGGGGGCGAAGCTGGCTTTGATCCAGGATGTGCAGCATGATCCGATTACTCGGACGATTCTTCACGCTGATTTCCATGCGGTGAATCAGAATGATGAGATTCATGCGACGATCCCGCTGGATCTTACTGGGACGCCGGTTGGTGTGAAGAATGGTGGTCTTCTTCAGCAGCAGGTGCACGATCTTGAGGTGCATTGTCTTCCGAAGAATCTTCCTGAGACGATTTCTGCGGATGTGGCTGGGCTTGAGATGAATGATATTCTTCGTATCAGCGATCTTACTCCGCCGGAGGGTGTGACGCTTGCGCTTGCTCCGGATATTATTGTGGCGTTGATTTCTGAGCCTCGTGTGGCGGACGATGCTGATGATGCTGCGGCTTCGGGTGCAGCTCCGGCTGCTGCGGAGGGCGAGGAGAAGGCTGCGGAGTAATTCGCTGCTGATTCTTACTTTATTTTTTTGATGGCCGGCTCCACCCAATCGGGAGGAGCCGGCCTTTTTCTTGTGGTGGGGCTGGGAAATCCGGGGAGGAAGTATGCGAATACCCGACATAATATCGGGTTTATGGTTTTGGATCGGATGGTGGAGAGTGGGGGCGGGGAGTTTCGCAAGGAGGCGCGGTGGAAGGCTGAGTTTGCGCGTGTGAGTGGGAGTGGAGGTGGGGGGGCGATGACGCTGCTGAAGCCGCAGACGTTTATGAATTTAAGTGGCGAGTCGGTGGGGGCTGCGATGCGGTTTTACAAGGTTTCTGCGGAGCAGGTGTTGGTGGTTTATGATGATGTGGAGCTGGAGCCGGGGCAGCTGCGTTTTCGTGCGCGAGGGGGTGCGGGGGGGCATAATGGGGTGAGATCGATCATTCAGCATTTGGGAACGGAGAAGTTTCCTCGGCTGAAGGTGGGAGTGGGGAGGGCGATGGATAGCCGGGTGCCGCTCTCGGAGCACGTTCTTGGGAAGTTCTCGGAGGAAGAGCGGGAGGGGCTAGAGAATTGCCTTGACCGTGCGGCTGAAGGGGTCAGATTCGCGCTGGCTCACGGGGTCTTGGCAGCGATGAATCAGTTCAACGCAAAGCCAGGTCGCGAGCCAGATAATAAGCCCGAGGCATTCTCAGAAGGCCCTGACGTTTCGGCGTTGGATGGCGGCTAATGATTTTCAAAATAACAACACATCACCACAGGAATTACGCATCGAATGAAACGGCAGTACGAAGGTCTTATCGTCTTAAACACCAAGGGCAAGGAGGAGAGCGTTGATAAAATGGTGAGCAGCGTCGGCAACGAGATGGAGTCTGAAGGGGCTCGTCTCGAGCAGATTGATCACCTCGGGAAGCGAAAGTTTCCCTACAACGCGCAGCACCTTGATGAGGGCTATTACGTCAATTACCTCTTTGAGGCGGAGCCGGCGATGCTTGATGCGCTTAAGGATAAGCTTAAGCTGAATCCAGATGTGCATCTCCAGCATTATCAGCGCCGCGCTGTCGTGGCTGCGGCTGAAGATGCTAGCTAATTTTTAGTTTTAGAATTTACTCCTGCTTTGCGGGAAAAAAAGGTCGCTTCGGCGGCCTTTTTTCGTTTATAGATTTCTTTATGGCCTCGTACAACAAAGTGACTCTTCTTGGAAATGTGACTCGTGATCCGGAGCTCCGCTATACCCCGAAGGGGCAGGCGGTGGTGGAGGTGGGGATGGCGATGAATCGAAAGTATCGCGTGGAGGATGAGATGCGTGAGGAGACGACTTTTGTGGATGTGACGTTTTGGGGGAAACAGGCGGAGGTGATTGCGCAGTATGTGAAGAAGGGGCGGGAGTTTTTCTGTGATGGCCGACTTCGTCTTGATACTTGGGATGATAAGCAGACGGGGCAGAAGCGGAATAAGCTTCGAGTGGTGGGGGATACTTTTCAGTTTGTAGGCGGTGGTGGGCAGCGGGAGGATGGCGGTGGGGGTGGCGGCGGCTATTCGTCGTCGCGACCAGCGGCTCCGCCTCAACAGCAGCATCAGGCTCCGGCGGCGGCTCCTGCGGCTCCTGCTCCTGCGGAGGAGGATGATGATATCCCGTTTTGATCGCAGGTGATGGCCGGGGGGGGCTTTGAGCTAGGTGCTTGTGGGGAGGGGGCGCGCCATTGTGGGGGCGTGGCTGGGTGTGGAGAGGGGTTTCCCGGAGGGGAAGCCGTCGCGAATTTCTGCGCGGAGCCAGAGGGCGATGCCTTTGATGAGGTGGATGGATGGCTTTCGGGTGGGGGTGAATCCTTGGGTGATGAGGAATCGTTCGCCGGTGTTGCGTGCGCCGTAGGTGCCTCGTTCGATGCGGTGCTTGGCGAGGACTTTGAGCCTGTGATTGTAAAAGCTCATGAATTTCGCGACGTGGCCGCCGATGGGGCCGTGGAAGGGCATGCGGGGGAATTCGAGATCGGGATTGGTGTAAACGAGGCGGACGGGGCCTGCGAAGTAGGTCGCGAGATCGAGGAGATAGGCGATGCGCATGAGTTCGGCGTCGCCGATGTAGTAGTATTTGTCTTTGTAGAGCGAGGTGAACCACCGGCGCATGGAGAGCGGGAAGGCTTCGTTGAGGTAATCGGCGGCCATGGTGGCGCAGGTGGTTTTACCGGAAAAATGTTTCGCGAGGTAATCGACTCCTCCGGAAATGGTGTGGGCGCAGAAATCGAGTCCCTGGCTATACATGGGGTCCATGAAACCGCTGGCATCGCCGACGACGATCCAATCGGTGCCGACGAATTTTGTGGAGCGGTAGCCGAGGCCTTTGTGGTAGTGGGTGTCTTTTTCGACGGGTGTGGCATCGCCAAACATGAGCTTGCCCACGGGGTGGGAGCGGAGATGGGCGTGGAGTCGCTCGCGGAGGTGCTCGCCGGGAGGGAGGTCGAAAATTCTGCGATCCCAGACGAGGCCTGCGCTGTAGTCTCCATTGCTCAGGGGGATGATCCAGCACCACCAGCCGTAGCCCATGAGGTGATTGGTCGCAGAGCCTCGGGCGCTGAAGGCGCCAGCGGAGAGGGAGGGGTGGTCGTGACGGGCTCCGGCGGAATCGAGGGGACGAACTCCGGTGAAACGGCTCCAGAGGGCTGAGGTGGGATGCTCGTCGCCAAGTTTTTCAAAGAGACCGAGCTTTCGGGAGAGGACGGCGGCTTTTCCGGTGGCGTCGATGAGCTTTTCGCAATGAAGGCGCTGACGGGTGCCATCTGGTAGGCGAAGGCTGACGCCGGTGGCTTCGCCATCGCCATCGGCGGTGTGAATTTCGCGAACCTGTGCGGGGCGGATAAGGGTGCAACCGAGGTCGATTGCTTTTTCGATGAGATGGGCGTCGAGCTTCGCGCGATCGAGCTGATAGGTGGGGAGGCGGACTTGGAATTTTGGTCCCAGCTCGGTGCTATCGCACACGGTGTCATCTTGGTTTTTGTGGAACCACATGCGCAGTCCGTGCTTCACGAAGTGCTGAGTATTGAGGTATTCCGAGAGGTGGAGTCGCCGGGTGAGGAAGCAGCCTGCGACTTCAGAGGTCGATTCGCCGACCTTTCGGTCAAACTCCACTGAGCGTTCGACGATTGCGATTTTCAGATCCGGCAGTTTCTCTTTGAGGAGGATTGCTGTTGCTGAGCCGCTGAACGCTCCGCCGATGATGATGGCATCAAAGCGGGAATCAGAATCGAGGTTGCCTAGGGAAGAATCCATCGTTAAAAAGCGGGAACTGTGAGAGAGGCACCGCAAGAGGATAACAAAACCGCTGGATCCGTGGGGACGCAAGCGGTGGACACAAGTCCACAAAATTGTCTAAAACGTCTCGTCGCGCGTTTCAGTATTGATGGTAGCGGGCCGACTCAGGCTCTGATCGCAGTTATGCGCGTCGTGCCGACTCCTGTCGTTTACGCCTTGGCGAAGCCTGTCGTGCTCATTGTTTACGTGATTGCTGGCGCACGTGCTCAGGGGGTTCGTGATAATCTTGCCGCTCTTCTTCGTCGGCGTCCTGGAGCTACGTGGTGGGCGGGATTTCAGGTCTATAGCACGTTTGCCTTCACCTATCTGGACCACCTTTATCACACCTACTTCCAGCACGAGCTCTCCTGGGAGATCGATGGTATCGATACCTTCGAGCAGCTCAAAGCCGAGCCGGGAGGCGTCATCCTTTTCACCGCCCATTGCGGTAATTACGACATCGCTGCATCTGCCTTCTCCGGAAAATTTGGTCGGCGTGTGAATATCGTCCGCGTCCCCGAGCGCGATCAGTCGATGCAAGAAGTGCGCTCTGCTGAGCTTAAGGCCGCCGAAGCCGAGCATCCCGATTTTAAGGTATGGTATAATCGCCCCGATGAGCACCTTGGCATCGCCCTTGCCGGTTGCATTGCCGACGGCGAAATCGTGGCCATTCAGGGCGACCGAGTCATTGATGGCGTCTCGCCGATCCTGGTTCCCGCGCCAGATGGCCTCACCTTTGCCATGCCCAAAGGTCCACTCGTGCTCGCCGCCGCCTCGCGCGCGCCAAGTTATGCGATTTTCTTTGAGCGCACCGGTCGTCTCGCCTACAAAATCCATGTCGAAGATCCCGTGCATCCTGGTGGCAGAATGAAGCTAGATAAACTCTCGGAAATCTGGGCGAGCGTTCTCCACCGATTCGTGCGGAAGCACTGGAAGCAATGGTTCGTCTTCGAATGCGCAGTGCGGCGGTAACTTAGCTATACCAGCTCCGCAAACTCCCGGAGCACCGACGTCGCATACGTGCCTTTCGGTAGCGAAAATGAGATTACGAGATCCGTGTCCTCCTTCTCAAAAGTCGCCTCCCCTGGGCGTACCCGCATCACTCGTCGCTCTTGTCGGAGATTGTATTCCACGAGTCCGCGCGTGATATCTTCATTCGTACCAAGTAGCTTTGCCTCGAGCTCTCGCACCGCCGCCACACTTTGCAGCTCGCCATCTCCCCACAGGGGCGCCGTAAGCTCCAGCTCCCCTGCATCGAAGCGCGCCGCTTCATCTCCCCGCAAGTTATCCGGCAAAACAAGTGAGCGGTTTCTCGCAAAACCAAAAACTTCCCCCTCCAGCACCGAATCCCAATTCCCAGCTTCCACCCTACCCGCTACCACCGAATTAAATAAATAGCTCCGTGCCGCCGAAATCAAAATCCCACGCAAAAGCCGATCCCGCACCACAAAATCTCCGCGAAACATCGCCAGCGCCTTCTCCACATTCCTCCCCCCATTCCCAAACCTCTGCGTTCCAAATGTATTCGGCACCCCGCGCTCACAAATTGCTGCCCACCGCGCCCGCGCATCTTCTAGCGCGAAATCCGGCTCTCGCAGCCGAATTGTAAACCGATTCCCCACATGCGTTCCACGCCGCAGCTTGCGTAAATTGCGCGTCACCTCCAGCACCCGTAGCCCCTCGGATTCCAGAGCAGCCCCCTCCGGCGAATCGCCGCCAGGCAAATGAATGCTAAACCACTGCCGTGTCACGGCATGCCTGTCTTTCAGCCCGCAATGGCTCACCAGCCGACGCCGCACTCCCAGTGCATCGGCCAGCCGAGTCGCCGCATCGTTGCTATCCAGATCCCGCTTCTCCACCCACACCAAGCAATGCTCGCCATCGCCAGAAGGCGTGAACCCCAGCTCCTCCTCCACGATGAAATCCTCAGGCTCCGCCTTAAACCGCGCTCGCCCGAGCGGCGCACCATGAAAATAGGGGAGGTTCATCAATTGAATGCAGTTTTAGTTTTACGGATCTATACTGAGAAGCGCAGTCGTGTCCGAAAATCGAGCGCGTATATCGGCCTGACACTGCTCACCCAATTAACCTCTTTTTATACCTAGCCCTTTGCTCCATCCACGCAACCCACACACCGGCCGCTACGATTTTGAAACACTCCTTGCCGCCTGCCCGGAGCTAGGAGATTTCCTTCGGGCGAAACCTTCTGGCGATAAGACCATTAATTTCGCGGATCCCGCTGCCGTATTGATGCTGAATCGGGCGCTGCTTGCCCATCATTACGAAATCCAGCACTGGACGATTCCCGAAAGCTACCCTTGTCCCACCGTCCCTGATCGGGCGGAATACATCCACCATCTGGCCGATCTCATTGGGGAGAAGAAGAGCACTCGAGTCCTCGATGTTGGGATCGGTCCGGGGTGCATCTATCCCATTATTGGATGCCAAAGTTACGATTGGAAATTTGTAGGCTCGGAAATCGATCCCCGCGCGGTCGAATCCGCTCTGAAGATTGCTGGGAAAAATCCCACGCTGAACGTGGAAATCAAGCACCAGGAAAACGACCACCGTTTTTTCGAAAGCATCATTGGCCGTAGCGATCACTTCCACCTTAGTCTCTGCAATCCGCCCCTCTACATGGATCCGCAGGAAGCTCAACAGGGCGGAAGCGGGCGCAAAGTGGTAAACCTCGCCGGGAGGAAAGGCCCCCGCACCCGTCATTCTGGCGTGCCCAGCCATGGGCTCTGGTGCCAGGGTGGTGAACTCCGCTTCATCACTCAGATGATCGAAGAGAGTGCCCAATTTGCCAAGCAGGTAGGTTGGTTCACCTGCATCGTGGCTAAAGCAGAGCACCTCGTCCCCCTAAAGCGAAAGCTCGCCGGAATCACCACCGCCGAGACGCGAGTCGTTGAGATGGGCGAAGGGAAGAAGCGAAGCCGTTTCATTGCCTGGCGTTTTTAAGGCTCCTTAGCCTTCTAAGTCACGAACTAGCTCGCGTAGCTCTGACTTGATCTTTCTGGGGGATGTCTGGTGCACTGGTTGAATTTCAAAAATGATTCCAGTTCATGCCTCAATGGGAGCGTGATGCTCCATGGGTGAGTTGATCGGTGGTGGCATCTAACCACGCTGAATCCGGGAGGGCGTAGGGGCGGAAGGTTTCTAGGGTGCCTTCTTGCTCGTTGTAGAAGAGGGCTCGGTGGAGGCCTAGGGTGGAGGCGTCTGGGGTGTCTATTAGACTGGCGGAGTCGTTGGCTCCCATTTGGAAGACGACGCGCATTTCGAATTCGGAGAGCGCTTTGCGGCTCATGAATCGGTTTACGTTGTTGAAGGTATCGACGGTGGCGATGAGGTGGATGCCGTGGGCGGCTCCTTCGGTGATGAGTTCTTCGAATTGTTTCGCCGGGCTGGCGCTGGTGTCGTCATCATCTAGGGAGAAACTAAAATCGTCCTCTTGGCGGAGCTTTTTGTATTTCGCCAGGTCGTGGATGAAGATGTAGATGGCGGGGTGGCCTTCGGGGCCGGATTCGGTGCGTTGTTTGAGCTCGGTGGCGAGTTCGGTCATTACTTCGGCGAGCTCGTGGTTTTTAATGCGGCGAATTTTTTGAGGGATGGCCTTTGTGATGTGATCGAGGAATTCGCTTTCTAATGAATCGGCTACGGTGGCTTCGAGGAGGACAAATTTTGCGGTGTCCTTCGGGTGCTGGGCGGCGAGGGAGATGAGGGCGGTGCCGGTGATGGCGAGGGCGGATTCATCGCGTTGGCCTACGATGAGTAGGTTGCTTCCGCTTTGGGGGCGGAAGGTGGCTTCGGTGGGGCCTTTGATGGAATTTGGGGCTCCCATCCAAGCTCGGGCGATTGGTGGCTTGGCTTCGGGTGTGGCTTGGAGTTGCTGGCGGAGGAGGGGGTTTTCCCGAATATCGGCGGGGGAATTGCCTTCGAAGACGATTGGCTCGCTGTAACTACGGTCGGAGTTTTCCGCGAGGGCGCGAATCTCATCGAGGTGGCGGTCGCGGACGTCTTCATCGATCCAGACGGCTTGGAAGGGGCTGTTGCCCTGGATGGATCCGGCATCATCGTTGTAGATACCTTCGCCGGGGCGGGAGAGGAGGCGTGGAGCGGGATTGCTCTCGTCCATGATGAGGTAGGCATCGGCTTCGTTGCATTGGAGGGCGATTCTTACGACCATTTGGCCGAGAGTGGTGCGGGCAAGAGAGTAGGCTCCGCCGAGGGTCTGCGAACCTAGGATGACGTGGATGCCGAAGGCGCGGCCTTGGCGGACGATTCTATCTAGAAGGACGGAGGCGGATTGGGCGATACGATCATCTTCCACGAAGAGTTCTTGAAACTCATCGATCATGAGGAGGGAGCGGGGGACGGGCTCGGTGCCGCCTGATTTTTTGTAGCCTGCAATATCTTGGGCACCTAACTTCCGGAACCAATCGCCTCGGCGGCGGAGCTCTTCATCCACGCGCTGGAGAACGCTGAGGCCGAATTCGCGGTCGGATTCAATGGCGATTACTTTGGCGTGGGGGAGGTGCCGGGTGGCGTAGCATTTGAATTCGACGCCTTTTTTGAAGTCGATAAGATAGAATTCCACCTCGTCCGGGCTGCAGTGCAGGGCGAGGTTGGTGATCATCACGTGGAAAAGCGTCGATTTACCGGAGCCTGTTTTACCGGCAATGAGGGCGTGTTGTTTTGTGCCTTTTCCTAGTGATAGGTATTGTAACTTCGTGGCACCGGTGCGGCCGATGGGGATGCGGAGTTCGGTGGTGGTCTCGTCTTTCCAGTATTGGTCGGGAGTGGGGGCGATATGTTCGAAGGGGACTTCGACGCGGTTCGATTCGGTGCTGGCTTTGCCGATTTGGTGGGCAAAGGCGATGGCGGCTGGATCGGGGAGGGGGGCGTCGATGGTGAGGGTGGTGCCTTCGGTGGGCGCGCCTTTGATGATGAGGCTTTCGGAGGTGCTTTCGATGCAGGTGGCGTGTTGGCGGAGATCTTCGGGATCGAAGCCTTCGGGAAGTGGCTGGCGTTTGTCCCAGTGAATGAGGGTGTAGATGCCGCAGCGTGCGCCGCTGGCGGCGATGCTGAGGAGGCGCCGTGCGGCGGGCTCGGAGAAGCTATTGGGGAAATCCGAGATGACGAGGAAGTGGTATTTCTCCGCAATGTTACCGGCCTGGTGGTTGTATTCGGTGATGGTGGCGTACTCGTTCCGAAGATACATTTGGATGACCTTTTCCATGTGGCCATTAAGTTCTTCGAGCTTTTCTTCGATCTGGTCTTTGGTGGTCCAGATGCGACCGCCGATGATGCTATCTTCGTAGTCTGCGAGGTGCATGAGGCCGGCGAAGCCTTGGCCCATTCCTACGGGGTCGATGATGGTGAGGGCGAGTTTCCCTGGAGGGGTGGTGGCGAGAAAATTATAGATGATGGTATTGAGCGCATCGCTGGCGGAGCCGGCTCCGGTAGATTCGGATTCGATGAGGAAGCAGCTGCTGTGGGGAAGGGTGAGGGCAAGGGGGACATCGAAGGTGGCGGAGCCGGGGAGGGCGAGGCGCTCGTCTTCGGGGAGGCGGCCTGCTAGCTCGGCGACATCGATTGCTAATTTACCGAAGGTGGCGCCATCCGCGGAGGATTCGGGGGGTGACCAGTTTTCAAAAGTGGGTTTTGTGATGGTGAGTTTTTCGCGGAGGTCGGCGAGACTGGCGTAGATAGAACTGGTGGTGGCCTCCCAATCGGAGATGAGAGTTTTCCAGGCGGTGGCGTTTTGGTCGTTGCGGGTGGTCTCGTCGGCGAGGCGGGAGGTTTCAAGGATTGTGAATTGGGATTCGGCTTCTGCCTTGAGTGTCGTGATTTCGGCGGGATGGGATTCGACGAGGCTATTGAACCGGGCGTTGAAGATACGCTCATGTTTTTCGTGAGCGCGGGGGAGCTGGGCGGAGAGTTTTTCTTTTTCGGCTTCTAGGCGCTTGGCGGCAGCTGCATCCGCATCGCCCCAGTCTTGGGATAGGTTTTCGAGGCGCTTTTCGTAATCGGCGGTGAGTTGTTTTTTGTGTTCTTCGTAGGCTTTGGGGAAACCGTCGTTGGCTGCGTTGTAGAGCTCACCGGCTTTGCGGATGTCGGCGGCGATTTCGTCGCTGCTTTTGAAGAGGGTGGAGACACCAGGTCTCATTGCTGCGAGCTGGGTGGCAGCGGATTCGCGGAGGGCTTCTATCTTATCGAAGATGGCGAGATCGATT
This sequence comes from uncultured Verrucomicrobiales bacterium, assembly GCA_937922595.1. GTDB lineage: Bacteria > Verrucomicrobiota > Verrucomicrobiia > Verrucomicrobiales > DEV007 > CALAIY01. Next base: position 3,064 of record CALAIY010000010.1, on the reverse strand, counting down.
TCTTCGGGGGAGAGCTTAAAATCGGGCGAGGGCTTGATGAGCTTGCGGAAACCGAGGTTCCCGAAGAAGGCGGCTTTGGCGGATTTTTCTAACTTGGTGAGGCCGGCGTCGGTGGCGTCGAGCTTTTGTTGGGCTTCCTGGTAGTCGGCTTCGGCGGTGGTGAGGGTTTCTTGGTATTCTTTGTCGGCACGGTATTTTTCCATCTGCACTTTGCCGACGCGCTGGCCTTTCCACCTATCGATTTTCTTGGGGAGCTTGCGTGTTGCATTGATGTGGGCGGTGCGGATTTTTTCGGTGCGGGCATTGTAGCTTGCGCGGACGCGTTCTTTTTCAGCGGCGTAGAAATCTTCGCGGTTTTCGAGGATCTTCTGGTGCTTTGTATGATGGGCATCGGCGGCGTCGCGGTGGCGGCGGTTTTCCGTAAAAGTGCGGACGTTGAATTCCTTGATGAGTGTTTCTTCGCGGTCAGCGAAGGTGCGCAGCGTCTCTTGGAGAGATGTGACGAGGGCGAGGGCTTGGGGTGTTCCGGGGAGGTTACTCACAGTCTTTTCTGATTTTTTGGAGAAGTACTTCAATGTCCTCAATGGCGCTGGAGGTGGAAGAGACGCGGTCGGTGAGGCCATCAATAGTCCTCTTCTCGAATTCGGCGGCTTTTGAATCGCGCCAGGTGGCTTTCGTGTCGGTCCAGCGGGTGACGAGTTCTTTGGTGAGCTTTACGAGCTTGAATCTACTTGTACGGACGCTCATGAGGCTTCTTCGCTTGAGGTGGAAAGGGAGGTGCGGGTGTAGGCGTCGAGCGCACGGATGTGGTGTGCGAGCGTGATGATTGCTGCGGGGACGTCGTCTTCGAGGATTTCGCCGAGGGCGCTGAGCCGCTTGAGGAGGGGGTCGAACTGGCTATCGAAGTTTGTGCGCCAGCGCTTGATCATTTTGAGTTTTAGCTCTGCTTCGCGGACGGATTCTTTGCAGGCGGTGAGGGCACGCTTTTGCTCTACGCCGGAATGCCACTGGGAGAGCCGAGCGGAGAAGGCTTCTTGATCGGCGCGCTCGAGCTTGCGACGGCGGATTTTGAGTTCGCGCTCCCAGTGGGAGCGTTGCTCGATTTCAAGCCACGAGCGGGTGCGGCGGACTTCATCGCCGATCTCGTGGAAGGCTTGGACCGCTTTCTTTTGATAGACGATGAGATCTGAGCGGAAGGCCTCGAGGGTCTCGACGCTGGCGACGTGAGCGGCATTGGGAGGAGCCATGATTTAACGCTGATTCAGATATTCCTCGATGCGTTGAGCTTTGCGCAGGAGGTAGGGAGTGTGAGATTCGGAGACCTCGATGAACTTGCGCAGCGCTTTCATCGTCTGGGTGTATTCCTCTGCGAACTTGGTGTTTTCCTGATCTTGCCAGGTGGAGCCAAGGGCATTGAAGCGAGCGTTGAGAGAGGCTGAGCGTGCCTGGAGGTCGGTATTGAAGTTTTTCAGCTCCTTGGCGAAGCGGCGGACTTCTTCGGGGTCGATGATTGCTTGAGCCATAGTGCTCTACCTTACGCGAGGGCGAGGCTTTAGATAGGGGAGGCCAAGAAAAATAAGAATAACGCCATTTAAAGCGTGACATTTATGTCGTGTAATGTATGTCTTTAAATAGGCATCTATGAAACGATTCAAAAATATTCTTATTGATCTCCTGACACCGGGATCGAATCCTGAAATTTTCGATTGGTGTCGCAAGGTGGCGAAGCGCTCCGAGCGGGAATCGATCGAGATTGCTCATAATTGGGGGGGGATTCTTCCTGAATTTCCGGAGGGGATCCCTGCGGAGAAGGTGGTTTCTTCCGAGAAGCAGAGGAATCTTGGATGAGGGAGAGGGGGGGACGATCTTCTCGTCATTGGTTCGCACGGGCGTGGGGCATTTTCTTTGGCGCCTCCGTCAGCTCGTAGGATTGGATTCGTAAATACAATTGATGGAATACCATTTTTTTCTCATCGGCTTGCCGGTGATACTTGCGGGTGTGGTGGCGTTGCTGCCTGGGCTCGTGAAACGCGGAAGCGTCGCCTTTGGGGCGTTGCTCTGTGCGGCGTTTTGGGTAGCGGCGATCGCGCTTGTGCCGGCAGTTTCCGCCGGAGGCGAGTATCTATTTTCTGTGCCTTGGGTGCCGGATCTTGGCATCGATTTCGCGCTTAGGGTGACGCCATTCAGCGCGTGGTTTGCCGTGCTTATTTTCGCCATCGGCGGGTGTATCTTGCTATACGCGGCGACCTATTTTAGTGCACATGATAGGCTTCCGTTTCTTCTCGGGTGCTTGCTGCTCTTTACATCTGCAATGCTTGGCGTCATTTGGGCAGATAATTTTTATCTTCTCTTCCTTGCGTGGGAGGCGACGTCGTTGCTTTCGTTTCTTTTAGTAGGTTTTCATCATGAAAAAGATGATGTGCGAGAGAAATCGGCGCAGGCGCTCCTTGTCACTTTTACTGGTGGTGCAGCTCTTCTTGCGGGCTTCGTCTGTGTCCACATAGCTACAGGTGAAACGACGATCTCTGGTTTGATAGATTCGGGCTTATCCGGGGGCTCTCTGGCGACTGCCTCGGTCGTTCTTATCATCATCGGCGCACTCACGAAATCTGCGCAATGGCCATTTCATTTCTGGCTTCCCAATGCGATGGCCGGGCCTACACCCGTCTCTGCATTCCTGCATTCAGCGACGATGGTGAAAGCGGGAGTTTTCCTGCTCGCCACGCTGGCTCCGGTTTTTGGGGGGCATCCGCTCTGGGCAAAGTTACTTATTCCTTCGGGCATCTTTACCGTGATGATTGCCGTGGTGCGCGCTCTGCGAGAGGATGATCTGAAAGGTGTGCTCGCATCTACCACGCTTGGTGCTCTCGGCTTTCTCACCATTCTTGCCGGAATCGGCACTCCCGGCGCGCTACTTGCGTTTGTCATATTTCTTACTGCACACGCGCTTTACAAAGCACCGCTTTTCCTCGCGGCGGGCAATCTTGAAAAGCGCTTTGGCACCCGCAGCCTCACCGCGCTTGCAGGAGCCGGTTGGTCTGCTGGGGTGACTGGGGTGGTTGTC
>CALAIY010000009.1 GCA_937922595.1 uncultured Verrucomicrobiales bacterium | reverse complement strand
ATTCGTCTTCACAGACGATCCAGCCATCGAAGTTATGCGTTACTAACCATTCGGTGATTTGGTGGAAATCGAGTTTTCCGGTGCCCATTTTCGCCCATGGCTCGGGTCCGTTTCCTGAGAAGTCCTTGTAGTGGATGTGATCTACAAGGTGAGACCACTTATCAAGGGTGGCGATGACGTCCATTCCTCCGCGAACGATGTGGCCGACGTCGGGGGTCCATCCGGTGACGCGTGGGTCGAGCGAATTGATGACGACGTCGTAATCGGCCTGGGTGCGCACGACGGAGGCTGGTGGGCTATTGGGGTGGAATGAGCAGGAAAGCCCCTGATCCACCGCGCGGCGGGAAACGGCGTTTACATTGCGTGCGAGATTCATCCGGCGCTCGTTGATATCACGGCGGTCGGAGGGCATGGGCACGGTGCAAAGTTTTGCGCCGGGGAAATGCTTGAGTAGCGCGATGGTATCATCGGCCTGTTTCTTTTCCTCGGCGGTCTCTTCGATGTGATCCCATCCACATACGAGTGCGATGCCGCATAGCTCGATCCCGTGTTTATCAAGAGATTCTTTGAGCTTGGAGGCGTCGTAGAGGTCGCCCATCCAGAAGTGCATCGGCTCGATTCCGGCGAAGCCTGCTTTGGCGGCGACGGAGATCATGTGGTCGAGTTTGTTTTCGTAGCCTTTGCCTGATTCTTGCATGAACCAGGTATAGGTTTCGGATCCGAATTTAATCATAGGAAAGAGGGCTTGCTCGTTAGGTTAGAGGTGGGCGCGTGCTCCGCTGGTGAGATCCCAGCCGGGGACTTTGATGGCGTCGAGGGCATCGAGGGTGGATGCGAGTGCTTCTTTGTCGTTGTCATCAGCGCATGATATGGCGTGGGTGATGAGCTGCTGGATCTGCTCTACATTGTCCACGGTGGTTTCGTGGCCATTGAGCATGACGTGTGTTTTTGCGGTGGTGAGTTCTGCTTTGATTTCGTTCATATAGAAAATGGATTAGTGGGCCTTGAGCCACTCGGCGACGCGGGGATTGAAGTCGCTGGTGCGCTCGAAGTGGAAGCCGTGGCCGGCGCCAGGGTAGAGGTGGATTTCGGAATCGGGAAGGGCGGCGTGTACTTCTTCGCTCATCCAGCGTGGGGTGAAGATATCGTCTTCGCCACCGATGACGAGGTTTGGGCATTTCACGTTTTTCAGCTGATCCATCACGTTGTGTTCGGTGCAGGCGGCAGCTTGTGCTTCGAGGCCGTGAAGGGGCTGTGGGTTTTGATCGAGACCGGCATGGATGCGGCCTTGGGCGAGATCGGTGTCGTTCGCATCCCAGTGGTCTTTGGCGAAGATGAGAAGGTGGATGTATTCCATGAATTCGGTGGGCGTGAGGCGTGCCTTGATGGTCTTCATGTGTGAAAACACAGATTTTGCATACGCGTCGCAGCGTCCCCAGGTGCACATGAGAACGGAGCTTTGCACTTTTTCTGGATGCCTGAGGCAGAGCTGCTGGGTGATGATCGAGCCCATGGAGCAGCCAACGACGCGCACTTTTTCAATTCCAAGCGCATCGAGGAGACCCGCGTAGTCGTCCGCCATCATGGCTGAGGTGTAGGGGCCTTCTGGTTTATCGGTGTAGCCCACGCCACGATTGTCTGGGATGATGCAGCGGAAGTCTTTACTCCAATCATTTGCGTGGACTTCCCAGACGCCGCCGGGAGCGGTGATCCCCATGATAAGAAGAAGAGGGTCGCCGGAGCCACGCTCTTCGTAGTGCATCGTGATACCGTTGGTGTGGACAGTGGGCATGGTGGTTTTTCTAGAGGTGTTGGGGTTTCTAAGGGGAGGGCGGAAATAGACGCGGGGCAGCGCACCCTGCAAGGGCCGTTGCGCGCTTCGTGTGTGCCGACTATTGGAAAGTATGACAGCCAACATCTGGGAAATCGCCCATCCGCAGCTTCGCGACCTCGTCGCCTATGAACCCGGCCGCCCGATCGATGAGGTGGCGCGTGATATGGGGCTCGACCCGTCGGATATCGTGAAACTCGCTTCGAACGAAAACCCGCTCGGCCCCTCGCCCGAAGCAATTGCTGCGATGCAGAAGGCGATCGCAGAAGTGCATCTCTATCCAGATGGTGGCGGATGGGATTTGCGCAATGCCATCGCGGAAACTTTCGATCTTGGGATGGAAAACGTCGTCCTCGGAAATGGCTCGAACGAAGTCATCGAATTCGTCTTCAAGGCGTTCTTAAAGCCTGGAAAAAATATCGTTGTCTCAGATCACGCATTCGTCGTCTACAAGCTCATGGCGACGCTTTTCGGTGGAGAAACCATCGAGGTCGCGGACCCCGGTTTTACCCATGATCTTGATGGGATGGCGGATGCGATTACCGAGGACACGGTGGCCGTTTTTATCACCAATCCGAATAATCCAACCGGCACGATGGTGGGCCAGGAGGAGATTGATCGTTTTATGGTGCGCGTCCCTGGGCATGTGGTCGTGGTATTTGACGAGGCTTACTACGAATTCCTCGATACCCCGCCGGATACGCTTAAATACATTCGGGAAAATCGTAATGTCGTCGTCCTGCGCACGTTTTCGAAAATCCAAGGTCTTGCGGGCACTCGTATCGGCTATGGCTTGGCGTGTAAGGAACTCGCAGAAGTCCTCCAGAAAACGCGGCAGCCATTTAATGCGAATCTCGTGGCCCAAAGTGGAGCCCTCGCGGGTCTCAAGGACGTCGCGCACCAACAAAAAACCAAAGCCCTCACCGATGAGGGGCGCACCTACTTCGAGGAGCTCTTCAAGGAGCTTGGCCTCGAATACGTCCCCAGCGTGGCTAACTTCGTCCTGGTAAATGTAAGTGATGGCGATGCCATCTTTGCCGCTCTCATGAAAAAGGGCGTCATCGTTCGTGCCATGCGCGGCTACAAACTGCCCGAATGGATCCGCGTCAGTGTAGGCACTATGGATGAGAACCAGCGGTTTGCCGCAGCGCTTCGCGAGGTGCTGCCGCAGGTAAAGTCGTAGGTAGTTCTGAAATTAATCCTAAGTATCCAATTTTATTCTTAAAACTTCCCAATATGTCCCAAGTGAAATTCCTCCACACACGTATTCGTGTCTCCGATCTCGATGCGACGATCTCTTTTTATGAAAAGCTCGGCTTTGTCGTGACGAAGCGGAATGATAAGAGCCCTGCGGGAAACCGGTTGGCGTTTTTGGAGCTTGAGGGGAGCGATCACTTTTTGGAGCTTTGCTATTCTCCGGATTTTAAAGTCGAGTTCCCGGAAGATTTGATGCACACCTGTGTGGGGGTGTCGGACATTGTGGAATACTGCGGGGAGCTTGAGGCTGCTGGTCTCGAGATCTGGCCGGATGGGTGGAAGGAAAAGTTCACAAGCGGCGAGAAGAAGATGGCATTCGTGACTGATCCTGATGGCTACGAGGTAGAAATTCTCGAGAGGTCGTAAAATAGAGGATGGATGCGCGACGAAGTGGGCTTTATGGGCGGGTCATTGGGCCGAGATTGCTCGACGTTGCCTGTGGCTGCAGCGTGATCTCTTCGCAGCGTTCGCGTGTGGTGCCTCTGGCGGAAGGTGTCGTCCTCGAAGTGGGGATTGGATCGGGGGCGAATTTGCCGTTTTATGATAAGGTGAAGGTGGAGCGTATCATCGGTGTCGATCCGGGAGGTGCAAAGTTGCGGCGCGAGGATTCTGGAATTCCGGTAGAGCTGATCGATGCGGGAGGAGAATCGATTCCTCTGGGTGACGCGATGGCGGATACGGCAGTTTTAACCTATACGCTTTGCTCGGTCGGCGATCCTGGGGCGACGCTCGCGGAGATTCGACGAGTCCTTCGGCCTGGAGGAACGCTGCTGGTCTGCGAGCACGGGTTGGCTCGGGACGTGGGGGGAAGGCGCTGGCAGCAGCGTCTCAAGGCGGGATGGTCTAAGCTCGCTCTTGGGTGCCAGCTAGACCGCGATCCTCAAGCTTTACTCCTCAATGCGGGCTTCAAATTCAAGGAGCTAGAGATCTCCATCGCGGGGAAACTCCCGGCATTCGTCGGGACGCACTATGTAGGTGCAGCACGTGTGAGTGATGTGTAAGATCGCAGAATGCGAACCTTTATCTGTGCTCTATTTACAGCAGTGCTTCTTCCTGCGGCGTCTTTCGCCGAAGTCGTAATGACGGAACCCTTGGCGGGAAAACTGGTGAAACTTGCCCTCGGCGGCATTCACAAAGAATACCCAAATAAGCCAGGGCTAGTGATGACCGGGCCAGAGGACGTACTCTCACCGAAGGAGCTTCATCCGGTATTCTACGGTCATTTCGATTGGCATTCCTCGGTGCACGGGCACTGGACGCTGGCGCGTCTGCTCGGGCTCTATCCCGAGGCTACCTGGGCGGCTGAGGTCCGGGAAGTATTGGATGGGCAGCTTACCGAAAAGGGGCTGAAGGCTGAGGCGGCCTATTTTGAAAAGCCGGCAAATAAGTCATTCGAGCGTATGTATGGCTGGGCGTGGGCACTCCGCCTTGCGATTGAGCTGCGGGTGCATGGAGAGGATGAGCCGTGGTCGGAGCATTTTGCGCCACTGGAGAAAAAGATCGTTGTGCTGGCAAAAGCTTACCTTCCGAAGCTCACGTGGCCAATTCGCACCGGGGTACATCCCGATGCGGGATGGGCTCTCGGGCAGTTTTGGGATTATTCGCAGGAAGTGGGAGACGCCGAACTGGCTGCCCTCGTGCGAACGAAGGCTCGTGAGTTTTACCTTGGAGATAAGGATTACCCCGTCCGCTATGAGCCAAGTGGGAACGATTTTTTCTCTTCTGGGCTCAATGAGGCGGATGTCATGCGCCGGATCCTTCCCGCGGCCGAATTTTCGCAATGGCTAGATGGCTTCTTCCCCAAGCTGGGGGAGGGGAAGCTTGGGAATCTTCTCGATCCCGTCTCCGTGAGCGACGTCACCGATGGTCACCTCATTCATCTCGCAGGGCTCAATTTGAGCCGTGGCTGGACGATGCGGGGGATTGCCGCCGTTTTGCCGAAGGCGGATCCTCGCCGGAAAGTGCTCGAAGACTCCGCTATTCGCCACATTACAGCAGGTATGAAGGATGTGGAAAGCGGCCATTATGAGGGTGAGCATTGGCTCGGATCCTTCGCGACTTACGTCCTCACATCCAAATATTGAGAAGAATACGTTTTTTTAAGAAAAACGGTCTTGCGCCTCACGAAGAGCCCACTATACTTCGCGCCCCTCCTCCCGGGGCACTAGACCAAATACAGGAGGAAACCCAACTCGGGGATTATCGGGTTCCGCACCGGATAAATAGCGGCGACTGAAGCACTTCTCACGGAGTTTGTGCGCGGGCGCCACCGACCCCGCCATTCACAAAGTATCCAGCTTCAGCCGAAACCACTCCATGCCGACTATTAACCAGCTCGTTCGCAAGGGCCGCAAAGACAAGGTCGAGAAATCGAAGTCTCCTGCGCTTACCAATTGCCCGCAACGCCGTGGCGTCTGCCTTCAGGTAATGACCCGCACCCCAAAGAAGCCGAACTCCGCGCTCCGTAAGGTGGCCAAGGTTCGTCTTACCAATGGCTTTGAAGTCATCGCCTATATCGGTGGTGAGGGACACAATCTCCAAGAACACTCAATCGTGCTCGTTCGCGGTGGTCGAGTAAAAGACCTTCCGGGTGTTCGCTACCACATCGTTCGTGGTGCCCTTGATACACTTGGCGTTGATAAGCGTCGTCAGTCCCGCTCGAAATACGGCGCTAAGCGTCCGAAGGCGAGCTGATCCACCTCATTTTGATTTTTAGCACTTAGACCACCATGGCACGCCGCAAAAGAGTTTATAAGAAGGAAGAGAAGCGCGACCCGCGTTACGACTCTCCCCTCGTTCACGCCATCATCTCCAAGGTGATGCAGGATGGAAAGAAATCGACCGCAGAGCGCATCGTTTACGGTGCAATCGACCGTTCGAATCAAGGCTCCGAGAGCGTTGATCCGCTTGAAGTTCTCAACCGCGCAATCGAAAACTCCAAGCCTCGCGTGGAAGTGAAATCCCGCCGCGTCGGTGGTGCCACTTACCAGGTGCCTCTCGAAGTGAGTCCTGAGCGCTCCGAGTCACTCGCTATCCGCTGGATCGTCACTTACGCCCGTAATCGCAAAGGCACACCAATGCACGTCGCTCTCGCGAACGAAGTGCGTGATGCTGCTTCGAATTCTGGCAACGCTGTCCGTAAAAAGGACGATGTGCACAAGATGGCACAGGCAAACCGCGCATTCGCTCACTTCCGCTGGTAGTCCCAGCTGAATCCCCTCCCTATTTCTAATTCCCTTCAGGATGTCGAGCAGCCCAAATAGTCCCAACCGTGCGTTTCCGCTTGAGCGGACTCGTAACATTGGGATTGCTGCGCACATCGATGCGGGAAAGACCACGCTCACCGAGCGGGTGCTTTTCTACACGGGAATGATCCACAAGATCGGAGAGGTGCACGATGGTGCTGCCACTACCGATCATATGGAGCAAGAGCGTGAGCGTGGAATCACGATCACCTCAGCTGCTGTCACTTGTGAGTGGGAGCAAAAAGCCGAAAATGGCGTCGCTAAGCTCTTCTCTGGCGAGAAACAGCGTGTTAATATTATCGACACACCTGGCCACGTAGACTTCACCGCCGAAGTCGAGCGCTCCCTTCGGGTGCTTGATGGTGCTGTCGTCGTCTTCTGTGGAGTCGCTGGTGTCCAGCCGCAGACCGAAACGGTCTGGCGTCAGGCTACGAAATACAATGTCCCGCGTATCGTCTTCGTAAATAAGATGGATCGCACGGGAGCCGATTTCCAAGGCGTCGTCGATGATGTGCGCAAAAGACTTGGTGTCACCGTCGTTCGCATCCTTATTCCGATTGGCTCCGAGGAGAACCTCAAGGGGCAAATCGATGTCCTGAATAAGAGGGCAATCCTCTTTTCTGATGATGATCTTCTAGGGTCTACTTACACCATCGAAGATCTCACTTCCGATCAACTTGCTCTCGCAAACGAAGCTTACGAAGAACTCCTCGATGCCGTCGCAAATGCAGACGACGCAGTCGGTGAGAAGTTTCTTGGAGAGGAAGAGATTTCAGTGGAAGAACTCAAAGCCGGTCTCCGCCGCGCCACGATCGAAAACAAGATCGTCCCGATGGCTGGTGGTTCCGCATTTAAGAACAAAGGTGTCCAGAGCGTGCTCGACGCCATTGTCGATTATCTTCCAAGCCCGCTTGATATTGCATCAGCGGTCGGTCAGAAAGCTGACGACGCTGAGACAAAGGTCGAAGCAACTACCGACGATAGCGCGAAGTTCGTCTCCCTCGCCTTCAAGCTTTGGAGTGATAAGTTCGTCGGTAAGCTCGTTTTCTTCCGCGTATATTCCGGCACCGTTTCAAAAGGCGACCAAGTTTACAACCCGCGCACTCGAAAGAAAGAGCGCATCGGTCGCCTCATCCAGATCCAGGCCAATCAACATACCGATATCGATACCTGCTATGCGGGTGATATCGCAGCAATGGTTGGCCTCAAGGATGCTCGGACAGGGGATACGCTTACCGTTCCCGGCAACGATATTCTCCTTGAGCCGCCGACTTTCCCTGAGCCCGTAATCTCGATGTCCATCGAGCCTAAGACGACAGCAGATCAGGACAAACTCGCAATCGGTCTCCAGCGCCTTTCCGACGAAGATCCGACCTTCATGGTGAAGACCGATGAAGATACCGGGCAAACAATCGTCTCTGGCATGGGTGAGCTTCACCTTGAAGTGATCCGTGATCGCCTCTTCCGCGAGTTTAAAGTAGATGCTACTTCGGGCGCTCCTCAGATCGCCTACCGCGAAACAATCACCAAGCCTGCAAAAGGCGAGGGGATCCTCAAAAAGCAGACGGGTGGTCGCGGCCAATATGGCCACGTTGTCATTAACGTTCGTCCGGGTGCAAAAGGCACTGGTCTGGTGATTGAAGATAAGACTGTTGGTGGAGTCATCCCCAAGGAATTCATCAACGCTAGTAAGACCGGCCTTAAAGAAGCGATGCTCAATGGTATCGTAGCTGGCTACCCAGTGGTGGATGTAGAGGTCGATATCATCGATGGCTCTTCCCACGATGTTGATTCGAATGAGAGTGCTTTCAAGATGGCCGCCATCTTCGCAATGCGCGACGCTTTCAAAAATGCCGAGCCAATCATGCTCGAGCCGCTCATGGCTGTCGAAGCTCAGACCCCAGAAGAATATCAGGGTGATATCATGGGTGATCTCAACCGCCGCCGAGGCAAAATTTCTAGCATGGAGACCAAAGGCATTCTTGCCACGGTCAAAGCCGACGTCCCGCTCTCAGCGATGTTCGGTTACTCCACTGCCATCCGTACCCTTTCTTCAGGGCGTGCTTCCTATAGTATGGAGCCTGCGCGCTTTGAAGCTGTCCCGCCAAAAATCGTAAACGACATCGTCGAAGCCCGCATGGGTTACTAAAACCGACTCGCTCTTTCTCCACCTCTTCTCCTCACGTAGCCAATTCTCACAATGGAAAACCAGAAAATCCGCATCCGTCTCCGCGCGTTCGACCACCGAATGATCGACCGCTCCGCCCTCGAGATCGTCGACACCGCTAAGCGCACCGGCGCCAAAGTCGCAGGACCTATTCCTCTCCCGACTCGCATCGAGAAGTTCTCCGTGAACCGCTCTGTGCACGTGAACAAAAAGTCTGCTGAGCAGTTCGAGATCCGCACCCACAAGCGTCTCCTCGATATCGTCGACCCGACCGCCCGCACCGTGGATGAGCTCAAGAAGCTCAACCTTCCAGCCGGAGTGGACATCAGCATCAAGATCTAGATTAGATCTCTCTTAAATCTTTCCCTTTAAATCTTTTTATCTTTCCAGCCATGTCTCTAGGATTACTCGGCAAAAAAATTGGTATGACGCATGTCTACCTCGAAGATGGAACCGCTCAGCCGGTCACTGTCATCGAAGTTGCAGGCAACACCGTCATGCAAAAGAAAACCCAAGAAACTGACGGCTACACGGCTGTGCAGGTGGGTTTTGATGACCAAAAAGAACAGCGCCTTAACAAGCCTGAACTCGGTCACGTCAAAAAACACGGCGCTACCGCCAAGAAATACGTAAGAGAGTTCCGCGTCGATTCCGAGAGCGAGTTCCCTGAGGAGCAGATTCTCCCGATTACATCCTTCGAGAAGGATCAAGTCGTAGACGTAATTTCCACTTCGAAAGGTAAAGGTTTCCAAGGTGTATATAAGCGTTATAGCTTCGGTGGTCTTCGTGCCACACACGGTTCTATGATGCACCGCCGGACAGGAGCAATTGCTGCTGGTTCCACACCCGGTCGCGTCTGGAAAAATCAAAAGATGCCCGGTCGCCACGGTAACTACACCTGCACCGAGCAGAACCTTAAGATCGTTCAAGTCCGCGAAGACGATGGCGTCATTCTTATCTCCGGTTCTATCGCAGGCTCCAAAGGTGGCTACTGCGTCATTCGTCCCTCCATCAAATCGGCCGCACGTGCCAAAGCAGGGAAGTAACCTTCTGCGTTTTCCTCCCTGAAACACAACTAACTCCCGCTGACCTGATCCCATGTCTGCCACACCATTTACCATTGAAGACGCCAAAGCGGCGAATTTCTCCGTAGTCGAAGAGGCTACTAAAGGCCGCCAGGCTGTGCACGACGTTGTCGTCGCCATGCAGGCAAACCGCCGCGCCGGCACTGCTTGCACCAAGACCCGTGGAAAAGTCCGCGGATCCAATCGCAAGCTCTGGCGTCAGAAAGGCACTGGCCGCGCTCGTGTCGGTGATCGTCGCTCACCCATCTGGGTGGGTGGAGGTGTCGCTCACGGCCCAATCCCTCACAGCTATGCTAAGTCCGTAAACAAGCAGACAAAGCGCCTGGCTTTCCGCAAGGCACTTAGCGAGCGTATCCTCGCTGGTGATGTCCACGTTGCTGACGCCTTTGCTGTTGGTGATGGAAAGACTAAAAGCTTCGTCAAAGAGCTCGCAGGTCTTCACGGCACTCCAAAAGTGCTCATCATTGCAGCCGCTTTCGATGACAAAACTTATCTCGCAGCTCGTAACGTTGGCACCGCGCTTCTTATGACTGCTTCTGAGGTAAACGTCGAGCAGCTTCTCCGCTACGATGGCATCATCATCGCTCGCGACGCTTTCGATACCCTCGCCGCCCGCACTGCTTAATTTTCACACTCAATCCTCTAAGGAACGATGAAAGATATCTACCGCGTCATCCAGACGATCAAACTCACCGAGAAGAGCGCAATGCTCCAGGAGACTGCGAACTCATATGTGTTCAAAGTCGACCGCCGCGCCAACAAGCTTGAGATTAAGCAGGCTGTGGAAACTATTTTCGGAGCCAAAGTGGCTTCTGTAAACACTTGTAACTACCTCGGCAAAAAACGCCGCGAGCGTCGTTCCGATTTCGGACGCACTCCGCACTGGAAGAAAGCCATCGTCCGTCTCAAAGACGGCGAGTCGATCGACCTTGTCTAATTTCACCCAGCCGCACCCCAACTAGAGAACTAGAAAACCGTCATGGGACTCAAAACTTTCAGACCAATTACCCCGTCGAACCGCTATAAGCAGTGGAACGACTTCTCGGAGATCACTAAAAAGACTCCTGAGAAAAGCCTCACCGAAGCTAAGAAGCGTAGCGGTGGCCGCAATAATACTGGCCGCATCACCTGTCGTCACATCGGCGGTGGAGCCAAGCAGCGTTATCGCCTCGTTGATTTCAAGCGCAAGAGACACGGTGTAAAAGCCAAGGTTATAGGCATCGAATACGATCCAAACCGCAGCGCTAACATCGCCCTCATCGAGTATGAGGATGGCGTGAAGAGCTACATTCTTGCTCCCGTCGGCCTTGAGGTCGATGCGACTGTCGAGTCCGGCCCCAAGGCTCCTCCGACACCAGGAAACACTCTTCCGCTTTCCGCAATTCCACTTGGAACTGCGATCCACAACCTCGAACTCCAGCCCGGTAAAGGTGGCCAAGTCGCCCGCTCCGCTGGTCAGATGGCAATTCTTTCTAACCGCGATGGTGAAGAAGCTCTTGTTCGGATGCCTTCTGGCGAAATTCGTAAGTTTAAGACCACCTGTCTCGCAACGGTCGGACGCGTCGGCAATATCTCCCATGGTGATATTGTATCAGGCAAAGCTGGACGTAGCCGCTGGCTCGGAATCCGCCCAACTGTCCGCGGAATGTGCATGAACCCTGTTGATCACCCCAACGGTGGTGGTGAAGGCAAGTCCAAATCCGGTGGTGGTCGTCAGCACCTCAAGTCACCTTGGGGGCACGTGAAAGGTCAGAAGACCCGTAACAAGAAGAAGCCATCCAGCAAAGCGATCGTCCAAGGTCGTAAGAAGAAGAATCGCCGCTAGGTTGATTACAATATTTACACCAAATAATTAACGCTTAATTAATCATGGGAAGATCTCTCAAAAAAGGCCCGTTCGTTGACCAGAAACTTCTGGAAAAAATCGACGCTCAAAACGACGCCAAGTCCAAGCGCCCGATCAAAACTTGGTCGCGCCGCTCAATGGTAACTCCCGACTTTGTCGGTCACACCTTCATGGTGCACAACGGCAAGGACTTCCTCTCCGTTTACGTGACTGAAAACATGGTCGGCCACAAGCTTGGCGAATTTTCTTCCACCCGGAAGTTCCTCGCCCACGGATCGCTCACTAAGAAGTAAGTTTTTCTTTCTGTTTACCTTGATGAAATCACCATTCCAGATGTTTTCGGCTCGTGCCGTAGCGCTCTCGCTTTTCGCGGGTTCTGGAGTTGTGTGCTCGGCAGATGATACGGCGCTCGCTGAATCGGAAGCCTCCCTCATTGAGGTGCTGCAAAAGGTTGGTTCACTTCGCACTCAACTTGAGACCCTAGTATCCCAGAAGGATGTGCTTGTGGAAGCGCTTGCCGAAGTAAACCAGGCCTCAGTGTCTCCTGATGATACCGAGGCTGCTCTTGGTGCGGCGGAGCTTTCTGATGGATTTTCCGGCATCGAGCAGCGTCTTTTGGCTGCTGTAAACGATCTTCGAGTCGTTGAGGGTGAAAACCGCGCTCTTCGAGGCCATCTTGATCGTATCGCTGAAGCGGCGTCCGCGCATCTTTCCGGTAATCCAGAGGCCGAGTCCAGTCTGCGCAACGAGATTGAATCCTCAGTTTCTTTTCTTGGAGCTCAATGGACTCCGGAGAAAGCCATCGCCGAACTTACTGGCGTGCGCGCTGGAGAAGTCGCCGCCCGTGATATCGAAATTGTCGGAGTTCGTCCAGAACTTGGATTGATCGTTCTTGGTAAAGGTGCAGCTTCTGGTCTTCGTGCCGGAATGCCTCTCTTGATCCAAAGCAATGGCGAGACCATTGCTACTGCCACTCTCATTGAGGCCCGTAAGTCACTTGCGGGAGCAGTTCTTACCGGAGCGTCGCTTGAGGACGCCGCAGTTACCGTTGGCGACATCGCCCAGTTAGCCACTTCAGATTCCACTATCGGCCGTTAATACGGCAAACATTTTTCCCACCCACTTTTTTCTACACCCTGCCCTCCCTCACCATGGAAGTTAGCTCCACATACAAATCAGCCCGTATTTCTACGCTCAAAGCGCGCGACGTCGCCCGTGAGATCCAGGGTCTGCCTGCTTCGCAGGCGATCGACATTCTTACCTACACACCTCGGAAAGCTGCCCGTCTTATCAACAAGACGCTGAAAGCTGCCATTGCGAACGCGGAGAATAACTTCGAACTCGATGTGATGTCTCTCGTCGTGAAGGAAGCGACTGTCGGTAAAGGCCCTTCTTTCCGCCGCTTCAAAGCACGTGCACGTGGCTCCGCAGACTCGATCCGCAAGCCCACCAGCCATATTTTCATCACTCTCACCGATGAGGTAGAGATTCCTGAGCCAAAGCAGAAGTCTTCGGGCAAGAAAAAGCCTGCCGCTAAAGCGAAGCCTGCAGCCGCAGCCGCTACTGCCAAGGCAGCTCCAGCCGCTGCTGAAGAAAAAGTAGCAGTGGAAAATGTCGCTTCTTCTGAAGCTCGGGTTGACGAGGTCCTCGGAACCGTTTATGACAGTGCCCCCGCAGAGGTAGATGATCTTAAGGTCATTTCCGGTGTGGGACCGGTCCTCGAGACCAAGCTGAACGAGCAGGGCGTCTACACTTACAAGCAGATCGCCAGCTGGAACGAAGGAAACATTGCCGCGTTTGACGACCGTCTTTCCTTCAAAGGGCGGATCGAGAGGGACGAATGGGTCGCCAAGGCCAAAGAACTCCACCAGGAGAAACACGGCGAGACCCTTTAATTACTAAAGACGCCTCCCGCGACCCTACACCTCACCAATTTTTAAAGCACACCGCTCACCTCACACATGGGACAGAAAGTAAATCCGATCGCCTTCCGCCTCGCCGTCGAAAAAGACTGGCGCTCGAAATGGTATGCCGCCGGCGACGAGTTCACCGATCACCTTCACGGCGACCTCAAAATCCGCAAGTATCTCAAGGAGAAGCTTCAGTTCGCTGCACTTTCCAAGATTGTGATCGAGCGCGCTTGGAATAGCATCCGTATCACTCTCCACACAGCTCGCCCCGGTCTCGTTATCGGACGTAAAGGCTCCGAGATCGAGCGGATGAACCAGGAAGTGTCTGCCCTAGTTGGCGGCAAGCAGGTCAAAATCGATATTTTCGAAATCAAGCAGCCTGAACTTGATGCACAGCTCGTCGCTGAGAGCGTCGCTGTTCAGCTTGAGCGCCGGATTTCATTCCGCCGCGCGATGAAGCGTTCTGTTCAGACTACGATGGACTTCGGTGCTGAAGGCATTCGTCTCCGCTGTGCTGGACGTCTCGGTGGTGCAGATATTGCCCGCGCTGAGTGGTATCGTAAGGGAAGTGTCCCTCTTCAAACTCTCCGTGTCCCAATCGATTACGGCTTCGCTGAAGCTCGCACCGTTTATGGCATCATCGGCATCAAGTGCTGGATCAATAAGAAAGATGAAGTCGTGAAGGAGCGCCGCACTACCGGTGGTCCATCCGCCCGCCGAGGGCCGACTTCTTCTGCTTCACTTCCTGATTCCGGTCAGGCAGATGCTCCAGCCGCACCTGATGCTGCTCCCGAGGCTCCCGCAGCCGCACCTGATGCTCCTGCAGCTCCTGCCGACGCAGCTCCTGAGGCACCCGCCGCTTCTTAACAAACGAGTTTCCCCAAGAAACCGCTTTCTCTTTCAACCGAAACGCTATCCACCCCCCGAGGTAAAGAATCATGGCATTAATGCCCCGCAGAACCAAGTTCCGTAAGACCCAACGTGGCAGCCGTGCAGGCAACGCTACACGCGGAACGAACGTAGATTTCGGCCAGTTCGGTCTCCAGACGCTTGATCGCGGCTGGATCACCAACCGCCAGATCGAAGCATGTCGTATTTCGATCAACCGTTACCTCAAGCGTAAAGGCAAGGTCTGGATCCGTATCTTCCCTGATAAGTCCGTTACCCGTAAGCCGCCTGAAACACGTCAGGGTAAAGGTAAAGGTGCCGTTGACGCATGGGTCGCGGTTGTAAAGCCTGGCCACGTTCTCTTCGAGATCGATGGCGTCGGTGAATCAGCCGCCAAAGAGGCTTGTCGCCTCGCCGCAAACAAGCTCGGTGTCCGCACTCGCTTCGTTACTCGCGACCATTAATCCGTTTTCCCAATTTTCATCTACTGACGACCGCTATGGCCACCGTTAAAATCAAAGAACTCCGTGATCTCAATGAAACTGAGCTCGCAGACAAAAGCCGCGACTTGAAACACGAAGTGCTCAATCTCCGCATCCAGCAGGAGACTGGCCAACTCGAAAACCCGTCACGCCTCCGCACGATTCGTCGTGAAGTTGCAAAGATCGAGACGGTTCTCAGCGAGCGCCGCATCCAGGCCAAGGCATCCGCTTAACACCGGTTGGTGCCTAGCCTAATCCAAACAAATTTTTAGAACATGAGCGAAGAAGCCCAAGATTCCCCAGCCGCAAATGAGCGCGGCCTCCGCAAGACTCGCGTCGGCGTTGTCACCTCGGACAAGATGACGAAGACGATTGTTGTCGAAGTCGTTCGCCGCGTGCCACACCCACGCTTCCGTAAGATCATTAAGCGCACGACTAAGCTCTACGCTCACGATGAAAAAGAGGAGGCTTCCATTGGCGACAAAGTTCGTGTGATGGAGTGTCGCCCACTCAGCAAAAGCAAGCGCTGGCGTCTCACTGAAGTGCTCGCGCACTAATCCGGCAATTTAGCCGTTCCCCTAGTTTTTTCCCCGGCCTTCGGCCAAACTCCCCACTCCCACTTTTTTACGAGCCATGATCCAGATGGAATCTTCAGTCGCGGTAGCCGACAACACCGGTGCCCGTTCCGCCAAAATGATTGGCGTCCTCGGCACACGTTCGCGTTCCGCCGGCGTCGGTGACGTTATCACGGCGCACATCCGTGAAGCAACGCCTACAGCAGGTGTGAAAAAAGGCACCGTGGTTCGCGCCGTTATCGTGCGCACTGCCGCTCCGATCCGCCGAGCCGATGGCTCAATTCTTCGATTCGATGGCAATGCCGTCGTAATCATCGATAAGGACAATAATCCAAAAGGCACCCGTATTTTCGGACCTGTCGCTCGCGAATTACGCGAAAAGAACTTCATGAAGATCGTTTCCCTCGCTCCTGAGGTATTGTAAGCGGTTTTCCTTCAAATAATTTTAGAATCAGCCTCTTCCTACCGAGCCATGAGCGCAGCAATTAAGACCCACGTCAAAAAAGGTGACACTGTAAAAGTCATCGCCGGGAACCATAAAGGTTCTCAAGGTATCGTCCTTCAGGTCTACCCAGCGAAATCGCAGGTGCTTGTCGAAGGCGTGCGCATGATTACCAAGGCGACTCGCGCCACACAAGAGGGCGCCGAGGGCGGTCTCATCAAGCGTGAGGGACCAATTCACATTTCTAACGTGAAACTACTAGAAAAGAAGGCCAAAGCCTAGTAGGAACCGGACCGCGGTAATGGACAGGGGATTGAGATCCTGCTTCCACCGCGTCTAGGCCTCCCCGCAGCCAACTCCCAATCCTCTCCCTTTTTCCGCCACGCCCTCTGGGCAACAGATCGCAAGACCATGGAACCACTCCTCCTCACAGAATACAAAGAACGCGTCGCTCCGGCACTCAAAGAGTCCCTCGGCGTGAAGAATGTCCACCAGATCCCAAAGATCGAGAAGATTGTCATCAACAGCTGTGTTGGTAAAGAGGCCGATCGCAAGCAGGCGCTTGAAGACGTTGTCTCTGAGATCACTTTGATCACCGGTCAAAAGCCAGTCGTCACAAAAGCCAAGAAGTCTGTATCGAACTTCAAGCTTCGTGCTGGCGATCCTCTTGGCGCTGTCGTCACCCTTCGTGGTGAGAAGATGTGGGATTTCCTCCTCCGCTTCATGCGCATTGCGGTTCCAAGTATTCGTGACTTCCGCGGAATTTCTCCAAAGAGCTTTGATGGCCGTGGGAATTACACTCTTGGTGTCGCCGATCAGACGATTTTCCCTGAGGTCGAGATGGACAAGGTGAAGCGCCAGATTGGCTTCGATATCACCATCGTCACCACCGCCACTAATAACGAAGATGCCTTCCAGCTCCTTAAGGAGACGGGCATGCCCTTCCGCAAGCCAAACACGAAGTCTTCCGAGACTGAGCAGGCTGCTTAACCCACTAACCGGACGTTTTTCCAAACCTTACCTTATTTTCCGATGGCACAGCTTACTGACCCCATCTCCGATTTCCTCACGCGCCTTAAAAACGCGAGCAACGCACGCAATGAGGAATTCCGCGCCCCCTACTCGAAAATCAAAGCCGAGATCGCCCGAATCCTCCAAGAGGAAGGCTACATCTGGGGCTATGAAGTCGATAATTCGGGCAAATTTCCCGAGCTTAAGGTGAAGCCTAAATTTGCTGATAAGACTGGCAAAGGTGCTCTCACCAACCTCAAGCGAATCAGCAAGCCTGGTCTTCGCCAATACGTTTCTGTTGATGAAATTCCTCGCGTCCTTGGCGGCATGGGAATCTCGATCATCTCCACCTCCAAAGGTCTCATGACCGGCCATAAGGCACGCAAACAAAAGATGGGCGGCGAAATCCTCGCTCTCGTCTGGTAATCCCGCCTTCGGCTAACCGCACAACTCCCACCGCAGAACACACCATGTCCCGCATCGGAAAACAAATCATCCCCGTCCCTGAAAAGGTAAAGCTCGATGTAGCTGCTGATTCGACACTTAATGTCGAAGGACCTAAGGGAAAGCTCTCTTTCACCCTCCCAGAAGGGATTACTCTTGATCAAGGCGACGAAGGAGTGACCATCACTCGTCATAGCGAGGAGCGCACTGTTCGTGCCCTTCACGGCACCGTCCGAGCTCTTGTAAACAACATGGTTATTGGTGTCAGCCAAGGCTTCACCAAGAATCTTGAAATTCAGGGAGTCGGTTTCCGCGCAGCGGTAAAGGGCAAAGATCTCGATCTTTCCCTCGGCTTCTCGCACCCAGTGCTTAAAGCAATCCCTGAGGAACTTAAGGTGACGGTCACGGATAATACCAAAATCAGCGTCGAAGGAATCGATAAGCAGCTGGTTGGTCAGTTTGCTTCCGACGTCCGAGCCTATTATCCGCCTGAGCCATACAAGGGCAAAGGTGTCCGTTACGTCGATGAATACGTCCGCCGCAAAGCCGGTAAGAGCGTCTCCAAATAATCTTTTCGAACCATTTACGCCCACATCAAATGAGCAAACTCAACCGCAAGGCGACCCGGCGCAAAGTGCACCGTCGCATCCGCAAGAAGGTCACTGGCACCGCAGATCGTCCGCGTCTCGCCGTTCACATGTCCAATCAGCACGTTTACGCGCAGCTGATCGACGATATGGCCGGTGCAACACTTGTTTCCGTTAACACGACGGAAAAGGCTGTCGACAACACGAATTCCGCTAACATCGCAGTCGCGACGAAAGTTGGCTCTCTTGTTGCGGAGCGCGCAAAAACTAAAAACATCGAAACTGTCGTCTTCGACCGCGGTGGTTTCATCTACCACGGCAAGGTAAAAGCCCTCGCCGACGCTGCCCGCGAAGGTGGCCTCAAATTCTAATTCCCGATTTCCCGACCCATGGCTGATACACCAGAAAAATCTGATTCAACACCAGCAGCTGCCCCAGCGGCAGCCGCGAAACCTGCAGCATCAACTGGCGCGCCCGCCGGTGGTGGTGCTCCCGGCGGCGGTGGCGGCGGTTACCGTGGCCCAGGTGGCGGCGGTGGCGGTGGCTATCGTGGTGGCGGCGGCGGACGCGGAGGCCCAGGTGGCGGACGCGGACAAGGCGGTGGACGCGGAGGCCCAGGCGGCGGACGTGGAGGTCCCGGTGGTGGACGTGGCGGCCCAGGCGGCGGACGCGGAGGCCCAGGTGGCGGACGCGGCGGATTCGGCGGCCGTGGTGGTCGTGGAGGCCGTGGCGGCGAAAGCGATGAGCCTAAGTCGGACATCGTCGAGAAAGTAGTTTTCATCAACCGTTGTGCCAAAGTGGTCAAAGGTGGTCGTCGTTTCAGCTTTAGTGCTCTCGTCGTCTCCGGTAACCACAAGGGCAAAGTCGGTTGGGGATTTGGTAAAGCGAACGAGGTTGCTGAGGCAATCACGAAAGCGACCGAATACGCAAAAGGCCGTCTCGAGGAAGTATCCCTCGATGGAACCACCATCCCGCACCCAGTAATTGGTGAGCACGGTGGCGGACGCGTCATGCTCCGTCCAGCTTCTCCAGGAACTGGAATCATTGCAGGCGGTTCTGTCCGCGCAGTTGTTGAGGCTGTCGGCATTAAAGATGTTCTTACCAAGTCACTTGGATCAAACAACCACGCCAACGTTGTGAAAGCGACGCTCGATGCTCTTGCTCAGCTCCGCACCCGCGATGAGATTTACAAGGCACGTGGCAAAAAGCTCCGCGAAAAAGCGGCTCTCTAATTAACGAATTTTTAACGCACCTACAGTTATGCGACTTCACGATATCAAACCAAACGACGGCGCCAAGCACAGCCGCAAACGCCTCGGGCGTGGCGAAAGCTCTGGCTTAGGAAAGACTTCCGGCCGTGGTAACAAGGGACAGAAGTCCCGCGCCGGTAAAGGCATTCGAATCGGATTCGAAGGTGGCCAGATGCCCCTTTATCGCCGTCTTCCACGCCGCGGTTTCAACAACGCCAATTTCAAAATCAGCTACGCTGTCCTCAATGTTTCCGACCTTGAGACCAAGTTTGAAGCTGGTGCTGAGATTAATGAGGAAGCCATCCGTGCTGCTGGACTCATGAAAGGCCAGCAATGGGCTGGAGCTAAAATCCTCGGCGACGGGGAACTCACGAAATCTTTCACCGTCTCCGGTGTGAAAGTGAGTGCTTCTGCCAAGACCAAGATCGAAGCCGCCGGTGGCAGCATCGCCGAATAATCGGGGTTTTAATTCACAAACCTTTAAGGAATCGGGTTGCATGGTCGCTAGAAAGCGGTTTGCCTCCCGGTTCCTCGTTTCAGGGGTAGAAAATAATTGATTTCTTCCCCGTTCCTTTTTCCAGCCCCCCTTAATTTCTAGAAGATCCAATGATCAGCGCTTTCGCTAAAACGTTGAAGATTCCCGAGCTCCGCTCGCGGATCATGTTCACGCTCGCGATGATCATCATCGTCCGGATCGGGGTCGCGATCACACTTCCAGGAGTCGATGCTTCGGTAATTGCCGAGTGGGTGAAAGACAAAGCAAGTGCGGGTGGCACTGAGGTGACGATCACCGCACTGCTAAACGTCTTCAGTGGAGGCGGCCTGCAAAACTGCGCTATCTTTGCCCTGGGCATCATGCCCTACATCAGTGCTTCGATTATGATCCAGCTGCTTACGGCAGTGGTTCCGCAGCTGGGCAAGCTCGCTCGCGAAGACGGTGGGCGTCAAAAAATTGGGCAGATTACACGCTACGTCGCGATTGTCCTCTGTGTCCTCCAGGGAGGCTTGCTTGCGAAAAGCCTGCTGGTTCCCCAGAAAAACCCTCTTCTGAGTGGTATTGGCGATACGATTTCTCGCCTCGGCAAAGACCTCGTAGTTACGGATAACGCCACGATGTTTGTCATCACCGCAGTGATTGTGATGACGGCTGGAACACTCCTCTTGATGTGGATCGGTGATCAAATCACCGAGCGTGGCATCGGAAACGGCATGTCGCTCATTATTTCGGTGAACATCATCTCCGCGCTTCCCGGCGCGATGGTGCAGGTCTGGAAGACTTACATCGAAGGTGCCGTCGGTGATCCCATCCAAGCGGTGAAGCTTGTGATTCTTTTTGCATTCCTCCTCGCGGTGATTGCAGTGATCATCTCACTCACCCAAGCTCAGCGTCGTATTGCGGTGCAGTATGCGAAGCGTGTTGTTGGCCGTAAGGTTTATGGCGGGCAGACACAGTATATGCCACTCAAGGTGAATTTCGGTGGCGTGATGCCGATCATTTTTGCCCAGGCAATTCTTCTTTTCCCCGCGACTATTCTTGGGTTCCTCTTTCCTGGCAAATCTTGGGCAGAGAATCTTGCAGCTGATCTTGGTGGGCAAGGCACTCTTTACTTCGTGTTGAGTGGAATTCTGATTTTCTTCTTCAGCTACTTCTGGGTGGCGACAATGTTCCAGCCACAGCAGATTGCTGAAGATCTCAAGAAGAACGGCGGTTACATCCCTGGTGTGCGTCCAGGCAAGCCTACTGCAGATTTCCTCGATTACACGATGAGCCGCCTTACCTTCGCTGGTGCCATTTTCTTAACCGTGGTGGCAATTCTTCCGGCGATCTTGAGCAAGCAGCTCAATGTGTCGCCGGTAGCTGCTCAATTCTTTGGTGGCACTTCTGTTCTGATTCTTGTGGGTGTGTTGCTTGATGTAATGCGCCAGGTCGAGACTCACCTTATCCAGCGCCACTACGATGGCTTCCTTCGCAAAGGAAAGGCTCGTGGTCGCTTCGAGCGTCAGGGAGGTGCTCCGGGCAAACCTTCGGATGAGAATATGGTGTGGCTCTACGCTGCCATTGGATTGCTCATCCTTCTAGGCGTCGCCTACTCGATCTACCAGCAGTCTGTTTAAGGTATCCCCTCTGATGGGCCATGATTGAGCGCGCCCTCTTTATTGGTCCGCCCGCATGTGGTAAGGGGACTCAGGCGGCCTGGCTCTCCGCTAAAACGGGAATTTCCGTGGTCTCAACTGGGCGTATGCTTCGGATTGAGGAACGTGCTGGCACTGAGCTGGGAAAACTCTCGCTTGAGCTCTCGAAAACGGGCACGCTCGTTCCAGACGAGATGGTGATTGGGCTTGTAGAGAGCTGGTTGGACACGCATGGCGATCAGTTTTTTTTCGATGGTTTTCCCCGAACGCTCGCGCAGACGAAGGCCTTCGAAAAGCTGCTCGAAAAACGGGGCACACCACTTCAGCTGGCGATTCTCTTTGATGTTCCGGATTCGGTGCGCTTGGAGCGTGCGACGTCGCGTCAGACGTGTCGAGATTGCGGAAAGGCGTTTCCGCCATCGGCGGTAGGAGAAAGTGGAGATTGCCCAAAATGTGGAGGAGCGCTCATTCGGCGGATTGATGACGTAGGAGATGTTTTCCGGCTTCGGATGGAGCAGTATTCGCGCATGACGCAGCCGGTCGTAGATTACTACCGAGACAAAGGAATCTTGATCGAGGTGGACGGGACGGGGAATCCAGACGAGGTATCGAGCCGTTTCGCTTCCGCGCTCGAACACTGCGGAGGCATTTAATTTTTCTCAACTTACCCATGGGTCGCCGTAATCGTATTCCAATCAAAACTGGCTCCGAGATTGATGCCATGCGCATCGCTGGGGGCACTGCCCGCGATATCCTTCTCACCCTATGTGACATGGTGAAGCCGGGGGTCTCGACGCTTCAGCTGGATACGGCTGCGGGAGAGCTTATGGCGGAGCGCGATTGCGTGAGTGCCTTCCTTGGATATCGCGGCTTCCCGGCGCAGACGTGTATTTCGGTGAACGAGGAGGTGGTGCACGGGATTGGCCGATCGGATAAGATTATTCAGAATGGTGACGTCGTGAGCATCGATGTGGGTGTATTCAAAAACGGCTGGGTGGGCGATAATGCGACGACGGTGGCCGTGGGCATGATTGCTCCAGAAACGCGGGATCTTCTCGCGGCGACTGAAATGTCGCTTCACATCGCGCTCGACCACGCTCGCGAGGGGGAAATGCTTGGCACGCTGTGCAATGCGGTGGAAGCACATGTGAAGCCGCTAGGTTATACGGTGGTGAGGCAATTTGTGGGACATGGGGTGGGGAGAGAGCTTCATGAGGAGCCACAGGTGCCAAACTTTGGCCGGAAGGGGGCAAGGCCTAGGCTTAAGGCTGGAATGATCCTCGCGGTGGAGCCGATGGTAAATATGGGCACGCCGAGGGTGAAGATTCTCGGCGATGATTGGACTGTGGTGACTCACGATGGGCAGCCTTCCGCGCACTTTGAACACACGGTGCTAGTTACTAAGGGAGAGCCGGAGATCCTCACTTGGCGCGAGCCGAAATTTATCGATCTCCCACAAAAAGTGACGATGCCTTAATTGGCTGAGTTATTCAGATTGATGGAAGGATTCACCAGCCAGTTTGTCGATCTCCGTGGGGCGCTACAGTATGTGCCGCAGTTCCGCGGGAGGGTGTTTGTGATTGCTGTGGATGGCTCGGTTGTAGCTTCGCCGGCGTTTTCTGATATCTTGCTCGATATTAGTGTATTGCTTTCTTTAGAAATCCGCATTGTGCTCGTCTTTGGTGCTGCTGCGCAGGTGCGTGAACTTGCTGCTGAGCGTGGATTGCTAGTTTCTGATGCTGAAGGTATCGGGGAGACGGATGAGGAAACGCTTCAACTCAGTATTGATGTGATTACTCGGATGACGAGTTTTCTCATGCAGGAACTTACTAGTCTGAAAGTAAAGGCGGTGACTTCGAATGCATTGATCGCGCGTGCTGCTGGGGTGCGTGGAGGGCAGGATCTTGGCGCAACAGGTGTAATCGAGCGGGTAGAGGCGGATGGGCTTCACGCATTTCTTGAGCAAGGAATGGTGCCAGTGATTGCTCCCCTTTGCTATGATGGCCATCGGGCAACGTATCGGATGAATTCGGATGAGTGTGCTGCCTCAGTCGCTGCGGCGCTTGGAGCGAGTAAGGTGATTTATCTTACTGGTGATTCAATCGGTACGGAACCGCAACATGTGCCGGTGGATCGAGTTGAGGCATTACTGAAGGAAACTGCTAATGCGAGCTCTGGGTTTCATTCCAAGGTGCGTTGGGGAGTGAAGGCTTGCCAAGGGGGCGTCGCGCGAACGCATATTATTGATGGTTCGGTGAGTGAGTGTATTCTCCGTGAGTTGTTTTCCAATGAGGGGATTGCGACGATGCTTTATGTCGATACTTATCGAAAGGTACGTGCGGCAACGGAGGCCGATGTTGCGGATGTTTTGGCGTTGCTACACCAAGCTGTGGAGGCGGAGTCGCTGGTGTGGCGGACAAGCACTGAGATTCTAGATAGGATTGGTGATTACTGGGTGTTTGAAGTGGATGGAAATATCTTGGGGACGGTAGCGCTGCATCAATGCGTTGAGGAGGGCATTGCGGAACTTGCGTGCCTCTACATTCGCCCAACGCATGAGGGGCAGGGCTATGGGATCCGCTTGGTGGAGCACGCAGAAAAGGAGGCTCGTGCGCGGGGCGCATCTGCTATCTTTGCGCTCACGACTCAGCGTGCAGCTTTTTTTGAAAAGCGAATGGGATACGAGCGGGTGGAGATATCGGAATTGCCTTCGGCTCGTGCGGAGAAGTTAGCCGCGAGTGGGCGAAATTCGAAGGTGTTGCGGAAGGTGTTTTAGGGATAGCTGGAGGCGGGGATTTCGGTTTTTTTGGATGGGGACTCGCGCAAAGGGGCTCTGAATCAGGGGGGCGCTTAGTGCGACTCTTCGTTGCTGATGGCAGTGAACGGGGTGGCGTTAGGCTTTGGCGAAGGCGTCGTCGAGGGCGGCTAGGAGGGTGGTTATGGATTCTTCGGTTTCGTCTCCCATGTTGGAGATGCGGAAGGTCTTGCCTTTGATTTTGCCGTAGCCGCCATCGATGATGAGGTGGTGGTTTGCTCGGAGGTAGGCGATGATGGCGGGGAGATCGGCTTCTTTGTTGTTTTTTACGCAGGTGAGGGATTTGGAGCGGTAGCCTTCGGGGGCGAGGAATTCGAAGCCTTGTTTGTCTACCCAGGCGTGCACCATGGCGTTGAGCTTTTCGTGGCGGGCGAAGCGGTTTTTTAGGCCTTCTTTTAGGATTTCATCGACTTTGGATTTGAGGGCGTAGATGTGGGGGATGACGGGGGTGGAGGGGGTCATGTCTTTCTCGGCGTTTTTCTCGAATTCGTGGAAGTCGAAGTAGTAGCCGCGGTCTTCTAGGGTGGCTGCGCGTTCGAGGGCGCGTTGGCTTACGGTGAAGAGGGCCATGCCGGGGGGGAGGGCGAGGGCTTTTTGGACGCCGAGGAGTTGGACGTCGATTCCGAGTTCATCGAAGTTGATGGGGACGGTGGAGAAGGAGGATACGGTATCGACGATGGAGATGACGTGGGGGTATTTTTTGAGGACTTCGGCGAGTTCGGCGAGGGGGCTGAGGACGCCGGTGGAGGTTTCGTTGTGGACGAGGGTGACGGCGTCGTATTCGCCGGTGGCGAGGCGTTGATCGAGGGCTTCGGGGGTGATGGGCTGGCCCCATTCTACTTGGAGGGTATCGGCTTGTTTTCCGCAGCGTTTGGAGACATCGAACCATTTATCGGAGAAGGCTCCTTTGCAGCAGTTGAGGACTTTTTTGGTGACGACGTTGCGCAGGGCTCCTTCCATGACTCCCCAGGCGGAGGAGGTGGAGATGAAGACGGGGCGGGTGGTGCCGAAGAGTTGTTTGAGGCCGGGTTGGATGCTGCTGTAGAGTTTTTGGAAGTCTTTGCTTCGGTGTCCAATCATGGGTTGGACGAGTGCGTCGTTGGTGGCCTGGGAGATGTTTACTGGGCCGGGGATGTAGAGCTTGGGTAGAGACATGAGAATTGAGTGCGGAAGTGGGGCGTGCGGAGTTGAGATTATCGATCTCGGGAGTTTGTGGCGATGCTGGTAAGGATCGCGGTGAGTTGTGTGGCTTCGTCGGTGAGGCTGAGGAGTTCTTTTTGGGGGGAGGGCTGTGTCTCTGCGAAGAGGCGGAGCCAGTAGTGTGTTTCCCGGGCTTTTTTACAGGCGGCATCCATTTTTTCGGCGAATAGCGGTTTGTTGTGTCCGGAGTGGGCGTCTTCTACGAGTGCGCCGATGGTGGTGCCTGCGAGGAGGAGTTGATCGAGAAATGGGAGGGCTTCTTCGGCGTCGTTGTAGAGATCGACGATGCGGATGGCGAATTCGAAGGAGCGGTCGCGGATGTCGTGGGGGGGTGTTTCGTGGTTGTGCATTTTAGTCTTTCGTTTTTTCATCGAAGACGAAGTGCTGGAGTTTGAGGCGTTCGGCGAGGGCGGCGGCTTCGGGGGCGCGTGGGGAGGTGCTGGCGGCGAGTTTTTCGGCGAGGGTGATGGCGCCTTTCCAGTTTTCGGTGGCTTCGAGGAGGCGGATGGCTTCGAAGCCGGCGCGGTATTTCCAGGGTGAGGTTTTGTTGGTGGGATCGATGGGGGAGCGGACGATGTCGTAGTAGAGTTCGAGGGCGGCGGTGGTGTCTCCGGCGGATTCGAGGGCGCGGGCTTTGTGGTAGCGGGCGTCTTCGCGCCAGCGGGCGGGGATGGTGGTATCGGCGGCGAGGGTATCGAATGTGGTGATGGCGGCTTGGCGTTTGGCGGAGTTTTTTCCGGCGAGGGCGAGGCGGGCTTCGCCGAGGGTGAGCTGGGCGGAGGCGCGGAGATCGGTGGGGGGTGGGGGATCGGCGGTGAGGATGCTTTCGAGGATCTGGATGGCGTCGGCTTCGAGATTGGCGGAGCGTTTGGCGAGGGCTTGTTGCTCGCGGGCGTGGAAGAAGAGATCGCCTTTCCGGGCGGCGACTTTTTCCCAGAGGGCGATGGCTTCGTCGATGGAATTCTGGCCGCCGGGTGCCATGGAGAGGGCGGCGCGGGCGGCGAAGAAGAGGGCGGCTTCGGCTTCGGCGGCGTCGGGGGTCTCTTCGGCGAGGGTCTCGAAGTGGACTCGGGCGGCGGGGAAATTTCCGGCGCGGAAGGCGGTCTCGCCGAGTTTCATGCGGACTTTTGGGCGGAAGGTGGAGGCGGGCCAACGGGTGAGGAAGGCGTTGGCTTGGGTGGTGAAGGCGGTGGGGGTGTCGCTGGCGGATGCTACCCAGAGGGAGGTGTAATCGATGCGCTGGAGGGCATCGGTGTCGCTGGTGGGGGCGGATTCGCGGGCGGCGCGGATGTGTTTGGCGGCGGTTTTGCGGTTTGGTGGGAAGGTGAGTAGGGCGAGTTCGGCGAGGGCGATATGGGCGCGGTAGGCATCGGTGTGGCGGGGGAAGTCGCGAAGGAAGGTGTCGAGGTCGGTGGCGGCATTGGGCTGGCCATTGGCTGCGGCGTAGAGGCCGCGTTCGAGGAGGATGGTGGGGTTTTCGGTGGATTGGAATGGTGGGGTGCCGCTGCGGAGGGTGGCGATGGCGGCGTTGTGGGAACCGGTTTCGCCGGAGGCGAGAAAGGATTGGGCGGCTTGGGGGAATTTGCCGGCTTGGTAGAGGGCACGGGCTTCGAGATCGGCGAGTTGTTGGCGGATGGATTCGGGCTTGGTGCCTGCGAGTTTAGTGCCTTGGCGTTCTTCGGGTGTAATGCCGCTGCGGTTTTCTAGGTCGATGAGGAGTAGGACGGCGCGTTCGAATTCGGGGGTTTCTGTGGTGATTTCGTCGGGGGTGATGAAGAGGCTTTTGGTGGTTTCGAATGCCGTTGTTGTTTCTTGGGGTGTTGTTGCGGTGTTCGATAACGTGAGGGCTTTGTAGAAGTGTGCGGCGCGGGCGAGGTGGGGTGGGGGAGTGTTTTCTAGGATGGATTCGAGGGCGGGGATGATTGTGGTGTCTTTGTAGGCTTCGAAGGGCTCGAGGGCGGCGAGGGCGGAGGTGGCGAGGGGGTGGGCTGGGGTATTGCGGACGAAATTGAGAAGGGTTTCTCGGGCGGCTGTGGGCTCTGCCATTCCGTGGAGGGCGCGGGCTCTTGCGATGGCGAAGTGGCCGGTGAGATTTGGGGGCTCATTATCGGATGGGGTGGAGCCGATGGCGGTGAGGGCTGCTGCGGGGTCTTTTGCTTCGAGGGCGAGGCGAGCGGTGAGGTAGGTGGATTGGGGGGTGGGGGTTTCTAGTGATGCTAGGGTGGTGGCGGCTTTTTCGGCGTCTCCGGAATTGAGGAGGATTTCGGCGGTGCGGATGGTGGCATCGGGTGCTGGGAGAAGGGGGGCGAGGGCTTCGAGGGCGGCTTCTTGGTTGCCGAGTGTTAGGAGGATGCTGGCGCGGGCGAAGGCTGCGGGGCGGGCGCGGGGGTGGGTGTCCGGAATTGTGGTGAGGGTTTTTAGGGCGCGTGTGAGGTGGTTGATTCGTGCTTGTGCTTGTGCGGTCCAGTAGGCGGTGTGGGGGGTGGGCTCGTGCTTGAGGGCAAGGGCGTCGTCGGGGTGGCCGGCGCGGACGTAGGCTTCGAGGAGCTGGAGTTTTGCTGTGGGGATGAATTCTTTGGGGAGGCCGTCTTTTTGGGAGAGGGCGCGGGAGAGCTTGGCGGTGGCGACTTCGGGGAGACCATCGGCGAGGGCTTGCTGGGCTTCGCGGAGGACGGGTGGCTCGGAGTGGAGCGCGGGTAGGGCGAAGGGGAGGATGAGGAGAATGAAGATTAGAGAGCGCACGCGAATGGATTTTGAATATTGAACATCGAACACGGAATTACGAGCGTTGAAGTGTTCTGGCTAAATAGGGGGCGGTGGGGGAGTTTTTGGCTTTGGCTACTTTTTCGGGGGTGCCTTGGGCGGTGATTTTGCCGCCGTGTTTGCCGCCGCCGGGGCCGAGGTCGATGATGTGATCGGCGCATTTGATGACGTCTAGGTTGTGCTCGATGACGATGAGGGTGTTTCCGGCGTCGCGGAGGCGGTAGAGGACGGTGAGGAGGGTCTGGATGTCGGCGAAGTGGAGGCCGGTGGTGGGCTCGTCTAGGAGGTAGAGCGTTTGGCCTTGGCTGGTTTTGGAGAGTTCGGCGGCGAGTTTTACGCGTTGGGCTTCGCCGCCGGAGAGGGTGGTGCCGGGCTGGCCGAGGTGGAGGTAGCCGAGGCCGACTTCGCAGAGGAGGCGGAGCTTTTCGGCGATTTTGGGGACGGGGGCGAAGAAGCGGGCTCCTTCTTCGATGGTGAGGGCGAGGACATCGGCGATGGATTTGCCTTTGAAGGTGGCTTCGAGGGTTTCGCTGTTGTAGCGGGAGCCGTGGCATGCTTCGCAGGGGACGTAGACGTCGCTGAGGAAGTGCATGTCGATTTTGATGTGGCCGTCTCCTTTACAGGTCTCGCAACGGCCGCCGGGGACATTGAAGGAGAAGTGGCCGGCTCCGTAGCCTCGAACTTTGGAGGCGGGGAGGGTGGCGTAGAGGGTGCGGATGTGGTCGAAGGCGCCGACGTAGGTGGCGGGGTTGGATCGGGGGGAGCGGCCGATGGGGGATTGATCGACGACGACGGCGCGTTCGTAGTGATCGAGGCCGGTGAGGGCGCGGTGGGTGCCGGGGGTGTCTTTGGAGCGGTGGAAGTGGCGGAAGAGGGCGCGCTTGAGGACGGTATCGATGAGGGTGGATTTGCCGGAGCCGGAAGGGCCTGTGACGCAGGTGAGGCAGCCGGGGGGGATGGCGGCGGTGATGGATTGGAGATTGTTGGCGGTGGCGTCGTGGATGGTGGGCCAGTTTTCTTTTTTTGCGGTGGGGGTGGTGCGTTTTTTGGGGATGGGGATTTGGTGGGTGCCTTTGAGGAAGCGGCCGGTGGGGGAATTGGGGTTTTGCTCTACTTCGGCGGGGGTGCCTTGGGCTACGATTTCGCCGCCGTGGGGGCCGGCGCCGGGTCCGACGTCGATGAGGTGATCGGCGGTGCGGATGGTGTCTTCGTCGTGCTCGACGACGACGACGGTGTTGCCGAGGTCGCGGAGGTTTTTGAGGGTTTCGATGAGGCGGTCGTTGTCGCGCTGGTGGAGGCCGATGCTGGGTTCATCGAGGACGTAGAGGACGCCGGAGAGGCCGCCGCCGATTTGGGAGGCGAGGCGGATGCGCTGGGCTTCGCCGCCGGAGAGGGTGCCGGCTTCGCGGTCGAGGGTGAGGTAGTTAAGGCCGACTTTATCGAGGAAGCCGATGCGACGGATGACTTCGGCGAGGACTTCGGTGCAGACGGTTTTTTGGGAGTCTGTGAGGGTGATGTTTTGTGCCCATGTGAGGGCGTCTGCTACGGGGAGGGCGGTGAAGGCGGCGATGCCGATGTCTCCGATGGTGACGGCGAGGGCTTCGGGGCGGAGGCGCTGGCCTTTGCAGGCGGGACAGGTGTGGGGGCTGAGGAAGCGGCGGACGGCGCGGCGGGCGGTCTCGCTTTCGCTTTCTTGGTGGAGGCGCTCGGCGGCGGGGGCGAGGCCTTCGAAGCCGCTTTGGGGGTGGCCGTGGAAGAGGGCGTTTTTGAAGGTGGGGGGTAGGCTTTTGAAGGGGGCGTGGATGGGGGCTCCGACGGTTTCCGCGAGGGTTTTTACGGATTGCTGGAGGATGGTGTGGGCTTTGGTGCCTTTTTTCCACCAGAGGCGGACGGTGCCTTGGGCGATGGATTTTTCGGGGTCGGAGATGAAGAGGGCGTGTTCGGATTCGAGTACGGTGCCGAGGCCGTGGCAGCGCTCGCAGGCGCCTTCGATGCTGTTGAAGGAGAATAGGCGGGGGGTGATTTCCGGCATTCGGAAACCGGTCTCTGGGTTTGCGAAGGCGGTGGTGTAGGGATGCTCGTCCCAGGCGTCGCGGTTTGTGGTGTCGCCTGGCTGGGTGAGTATGATGATGTCTTGGTGGTTTCGCGAGGCGTCGAATGCGGTGGTGAGTGAGTCGTGAAGTCGTGAGCCGAATCCTTCGCGTACGACGAGGCGATCGATGACGACATCGAGGTTGAGGTTTTCTACGGGTTTGGGTTTGGCGGCGAGTAGGGAATCGATTTCGGTGAGCTGACCGGCTGCGCGGACGCGGACGAAGCCCGCTTTTTGGAGGCGCTCGAGATGGATTTTGAGGCTGCCGGAAAAATTGCGGAGGGTGGGGGCGAGGAGGATGATGCGGGTGCGTTCGGGGAGGGCGATGATTTCGGATGCGATGCCGGGGACGGTGTGGCGGTTTACCGGGGTGCCTGTCTCTGGATCGTGGGGCTGGCCGGCGGCGGCGAAGAGGAGGCGGGCGTAATCGTAGATTTCGGTGGAGGTGGCTACGGTGGAGCGGGGGTTTGGTGAGGAGGTGCGCTGCTCGATGGAGATGGCTGGGGAGAGGCCTTCGATGAAATCGACGTCTGGCTTTTCGAGGCGATCGAGAAATTGCCTGGCGTAGGTGGAGAGGCTTTCGACGTAGCGGCGCTGGCCTTCAGCGTAGAGGGTATCGAAGGCGAGCGAGGATTTCCCGGATCCGCTGACGCCGGTGATGACGGTGAGCTGATCGCGTGGGATCTCGACGTCGATATTTTTGAGGTTGTGTTGGCGGGCGCCGGTGATGCGGATCGAATCGGGCATGGGGATTGGCTTACATAAAGGGGTGACGAGGCGGGGGAAAGTCGCTAAACGTGGTGTCTCTTGTTTTGAAAAAGAAAGCCGTATCCAAAAAAGCTCTTCCGAAAGAGCGTCCCATGAAAGCGCTTGAGTCTGCTGCTGCGGCGATTGCTCGGATGCAGGAGAGGGTGCCGGCTACGGCGGTGTCTCCGAAGGCGGCGATGGTTGAGGTGAAGGAGGAGCCGGTGCCGAAGAAGAGCGTGGCGAAGAAGGCGGTGGCAAAAAAAGTGGCGACGAAGAAGCCTCAAGAGAAACGGCGTGTTTTGCTTGTGGATGGGAGTTCTGCGGAGAGGGCGCGGAAGGCGCTGGAAGGCGAGGCTGGGGTGATTGTGGAGACGACGCCACTGGCGGAGCGGGCGCTGGAGCTGGCGGTGCAGCAGGATTATGCGCTGATGGTGATCGCGATGGATTTACCGGAGTGCTCGGGAGAGTTTCTCTACGAGATGGTGCAGCTATTTTACCGGCATGAGCAGCGTGAGCGGTATGTTCCAGCGGTGGCGTATATTGCGGATGAGTTTTCCGATGATGTGGCGGGAAGGCTGCGAAGGGATGCGCGGGTGAAGGGGCTTATTGAGCGGCCGGTGACGCGGAAGAGTGTGCGGGAAGTGGTGGGGACGGTGGCTGCGCTGAAGAGTGAGAAGTGAATGGTGAAGAGTGAAATTAGGCGTTAAGCTTGAGGCGAAATGAACTGGCAAGAAGTCTGCGAACGCGAAGATCTGAGGGATCTCCCTTTTAAGATAGAGACTAACCGTTATGGCCAAGTTGTTATGAGCCCCGCGTCTAATCATCATGGATTTTTTCCGACGGTTCCTAAGTTAATTTGATGAGCTTTAGGTGCGTAATTTGTGGGCTGGAAGAGCTTTTTGGAGTTACTGCGCAGGGTGTGGTTCATGCTCTTGGTGCAAGAGAGCTAGATAAGGGGGAGGATAATGGAAAGTGAGATTGGAAATAGTGCAGAGCTAGGGCTTGGTGTTTTCGGGGATGGCTTTGTAGT
>CALAIY010000008.1 GCA_937922595.1 uncultured Verrucomicrobiales bacterium | reverse complement strand
TTCCAGAGGGCGGGGACTAGGAGGAGGCAGCCGGTGCCGATGGTGAGGATTCCGCCGGAGGCTACTAGGCCTAGGTCGTAGATGGATCTATTGGAGGCGAAGAGGAGGGAGCCGAATCCTATGGCGGTGGAGAGGGCGCAGAAGAGGACGGCCATGCCGGTGCCGGCTAGGACGCGGGGGCGGTGGCCGTTTTCCCTTCTTAGGGCGAAGATGATGTGGATGATGTAATCGACTCCGGTGCCGGCTAGGAGCGGGATGCAGAGGATGCTGGTGAGGTGCCAGACGCCGGCGGTGCTGCGGACGAGTAGGGTGATGGCTCCGAGGCAGAGGGCCATGACTAGGATGGCGGTGAGGGTGTCTCGGATGTTGCGAAAGACGAGGAAGAGGGCGGCGGCGAGGATGCAGATGACGGGGAGGCTGACGCGCCAGCTGTCTTGGGAGAGGACGGGGACGACGTCGTGCCGGAGGAGTGGCCAGCCGGAGGCGGAGAGCCAGGGGCGGTCGAGGGCGCGGAGGGCGGCGTGGTCGGATTGGCTGAGGAGGCTGCCGCGGGGGGATTCGAGGCGGAGGACGCCGCGGATGCCGTCGGGTGGGAGGGTGGCTTGGAAGATGGCGGGGTGTTGGGAGATGGTGGTGTAGGCGGCGGCGGGGGTTTTTTGGAGGAGTTTTTCGAGGGCGGTGGTGGTGGTGGTGAGGAAGGCGGTGGCTTTGTCGTTGAAACCGGCGTCGGTGATGGCGGTGGTGAGTTTTTCCTGGGAGGCTAACATTTTGGCGAAAAATTCTTGGGAGGGGAATTTGTCGGTTAGTGGGAGGATGCCGTAAGGGATATTGAGGGAGCTGACGAGGCCATCGGCTTGGAGCTTGGCGACTTCGGCTTCGAGGGCGGTGCGCTGGGCTGCGGGATCGGGGGTGGCGGCGAGGAGGTGGGGGCGGATGAGGAGGGTGACGGATTCTTCGCTCCATTGGGGGAAGTTTTCCTGGAGGGTGACGTAGCCTTTCTGGGCTTCGCTGTCTTCGGGGCGAAAGCGGGCGGGATCGAAGTCGAGACCGGGAAGGCCGGTGAAGGTGAGGGCGGCGGCTACGGCGGTGATGCCGATGATGAGGGTGGCGGTGGCGGCTTTGCGGGTGATGGTGGGCAGTGGGAGGATGAGGGGCTTGCGGACGGGCTTGTGGCCGTTTCCGCCGAAGGCGAGTATGGGGTAGATGATGACCATGATGAGGGCTCCGGCGATGAGGCCGGCGGCGACGAGGGCTCCGAGCTGGCGGACGCCGGGGAGGGCGCTCATCGTGCAGGCGGCGAAGACGGAGGCGGTGGTGAGGGCGGCCCAGAAGACGCCTGCGGCGGCGCGTTTTTGGCCTCGAGCGGCGTCGCCTTCGAGGGTGATTTCTCTGCCGACGACCATGGCGTAATCGACGCAGAGACCGAGGAGGATGGCGGCAAAACCGCCGGAGACGAGACTGAGCGTGCCCCAGATCCAGCCGCAGATTCCGAGGGCGGCGACGATGGTGAGGGTGAGACAGGTGAGTAGCGCGAAGAGCTGGCGGGGGCTGCGCTGGAAGAGTAGGAAGAGGAGGCCGACAAGGCCGGCGGTGACTGCCATGGTGCTGGAGAGATCGCCTTCGAGGCCGCCTCCGATTTCGGCTGCGATGGCGGGGGCTCCGGTGATGAAGAAGTGCGTATCGGGAAGCTCGGCGCGGATTACCTTACGGACTTTTTCGGACCATGCGCCGTAGTCTTTATAGCCAGCGAGATCGGCTTCGGGCTTGAGGAGGACGATGCGGGCGGTGCCGTCCTTGGAGAGGAAGGAGGGCGCGTCTTCGAGCATTTTTTCGATAAACGGGTGCTCAAGGAGGCCGAGGGGATCGTAGGTGCGCTTGGCGACTTCGACTTCGTCCATGGTGGTGCCGAGCCGGCGGATGGTGCGTTTGAGGTGCTTGCGAAGTGCGGCGCTGTCGTGGAGGTGGCTGAGCTTTTCAGCGGAAATTTTGGGGTCGGTATTTGCCCAGAGGTAGGCGACGACGGCGGCCCAATCGCCCTGCTCTTGGATGTCGCCGAGGCCTTCTTCCCATTGGACGCGCTTGGTGCCGGGAACGGCGGCGAGCTTGCTGGCGAGTGCGGCGAAGGCGCCTTCTTCGGGGAGAGGAGTTTCCCCGTGGGCTTGGAAGATGAGGACGAGTTGGTTCTGGCTTTCGGCCTGTGCCTGGAGACGTTGTAGTGCTTCGACGCCGGCGACGTTGTCTGGAAGGACATCGAGGATATCGGTGGAGAGGCGTATTTTCGTAAGCCCGAGCGCGCAGATCGCAATGAGCGCAACTAACACCCAAACCAATTTTTTCCGTATGTTCACGTCCGATCCTAGGAGCCCCCTCTGCACACGCAAGCAATGGCTTTGTGGCTGCTTGGTGGCGATTGCCACTTTAGCGACTCCATTTTTCTCGATAGCAGCTGAGGATGGCCCGCTCCGGGCTTGGCTTGCGGAGGCGGCGATGGATCGCCATGTGGAGATCGGATTCCTTCAGGAGCGCACGGTGCCGAGCTTGGATAAACCGGTTTCGACGAAAGGTCGGTTCGTTCGCTATGCTGGCGGCGGTTTCCTCTGGGAACTCGGAAAGCCACCGGAGACGATTTTAAAATTCGATGGTACTACGCTCACCATGGAAGACACCATCGAGGAAGAGACGACGACTCTCTCGCCTTCAGATCCTCGCATTCGGCCGATTTTTCGTTTCGCGACTGCGCGTGATCCCGACGCATTTTTTAAGACGTTCTTTCTTATCGCGGCCACTACTGAAGGTGGCGTTTACACAGCTTCGCTGAAACCGCGCAATCCGACTTTCGCGCGGCAGGTAGAATCGATAATTCTCCAAATCGACGCGGAGACGAGCGCCCTGAATATCTTTGATGTCCGCCAGAAATCTGGTGCGCGCACTCTTGTCCGATTTGCAAAGCCAGTCGTGAAATAGCCCTCTCATTTCGTACTGGGAAAACCACCCATTACGGGGTTCTGTAAGGGGTAGCCCCTTCTACCTAATTTAATGCGCACATTCCCCCTAGGCTCTTTGCAAGTCATCACCACCTGTGTCCTCCTTCTTTTCTCATTAGTGCCCGCATTTGCGACACCCATCATCTCGGAGATCCACTATCATCCACCTCATGAGGAGCGCACCCCAGAGCCCACTCACGAAGAATTCATCGAAATCCACAACCCTGATGCCGCCGCCATCGATCTTTCAGGCTGGAAATTCACGAATGGCGTAACTTATACCTTCCCTACTGGCACCACACTCGATGCAGGAAATTATCTCGTAGTCCACGCCCCATCCTGGACCGGGCGCCTCTCGAATTCTGGTGAACGCATCACCCTATCTAACGCCTCCGGCGAAACCATCGATTCGGTGCGCTACGCTGATGGTGCCGACTGGGCGGATTTTCGCCGTGGCCCCAGGAGTGCAAACTCTCGTGGCTGGACTTGGGTCGCCCCCCACGATGGCGATGGAGCATCCCTTGAGCGCACCTCTACCTCCCCCGCACTTCCCTCGAATTCCGGACAAGTCTGGAGTTCGAGCACTACCTCCGGCGGCACTCCCGGCACTACGAATTCTACCAATGCAGACAACATCGCACCTCTTCTCCTTGATGTAGAGCACTCCCCCGCGCTCCCCCGCGCAGGCGAACCTACCATCATCAGCGCCCGAATCTTAGACGACCCCAGACCTGGCCTCCCCTCTCGCATCACTGCCACGCTCTATTACCGCGACGCCACTTCCTCATCGCCACCTTTATTCTCCAAGCTTCAACTCTTCGACGACGGTTTTTCAGGCGACCTCATCCCCGGTGACGGAATCTTCAGCGCCCTCATCCCCGGCCAACCGGCCGGAAACATCACCGAGTTCTTCGTCGCCGCCTCCGATTCCCAAGGCAATTCCCGCACCTGGCCCAGCCCTACCGACGATTCCGGCACCCAAGGCGCCAACGCCCACTTTCTCACCGTCTCCTCAGCAGACCTTGAGCCCTATTCCCTAGATCCCACCATCGGCCACTACCGACTCATCACCACCGCCACCGAGCTCGACGCCTTCGACGACGCCAGCACCCAAAGCGACGCGCTGCGTAGCGCCACCTTCATCAGCCTACGAAATGGAAAATCCGAAATTCGCTACCGCACATTTTTCCGCGCCCGAGGAAACGGCTCACGCAACCGAAACCCTCCCCCCATCAAGCTCATTTTCCCACCTGGCCAGCCCCACGATGGCCTCGCCAATACAAACATCAATGCCTACCTCACCTGGACCCAACACATCGGAATGCTCCTGAGCCGCGCTTCCGGTATTCGATCACCCAAGACCCGTCCCGTCCGCCTATCCTTCAACGGCCAAGACCGCGCCGATGACGACAACACCATGTACGACCTCTATGTAGAAATAGAGCCCCTCGACGACGACTTCGTAGCCCGCGCCTTTCCCGATGGTGGCGCTGGCAATATCTACCGCAAACGCAGCGCAAACCCCAGTCGAGACACCAAACGCTGGGGCGTCCACTCCGGCACTCCCATTTACGACCAACCCTTCTGGTTCGAGGCAGATCAATGGGACAAACAAACCAATGCCAGCGCCTACGACTTCTCCGATCTCCAAAACTTCGTCGAAGTCATGGATCAGTCCTCTAATGACATCCCATCTGTCAATTCCGTCATCGATACCGAGCAATGGCTCCGCTGGTTCGCGGTAAACACCTTTCTCGGAAATAAAGAAACCAATCTTAGCAACGGTATCGACGACGACTACGCCATCTACCGCCCGGCCGGAGACACCCGCTTTCAGCTCCTCCCCCACGATTTCGATACTATTTTCCACTTAGGACTCAGCCGCAATAACCCACCGATTTTCGCAATGATTAATGAGTTAAATGAGATCGGAGGTGAAGACATCATCCCCCAGCTCATTCCCTTCTTTGAAAATAGCGAAATCAGAAATCGCTACTTCGGCCACCTACAAGATCTCGGGCGCACCACCTTCAACGACCGCTACATCGATGAACTCCTCACCCGCCATCTCCCCGGACGCGCCACTGCCGAGAAAAGCCGCATCGAAACCTCCAATACAAGGCGCACTTCAAATATTCTGAATAAAATCGCTTCCCCCACAGACACCGCACCTTTCACCCTCAATCTCCCCCGCACCTCTAGCTACTTCGTATCCTCCTCTCCCCTTGCGACCTTCACCCGCTCAGGCACTTCGGTACAACGCCCCCTCCAGCCCGGCTTCAATCACATCACACTCAGCCTTCCCACCGGTCGAAGCCAAGGATTCGATATCTTCTACACCATATCTAGCACTAATCCTCTCCGCCTAAGTGAAATCCGGAAAAACGGCTCCACGCAATTGGACGTCGAGGTAGAGAATACGTCTAATTCCATTCTCGACCTATCTTCCTACACCATCGCCGCCCAAGAACCCGGCACCTCTTCACTGCCACTCTCCGGCATGCTTCAGCCAGGAAATTTCACCTCCTTCACCTATCAAGGCAGCCCTGAGACACTCGTCCTTCTCCACAACGACGCCGAAATCGATAGCGTAATCACCGGTGCAGTCCCCGAAGGATTCTCACTTTCCCGAATCCCCAATTTTCCTGGCGGTTGGGACATCTCAGAACCCACACTCGGAAGCGCCAACCAAATCACTGAGACTGCCGCAATCCTCCCCGCCACCCTCTACATCAATGAATGGCTCCCGGCACCACGCCCAGCCTTCACCGATGAATTCATCGAACTCTACAATCCCGACCTTCAGGGCTCCCTACCAGTAGCCCTCGGCGGACTCGAACTTACCGATGATGGCATCAACACCGCAAGCTCCACCGCACGCCACCGCCTCCCTCATCACACATTTCTCGCAGTCGGTAGCTATGCCGTATTTAAGCCAGAATTCAAAATCTCAAGTTACTCAGAGCTAATCCGCTTAGTAACGCCAGACCGCACCGTAATCGATCAGGTCTTCACCTCTGGCGAAACTGCCGGCACCTCTGCCGGCCGAGAGTTTCCTAATTTCAATTCAATCCGCAATTACACCACGCCCACCCCAGGTGCTCCAAATGGCGATTCTGCCGCAACTCCCTATCTCGAAGGCTTACGCATATCTGAATTCGATGCCGACTCTGGATCACGAGATTTCATCGAACTTACCAACGTATCTCTTACTCCACTCGAAATGGAAGGAGTCCGAATCACAGGCGCAATCGAGTTCACCTTCCCCGCCCTTACACTTCCTCCCGGAGGTTACACAGTCGTATCTAAAAGCGTGCAAAATTTCGGCGATATTGAAGTCGCAGGAAATTTTGAAGGCTCCCTTTCTGACGGAGGAGATAAAATCATTATCCACCCGCCCGGCGATGCCGCCACTACCCCAGCCGTGATCCGCTTCGATTACGACGGCAGCTGGTACCGTGGAGACACTCATTACATCACGGCACGCCCCAGCACCTTACCCTCCGCCTACGGTGAGCGCGAAAGTTGGCGCCCGGCAACAGGGAGTATTGCCACTCCGGGAGCGCCTCCCATCGCCACACTCATATCGCCTACTCGGCTACGAACCCCATTACTTCGCCCCCTCGATCACCGCCCTACTCTCACAAGCTCTAGTGGAGCCCCACTTTCATTCGCGCTTTCTTTAGACGCACCCGCATGGGTCAGCGTAGATTCCTCCTCCGGCCTCCTCTCTGGCACCCCCTCTGCTCTCGGTGTATCCGAATTCTCCCTACTCATCAGCGATTCAGGAGAAACGCTCTCCATTCCCTATGAGATTCTCGTCACACCTGAGATCCCTCCCACGATCACAGTGGTGCCTGAATCCACCGCTCTCGTACGCGTGCCATTCTCCACCACATTCGAAGTTCAGCGTGCCAGCACCGGAGTTGATATCGCAGACCTACCCTCCTGGCTCACCTTCGATCCTACCACACTTACAATTTCCGGCACCCCACCAGTCGAAGCGCTTAACCTAACGCAAACGATCACAGTCACCGCATCAAATACTACCGCCTCTGTATCTAGCACAATCACCATTCAAGTAAATCCCGAGCCTCTACCACAACTCCTAATCAGCGAGGAAAGTTCGGCTACTAGCGGCGTCGCCTTTTCACTCACCTTCTCTGCCATTCAAGCGACCTCTGGCATCACGGTAGTGGGATTACCCACCTGGCTTACCTACGATTTTTCTACGCTTACAATTTCCGGAATCCCCCCCGAAGAAATTGGCTCCACCACTGAATCGATCACCATCACCGCACAAAATTCTTCTGGCTCTATCGCCGTCACCCATACAATTTCGCTAATCGTAGATCCCTTAGCCGCTGCCGTAGAAACGCCAGATCTTACATTCACCACCTCCGGCGCACTCCCCTGGGTTGTAGTGCCCTTCGGCACGTTTGATGGCTCCCCCTCGCTCCGTAGCGGTGCGATCACAGACGATCAATCCAGCAGCCTCTTTACCACTATCGAGACCACAGTGTCCTCTACCCTTGGGTTTGCTTGGAGAGCTTCATCTGAATTAGGCTGGGATCGACTCCGACTTTACATCGATAATGAAGAAATCGCGACCATAGAAGGCGAAGAGCCATGGCAAACTCGCTCCATTCCTCTCGACCTTGGCACCTCGATAATCGAGTGGCGCTATTTCAAAGACTCCCAAACATCCAACGGCGAAGACGCGGGATTCCTCGATGCCGTCACCCTCACCGGCTATGATCCTTGGGCTCGAAGAAACAATGTTTCCGGTATCCCCCTCACTACCGATCTTGATGGCGATGGCCTTGCGTTGATCCACGAATTCGTCCTCGGCTTCCCGCCACGCACCGCCAAGCCATTCCCTGCTCCCCAGCGCATCAATGGCGTCCTTCAGTGGGATTTCCCAAATGCGAATATTCCCATCGGAATCGACATCGAATTCCAGTCCTCACCAGATCTCAGCCCCGATTCATGGATCCCCGTATTCACCCCGTCCGGAGCGCTTAGGCAGATCATTCAGCCGCAATTCACCGAGCGGCGGTTTTACCGCCTTCGTGCCACGGTCGCCCCTCGGGAATAGTGCTCGAAAAACATCCCATTCGTGGCTTATTATGGGCTTGTCCTGCCCACTCGAAGCGATGTTCTCAGCCGTGCTTATTCCTCCACATTCACTCTTAGCGATCGCCCTTATTACGACCGCCTCCGCGGCTCCAATCATCTCAGAGGTTCACTACCACCCCCCACACGCTGAAAGGACGCCCGAGCCGGTAGCAGATGAATTCATCGAAATTCACAACCCCGATGCCACCGCCATCGACATCTCCGGCTGGAGCTTCACCAATGGCATCTCCTACACCTTTCCCGCAGGCACCTCGCTCGCCTCAGGAGCGTACCTCGCCATCACCCCGGCAAGCTGGACCGGGCGCCTCTCTAATTCTGGCGAACGCATCACCCTCTCAGACGCCTCCGGCGAAACGATCGACTCCCTAAGCTACGCCGATGGTGCAGACTGGGCAGATCTTCGCCCCGGCAGGCGCGGCATCTCTACCTCCGGCTGGGAATGGGACGTCCCCCATGATGGCGAAGGCTTCTCTCTTGAGCGCACTAGCACCGCCTCTAATCTTCCTTCCGATACCGGCCAGCTCTGGCGAGCTTCCACCCTTTCCGGCGGCACCCCTGGAGCTCCCAATTCTGTCGCCAGCACCAATGTCGCCCCACTTCTACTCGACGTCGCACACTCTCCAGCCATTCCCATCGCCGGTCAGCCCGTCACTGTAAGCGTCCGCATTCTCGATGAAGACTCCACCTCCATCACCGCCACCCTCCACTATCGTGACGCCTCCTCGGAGACACCTCCAAGCTTCACTCGTATTCCCCTTCTAGACGACGGTTTCGCTGGCGACCTCACCACGGGAGACGGCATCTATTCCGCTCTCATCCCTGGATCCCCTACCGGCACCATCACCGAATTCTACGTAGCCGCCGCCGATGGCGCAAACTACCGCACCTGGCCTGGCTCCACCAGCGACGCCGGTGCCCAAGAAGCCAACGCCCTCTTCCAATCAATCGACCCAGCAGATCTCCCCACCACGCCGTCCCCTACCGGGCACTACCGCCTCGTCACCACCGCCGCCGAGCTCGCCACCTTCGATGCCACCAGCAGCTCAAGTGACGCCCCGCGCAATGCCACCTTCGTAAGCCTCCGAAATGGCGAGACTCAAGTCCGCTACCGCACCTTTTTCCGCATCCGTGGAAACGGCTCAAGACGCCTCGATCCCCCACCCAT
This sequence comes from uncultured Verrucomicrobiales bacterium, assembly GCA_937922595.1. Classification (GTDB taxonomy): domain Bacteria; phylum Verrucomicrobiota; class Verrucomicrobiia; order Verrucomicrobiales; family DEV007; genus CALAIY01. The sequence continues at coordinate 25,809 of CALAIY010000008.1, read as the reverse complement.
CAAGCTCTTCTTCCCTCCCGGCCAGCCCCACGATGGACTCGCCAATACCAATCTAGGCTCCTACAATACTGCCCTCCAGCACCTCGGAATGCACCTCGCTCGCGCCTCCGGAATCCGCGCACCACGCACCCGATTAGTTCGGCTCAGCTTCAATGGCACCGACCGCTCCGTGCCCGACGACACCATGTTCGGCCAATACATCGAAGTCGTCCCACTGGATTCCGACTTCGCCAAAACCGCATTCCCCGATGGTGGCGATGGAAATATGTATCGCAAGCGTAGCGCCCCCGGCGATCGCGATCAGAAAGACTGGGGAGTCCACCTAGGAATTCCCATCTACGATCAGCCCGATTGGTATGATGACGATGGCTGGGACAAACAGACCAACGGCTCCCAAGCCGATTACTCCGACCTCCAAGCATTCGTCGAAACAATGCACGAATCCGACGCCAATGATCCAAGTTACCTAAGCTTAGTTGGCGATGTCATCCACACCCAGCAATGGATCCGCTGGTTCGCTTTCAACACCCTGTTAGGAAGTCGTGAGACCGCTCTATCTAATGGCATCGACGACGACTACGCCCTCTACCGCCCCAAGGGCGCCCCCCGGTTCCAACTCATCCCCCACGACTTCGACACCATCCTCCACACCGGCCTTGATGAAGAGTCCACGCTCTTCCCCATGATCGAAGATCTCTCCCGCATCAAAAGCGACGACCGCATCCTCCAGCTCATTCCCTTCTTCGCAAAGCCAGAAATCGAAGCCCCCTACTTCGCCGACCTCCGCGAGCTCTCGCAATCCACCTTCGCCGAGCCCGCCTTCAGCACCTTGGCCAGACACCACCTACCCACAGGCTCCACCTCACTCCTTTCCGACGTCGCCGATTACGCAGTAGATCGCGCCACCTACGTCCTCACCCAAGCAACAGGCACCACCCCCGCTCCCATTCTCAGCATCTCCAGCACCCTTCCAGCCGCCGCCACCTATCACGTCTCCACCACACCCACCACCACCATCTCCATCACCACCACCGGTGCGGGAATCGACGTCGCAGGCACTATCTACACCGGGCAAACCGCAAACGCCCCAGTCACCCTTATTCCCGGTTTTAATCGCATCTCCATCACCGCCCTAGACGCCGCAAATCACCCCCTACTTACCCACGGCATCGATATCTTCTACGACAATACCCAGCCAGGAATCCACATCAGCGAAATCATCCCCGGAGCCAATGGCACCTTCACCGTAGAAATCACCAATACCTCCAACGCCCCGATTTCCGGCACCACCTACTACCTCTCCGACGACGCAGACACCCCGCAAGCCTACCCCATAAACACCCTTCCCCCACCCGGTGGCTACACCCTCATTCAGCAAGAATTCTCTGGGAGCTACATCCAGCTCAGAAGCAATACCCTGATCGACTCCACCACCTTCAATCTTCCCTCCGGCCACTCCCTTTCCCGAGCCATCGGCTGGCACCTTTCCACCCCCACACCCGGTGCCGCCAATTCCACCATCGCCACCACCTCAGCGGCCCCCGGAAACACTCTACTCAATGAATGGCTACCTGCACCACGCCCATCCTTCAAAAATGAATTCATCGAGCTCCACGCACCAGACTCTCAAGCAATCGCCCTCGGCGGCCTGGAACTCACCGATGACGCCCTGAATACCCGCGACGCCCCCGCCCGCCACCTCATTCCCCACCACACCTTCATCGCCCCCGGAAGTTACACCATCATCGAGCCAGCATTCGGTATCTCCACCTATTCAGAGCATATCGCACTCATCACTAAAGACCGCCAGCTAATCGACCAAGTCTTCACCACCGGAGAGACCGATGGCACCACCTCTGGCCGCAGCCCCACAGACTCGAGCGAAATCACCACATTCACCACCCCCACCCCCGGCGCACCCAATGGCACCTCCTCGGCCACACCACTGCTTACCGCACTCCGCGTCACCGAAATCTCCGCCGATGCCGGGGACCTCGATTTCATCGAATTCTTCAACGCCGGAACAACTCCGCTCGACCTCACCGGAGTGCGCATCTCGAATGGTATCAACTTCACTTTCCCAAGCATCACCCTCGATCCCGGAAGTTACACCACCGTAGTCGAAGATAGCAGCATCTTTACGGCATCCTATCCCAGCGCACCTACTGCCGGCCAATATAGCGGCGGCCTCAGCGCCAATGAAGATACCATTAAAATTACCCCTCCCGGCCCAAAGGACACCACTCCATCCATCGCCCGTTTCACCTACCTTCGAAGCTGGTATCCTGGAGCCACTCACTACGTAGCCGCACACCCAGACATTCCCCCCGCAGCCTACGGCAAGCGCGAAAGCTGGCGTCCCGCCACCGGCGCCCTCGCCACCCCTGGTGCCGCGAGCAGCGCAACTATCATCTCGCCCACCCGCCTGCGAGCCCCGGTAAGCCTCCCCTTCTCCCACACCCCCGCATTCGGCTTCGCTCCCTCCGGCGCAAACCCATTTTCCCTCGCTCCCGGAGCCCCAGCTTGGCTCACCGCTGATCCCACCACCGGCACACTCTCGGGAACACCCACCGAAAAGGGAATCCTCAGCTTCACCTACCAAATCGGGGCACTCCAAGTTCCCTACTCTCTCACTATTACCGAAGATTACTCCGCCTACGATTCCTTCGCCTCATGGGCCACCGCCAATTCCGTAGCCAATGATCCCGACGCCGATCTCGATTCCGATGGCCTCTCTCTCCTTATTGAATACATCTTCGGTCTCTCCCCCTTCATTCCCGAAGATTTCCCCGCCCCTGTTATCAGCACCGATTCTGTGAAATGGAGCTTTCCCCGGGCAAATTCTCCCACCGGAATCGAACTCACCCTCGACGTCTCGTCAGACCTCACCCCAGGAAGTTGGACTTCGACACTCATTACCACACCACCCACCTCCATCACCGCTGCCACGGAAGACTCTCGTCTCTTCTACCGCTTCAGCGCCACGAAGTTACCGTGATAGGATCATCACATTACCCCCGTTATCTACCCATGACCAAAATTACGCTCACCCACACTGATGGCTCCGAAGAGAAATTCTCTCTTGAAGGCAAAATGTTTTCCGTCGGCCGTGCTTCGGATAATGCCATCGTCCTCCGCGACAACACTTCGTCACAATACCACGCGGTGCTCAAAGAAAACGAAAACGGCCAATATATCGTTATCGACCTCATTTCGAAAAACCACACCCAAGTAAACGGCAACATCATTTCCAGCCACGTTCTTCGCGATGCGGATCGCATCCTCTTTGGCGATACCCTTGCCCTTTTCGAAGCGACAGAGTAGCATCGGCATATGGCGAAAATCATCATCTGCCACTCCGATGGCAACGAAGACAAGTACGGACTTTCCGGAGGCAAATTTTCCATCGGTCGCGCCGACACTAATGACATCGTCCTCCCCGATGGCTCGTCGTCGAACCAACACGCAGCCCTAGAGCTTCAAGAGAATGAAGAATACGCCGTCTCTGATCTTGGCTCCACCAATCACACCAAGGTAAACGGCAGGATCATCTTCGAAAGCACCCCCCTTCGCCACGAAGACCGTATCCTCTTCGGCGATACCTTAGCCATCTACCACGCCACTGATCCTGAGGCCGAGCCCGCAGAGGAGATTGCACCGCCGCCAGCTCCCAAAAAGAAAAAAAGAAAAAAAGAAAAGAAGTCGGCCACCGCCCCGATTCCTGAACCTATCGTCCCCAATCAGCCGACACCCACGCCCGTCCCAGGCAGTGGATGCCTTGGCATCGTCCTCGCTGCCGCCATTCCCGCAATCGGATATCTCATCTTAAGATAGATCGCTCATACCTAGCAGCCCGCCAGCTTTCGACGAATGCCCCTGATCCGCCTCTTCGTGCTAGCGGCACTTTCTGCTCTTGCTCTCGCTTCGGCTAGCGCCGACACAGCACGACAGCCAATCACCTCGATAAGAGAGGTGCGGAACCTTTCAATTTCAGAAGCAGCGAAAGGTCTGCCCATTGCACTCAAGGCGCAAATTCTTCACATCGGAATTGAGCAATCTGGCGTTTTCATCGGCCAAGATGACACTGCCATCTACGCAGCAATTCCTCATAAACTAAAAGCTGCCCACCCGTATAAACTTGGATCTTGGATCCGCATCCAAGGACAAACGCACCAAGGATCTTTCATCCCTCACCTCGAAATCGAAAATATTGAGCTACTCGAGTGGGCACCCCTTCCTGAAGCGCTGCCGATCACTTACGATAACCTATTCAGCCCCGAACTCGATTGTAAATGGGTCTCAGTAGAAGGATTTGTCCTCGGGATCAACATCACTCCATCCTACATCACTCTCGAAGTTGAGACGTTCGGATCACTCATTGATGTAATCCTCATCAATAACCCCGAAGCAGAAGAGAAAGCCCGCCAACTTATCCACCGCCACATTAAGCTCCGCGGGGTCGCCGCCTCACAGGCCAATGATAGGAGACAGCTCACCGGACGAAATATCCGCGTTCATGATTTCGAGGAAATCGACCTCGCAGTCTCACGTGGGGAGATACCGCTTGTAAGTCTCGATAAGCTACTCACCCCACAGTGGTCGAGCGTTCGTAAAGTGCGAATTCAAGGCGTGGTCACCAGTGCAAAATACCAGCGACTCTACATTCGGGGCGCTGGCAGAAGCATTCTCGCAAAAGTTCGGGGTGGTGTGGATGCAAAAATTGGAGATATCGTTGAAGTACTAGGCACTGTTTCGGTGGAACCTTTTAGCCCCACTCTTTATGCCGAGCAGATCACTATACTTGGAGGAGATGCCAACGCGGAGCCAGTACTATTCAATCCCACAACGGATGCCTACTCCTCTACATTGAATAATGAACTTATCACGACACCAGGCGAACTCCTCGGTATCGGAGAAACCGAAAATTCCGAGCAGACGATCCTTCAATGCCGAAGCGGAAGCACCACCTTCGACGTCGTCTTCCCTGGAAGCTCAGACACCATCTTCCAGCCTGGTTCTTTGCTGCGCTTTACTGGAATCTGCCAGCTCATCGATAAATCCTTCCGCCCAGATGTAAGTAGCATCGAAGGATTCCGCATCTCCCTCCGCTCGGTGAACGACATTGAATTACTCACCCCTGCCTCTTGGTGGACTCTGCGCCGCATGCTCATTGGCTTTGCTACGGCTATCGCGGCCACCCTATTCGCCCTCACCTGGGCAATCTCGCTGCGTAAACGCGTTGCTTTCCAGACGGATATTATGCGCAACCAAGTCGAGCGCGAAGCAATGCTTAGCGAGAGGCATCGCATCGCCCGCGAGCTTCACGACACTGTGGAGCAAAACATGGTGGGACTCTCCATGCAGCTGGACAACGTCTCCCAAGCAATCAAGAAAGGCGATCCCTCCACTAGCGCCCGTGCCTTAAAAATCGCTGCCCATATGCTCCACGCCTGCCGCACAGAAGCACGAGATTCCGTCCTCGAGCTCCGCGCCGCCTTCCAGCAGGGTATTTCCATCGCAGACATCGTCGATGATTCTGTCCTCGAAACTATCGCGCACGCGAACGTATCCTTTTCCCGAAAAACCACCGGCACGATTTTTGACCTCGGGCACTTTCGTACGCGGCAAACACTTCGAGCAATCCAGGAGGCCATCCTCAACGCCACCAAGCACGCTTCCCCACAAAACATTCAACTTACTGCCGCCTACAGTAGTAGCGAACTCACAGTCTCTGTCACCGATGATGGCTCCGGATTTGATACTACTACCCCGCCTCCTAAAGGACATTTCGGCCTTGTAGGAATGCGCGAGCGCTGCGAGAGAATCGGCGCTAAGTTCTCCATGAAAAGTATTCCTGGTAGCACAGAAATTACGTTCAAAATCCCCAGCAAAGAAAACTAAAGCCCCCTGATTCCCCCCCCGGATGCCCTCCCCCATTAAAATTCTCGTCGTAGACGACCACGCCATGGTTCGCCTCGGTCTCTGCGAAGGCCTCCAGACCCAAGACGATTTCCAACTCGCTGGCTCCGTAGCCTCAGGTCGCGAAGCACTCGAATTCTACGCAGAAAACACCGTGGACGTCGTCATCTCTGATTTCCGTATGCCAGGAATGACCGGAGCCCAGCTCACCACTGAGCTAAAGAACCACGATCCCACCGCCCGTATCCTCGTCCTCAGCGTCTATAGCGGGGAGGAAGATATCTTCCGCGCGGCCAGTGCTGGAGCCACTGGCTACCTCTCCAAAGCTGCGGGCATGGAACCCATCTATGAAGCCGTGCGTGCTCTAGCATCCGGCGAGACCTACTTCCCCACAGAAATTAAGAAAAAACTCGCCTCTCGAACCTCCCGTGCCGAGCTCACCCCGCGCGAAAAAGAAGTCCTCGGCCTACTAGCACGCGGCATGAGCAACAAAGAAATCATGTCCACTCTCACGCTCTCTCAGGCCACCGTGAAACTTCATGTATCCAACGTCCTCTCTAAACTTGAAGTGGACGACCGCACTCAAGCGGTCCTCGCAGCCGTAAAGCGCGGCATTGTACACCTAGACGATTAAGATTAAGAGGCCGCCGCTACTACCCACGATCTTGATCCCGTGAGCGTGGCTCGCGAGTCTTCGTATCGCCAGGCCCCGGGGCGGTGACGAATGGCCCCCCTTCAAGCTGGGCGACGCCCGTAAAGGCGACGTCGGGCATTTCTGAAGGCTTCCCGCCAAGGGGGAATTCTTTGCGCAGCGGGTAGAAGGGGTAGCCTTCCCACATGAGAATGCGGCGAAGATCGCGGTGATTGGCAAAGGTGATGCCCATCATGTCGTAGACTTCGCGCTCGTGCCAATCCGCAGTAGCCCAGATGCCGGCCACGGTACCAATCGTAGGCTCATCTTCTCCAAGAAACGCTTTCACCCGAAGCGAGATCAACGTGGTGTAGGAATAAAGGTGGTAGACAACTTCGAAACGCGGATCTTGGCCAGCATTGTCTACCGAGCAGACATCGACGAGGAAATCGAAGCCGAGCGTGTCGCGACAGTAGGTAAGCAACTCGACGTTCGACGCAGGGTCGATGACGATAGTCTGCTCACCGCGGAACTCTTTCGAGCTTTGCACCGCGTCCGGGAACTGTGCTTTGAGTTTCGCGACAGCGGATTCTGCGCTGTCCGGGAGTTGGGTATCGACCTCGGTGAGCATCAGATTACGAAAGGGCTTTGGTGATCTCGGGCTTGAGGGCAGCGAGGGATTCCTCCTCTTCCACAAGCTTCTGGAGCTTCATCAGCCCATCAATGAGCGCTTCAGGGCGCGGCGGGCAGCCAGAAATATAGACATCCACAGGGATCAGCTGATCAATCCCCTGAAGGGTCGCGTAGGAGCGATACATGCCCCCGGAGGAGGCGCAGGCTCCCATGGCAATGCACCATTTCGGCTCAGGCATCTGATCCCAGATACGCTTCACCGCGAGTGACATTTTGTAGGTGACCGTGCCGGCTACGATCATCACATCGCTCTGGCGCGGGGAAAAACGCATCACTTCTGCTCCGAAGCGGGAAATATCAAAGCGGGAAGCTCCCGTAGCCATGAGCTCAATAGCGCAGCAGGCGAGACCCATCGGCATCGGCCAAAGGGAGTTTTTCCGCATCCAATTGATGGCGGCATCGACCTGGGTGACAATCACATTGCCCTCGACCTTGGAGTCGTAAGCGGCGTTCGTGGTGACGAGCGGAGTTTCTTCTGGAGAATCGTTTGGGGCGACCATGGTGCTATGGGGATTTACGTGGCAGGGAAGTCGTGCCGCAACCGGAGTTTGTGAATTTTTTCACAAGAACCTAGACCCGCCTCACCCAGCAGCCTGACCGCCGCTCTTGCGGGTAGCACCATCGGGTGGCAAGCTACGCCCCCCGGAAGAGGCCGGAATCCCCTTTTTTAAAAACACAAAAACACACCACACCATGGCCAATCAGCTCGAAGAACTCAAAAAACACACCACCGTCGTCGCCGATACCGGAGACTTCGAAGCCATGCAGGCTTATCAGCCCCAGGACGCAACGACCAACCCATCGCTCATCCTTCAGGCCTCACAGAAAGCCGAATACAAGCACCTCGTCCAGCAAGCCATCGATGAACACAAGGGCTCAAGCCTCTCCGGCGATGCCCTCGTCGAAAGCATCATCGACCGCGTCCTCATCCTCTTCGGCAAGGCCATCCTCGAAATCGTCCCCGGCCGCGTCTCCACCGAGACCGACGCCCGCCTCTCCTTCGACACCGAAGCCACCGTCGCCAAAGGCCGCCAGCTCATCGAGCTCTACGAGAAAGACGGCATCAACCGCGACCGCATTCTCATCAAGATCGCCTCCACATGGGAAGGCATTCGCGCAGCAGAAATCCTCCAGAAAGAAGGCATCAACTGCAACCTCACCCTCCTCTTCTCCCTCGTCCAAGCCGTCGCCTGCGCCGAGTCCGGCGTGAAGCTCATCTCCCCCTTCGTCGGTCGTATCTACGATTGGTACAAGGCAGACACCGGCACCGATTACACCGGCTCCGATGATCCAGGCGTCCAGTCCGTCACCACCGTCTTCAATTACTACAAAAAATTCGGCCACGACACCGAAGTCATGGGCGCATCATTCCGTAATAAGGGCCAAATCACCGAGCTTGCTGGCTGCGATCTCCTCACCATCAGCCCCGGCCTCCTCCAAGAGCTTCAAGACTGCACCGATCCGCTCACGCTGAAACTCGATGCCGCCGCAGCGAAAGACCTCGATATCCAGCGCGTCCCCACCGACGAAAAATCCTTCCGCTGGCTCATGAACGAAGACGCCATGGCCACCGAAAAGACCGCCGAAGGCATCCGCAAATTCGGCATCGACATCGTAAAGCTCGAAGACCTCATCAAAGGCATGCTCTAAGAGCCACCCCAAAAAATTCCGCAAAGGGCTACCGGTGATCCGGTAGCCCTTTTTTTATGGCTCAATTCGCGTTTCGCAACGTGATTCACTTGTTCGCCTGACCGCTGAGGGGGATCCTCCCCGGATCCCATCACATGGGAGTCTTTCGAAGCGGTAGATCCTAGTCTATTTACAGCTATATTCGGCACCTCCCGCCTAAGAGTAAGCAGCCAATTCCCCACCCGCTAACTCCGCATCAGCGTCCAATAACTTCACATACTCGATCCGCTCATGAAAACTCTCCTCACCGCACTCGCACTGTCCACCACAATTGCCCAAGCCGAGCTTTTCGAAATACGCCTCGAAGGAAATAGCATCGACCTCGCCGATGCCATCGTGGGCGGCACCATTGATGGATCGAAACTACTCGCCCCCGAAGAGGGAAACCCCTGGTTCTCCGATCTTACCGGAGATGGGGTCTCCGATCTCACCCTCTCCCCCGCCACCTTCCAGAACGATGGAGCCTTCAGCCTCGTCGAAATCACCATCAATAGCACCGAGCTCAACTCCTCCTTCGATATGGGAGTCATCTTCAATAGCGGATTCGAAAGCGAAAGCGACGACGTCACCACCGCCATCCTCACTGCTAGTTTCACTCCCCCTGGAAACAACGCTCCCGTAAGCGGGCTCCTCGAAGTTACCACCGGAGGCGATAGCGTCCGCCGCATCACCCTTACCCGCCTCCTCTGGGACAGCGAAGCCATCATCTCCGAAATCCCCGCCACCAGCCCTACCCTCTTCGGCACCACCACCTCCACCGGCTTCACCCGAGCGCCACTAGTCGTCCCTGGCCTCGTCACCAGCTCTGCCGATTCCGGCCCCGGCTCCCTCCGCCAGACCATCGCCGATGCCAGCGAAGGCGATACCATCACTTTCGCCGTCCCCGAAGTCATCCTCGCCTCCCCCCTCCACGTAGATAAACCCCTCACCATCGATGGCAGCGCCTATGCGCAAAACACCACCATCCGCCGCCCCTCAGACGCCCCGCAATTCGGCCTCATCTCCACCATCGGCGGCACCGACTTCCGCCACCTCACCCTCACCGGAGGAGCTGGAGGAGCCGGAGGAGCCATCTCCACCTCCGGGGGAAACACTTCGATCACCCTGCAATCTTGCCTCCTCCACAACAACCGCGCCACCGGCACCGGCGGCGCCATCTACGCATTCAACAACGCCATCATCCTTGATCGCACCTCAGTCATCTACAACACCGGAGGAAACGGCGGAGGCATCGCCGCCGTCGGCTCCGCAATCTCCGCCACCAATTCCACCCTCTCCCACAATACCGCCACCTTCACCGGCGGCGGCCTCCAGCTGGACGACACCTCCACCTTGTCCCTCACCCACTGCTCGATCCTCGACAACACCTGTGGCAATGCCCGCGGGGGAGCCGCAGGAAACTCCAAAAACACCGCCTCTGCCACCGTCACCCTGCGCAATTGCCTCTTCGGGCGAAACCTCGCCATCGGTAATATCGATGGTTTCGCCACCCCAGACAACTCAAGCGTTTTCGTCGTCTCCGGCACCACCACCATCAATGGCGCCCCATCCGCCACCGGCATCCTCCCCATCATCGATCCTCTCGCCCCCCTCGCCGGCGGCGAAACCCGTTTCTCCCCACCCAATTTCGCCCACCAAATTCTACCCACCGCCACCGACGTCATCGATAAAGCCACCCCCGACTTCGGACTCCCCACCGACCAGCGCGGCTACCCCCGCATCACCACCGCCAGCAGCATAAACGGAGATATCGGAGCCATCGAATACCAAAAGGACCGCCTCCGCTTCTGGCGCCTCGAAAACTTCGGCCCCGTCGCCGTCGCCGACGAGACCCTCAGGAATTCCCTCTGGGGACTCTCCGCCGACCCCGACCGCGACGGCATCACCAATTTCACCGAATTCCTCATCGTCGGAAATCCCAACCGCAGCGAAGGCTCCCTCACCTCCGTCTCCCTCGTCGAATTCGAAGGCTCCACCTACCCCGCCATTACCTATCGGGAAAACATCGACCTCACTGAAATCGCCATCTCCATCATCCTCCAGCAATACGATCCTGTAGCAGACACCTGGTCCGAGATCCCATCCGAAATCTTTAGTGCATTTTCCAACGGAGGCCCCCCCAGCATCACCCTCCGCAGCACGACTCCCGTCTCGCCCACCACCCCCACCGCACTCCTGCGCCTAGCAACTCCCTAGCACATCCTAGGGCAACTTAGGAAGCTCCATCTCCATCGGCGAACCAGGCCCCAGATCGATCCCCAATACCATCCAGCCTACAATCAACGCCACCCCGCTCACTAACATCGCCACCGAATACGGAATCATCGTCGCCGTGAGCGAGCCAAGCCCGAAATCCGGCTGCCAACGCCGCGCAAAGACCAAGATCAGCGGAAAATAAACCATCAGTGGCGTAATGATATTCGTCGCACTATCACCCACCCGGTAGGCCGCAGTCGCCCCTTCCGGGCTAATCCCCAAGAGCATCAGCATCGGCACAAGCACCGGCGCAAGCAGCGCCCACTTCGCGCTCGCCGAGCCTACGAATAAATTCAGCAACGCCGAGAACAGCACGATCAGTCCCAAAACAATCGCCAGCGGCAAACCGCTAGACTCGATCGCACCCGCTCCATGAACCGCGGAAATCAAACCGAGGTTCGACCAATTAAACATCGCCACAAAATGCGCCGCCACGAAGGAGAGGACAAGATAGTAAGCCATGTCCTTCATCGACTCCGTCATCATAGCAATGAGATCATCGCCCGACTTGATCGTCCCCGCAGCCCTTCCGTAAAACCACCCTGCAGCAAGAAAGAGAAGCATAAACGCCGCGACCAGAGATTTAAAAAACGGCGTCGCCGTCACATACCACGCTTGATCTACGACTCCCGCCTCATCATTCAGCAAAGGAGTGCCCGGCCCAAAAGTCATCGCCGCCCAAGCGATACAGATTCCTAGAACCGCGAGCGCTGCATGCCGTAGCCCCCGTTTCTCTCCCTCTGCTATCGGTTTACTTTCGTCACCTAAGGCATTTTCCTGCCCCTTGCCCGGCACCCACCTACCTAGACGCGGCTCGATAATCCTATCCGTGACAAACCAGATCACCGGCAGATAAACCGCAAGCAGCGCCGCGATGAAATACCAATTCCCAGCAATGTTCATCGTCCATCCGCCATCGAGTTGCGCACTCGTCGTAGCCGCCTCCGCGAGGCCGAAGAGCAGCGCATCGAGCTGCCCCGGAGTAATGTTAGCGGAAAAACCACCGGAAACTCCCGCAAAAGCCGCCGCAATCCCCGCCAAAGGATGGCGCCCGGCTGCCGCGAATACGATCGCCGCCAAGGGAATCATCACCACGTAGCCCGCATCCGCCGCGTGATTCGAAAGCATCGCCACCAGCGCGACCACTGGAGTGAGCATCCCCTTCGGAACCCGGCGCATCGCCAGCTTGATCCCGCTCGCAAACAACCCCGATCGCTCCGCCACCCCTGCCCCCATCATCACCACCAACACATATCCCAGCGGATGAAAATGCGCAAACGTCTTGGGCATCTCCACCCAAATCCTTTGAATATTCGCCGCCGAAAGCAAGCTCTGCGCCTCCAAAATCAACGGCCCTATACCACCTTCAGCCAACTTCGTCGGGTGTGCCGCCGAGACTCCCGCCCAAGCACAAACCAGCGAGATCACCACCAAGCCCCCAATCAGATAGACGAAGATAAAGACAGGGTCCGGCAACCGGTTCCCCGTCCGCTCCACAAACCCAAGAAATCCCCGCTGTGTCGAATCTGTCTGATCGTGCGCCATGTTACCCGCTACCACTCTCTCCCCATTCGTCAAAAACGCCTGGCTAAACTAGGCTTAGCGGGAAGCCACCACCGGAGCGGAGGGCGGTGGAAACTCCACGTTTTCGTAGAGTTCATCGAGAGAGATACTCACTTTCAACCGGGTGAGTTCCATGCTTTTCCCATCTCCCGAAGTGCTGCTGAGAAGCCATTCGTTTTTCGATTGCCGGGTGTAGAGATCAACATGCTTCCGGTCTTGCGAGACAAGGAAATATTCTTCGAGCGTATCGATGCCCCGATAATGATCGAACTTCTTTCCGCGGTCGTAAGCTTCCGTAGATGGGGAGAGAACCTCAGCTATAAACGAAGGGTTCGTGATGATATCCTCGTGCGCATCGTATGTCGCAATCGGACCGCAAATGGCAACGTTATCAGGATAAACAAATGAGCTAGTAGCTTCGAGGTGGACTTTGAGATCGGCAGAAAAAGCCCTGCATGGCCGCCCGTTAAAAGCGTTTCCGAGAATCTTGGTCAGGTTCGAAGAGATCTGAACGTGATTGATACTCGCCCCCGCCATCGCATAGACGATACCTTCAACAAATTCGCACTTAGGCTTATCCACTGAGGCGCGCTCTGCGGCGAGGTATTCTTCCTCGGTAGTTGGAGAGTGGTCTAGAGCGATCCCGGCCATGGGAAACATTCCTGCCTTTCACGTCGTTATGCAAGCCGCTCTACTCACCCATCCGCCCGTACCGCCCAGCGCATCTTTGCCGGAGCCGCACGGGAATTTTCGCCAATCTCTTTTGGGCTTGGGCGGATGATCTCGGGGGCGATTTCAGAATAGGTTCCCGCGTGGAAGCCTTCTTTGAAATGACGCTTCACCCGGCGATCTTCGCCGGAGTGGAAACTTAAGATTGCGACCGTCGCTCCGCTTCGAAGACAGGTGGGGAGTTTCCCCAAGAAGGCATCGAGCGCAGTGAATTCCTCATTTACTGCGATCCGAATAGCCTGGAAAACTCTCGCCACCGTTCCCGCGCTCTCTTCTTCTCGCACGCGCTTCGGCAGTGCTCCTTCAATTACTTTGCGAAGCCGGGTGGTGGTAGCAATCGGCCCGTGATCTATGGCCGTTTTGATCGCCGCGGCGATCTCTTCCGCGCGGAGTTCATCGCCACCATCTTCGAGGAAGCGGGCAAGCTTCTTCTCGTTGCACTTTTCAAGCCACTCGCGCGCAGGTACTCCACGCGCCGGGTTCATCCGCATATCCAGCGGACCGTCGTTCTTATAAGAGAAGCCCCGCGCGGGATTATCGATCTGCATCGAGGAAAGCCCGAGGTCGGCGAGGAGGAAATCAACGCCGTCGTCCCAACCTACTTTTTTTAGTACCGATGATAGCCCAGCGTAGTTACTCTGGCGGACGAGGAGTTGTTCCTCGTTGTATCCGAGCGCGCGGAGGCGGGCTTCGGTCTTCGGGAGCTGTTGGGAATCGCAATCGAGGGCAAGGAGTTGGCCAGTCGTCCCGAGTTTTTCCAGGATCGCCTGGCTGTGGCCACCGTAGCCGAAAGTGACGTCTGCCCCGCGTTCACTCGGCTGAGGCGCAAGCCGCTCGAGGATCTCATCGACGAGGATCGGGCGGTGCTGCCCCGCAGGAGTTTTGCCGGAGGCGATCACTTTAGCCACCGTCGCGGGATCCAGATTGGGATCGAGTTCCTTATACTTATCCTCAAAGCGTCGGGGGTTTTTACCAGAATAGCGTTTGCGGCGCTGGTGGGGGACGTCGTTCATAGGCGACGATGGAAGAAGACGCCCCCGGTGCCAAGAACAACCCGCTCCACGGGATCACATTAAAAATGATCCTCGAAAAACTCGTAGCCGAGCAGGGCTGGGAATTCATGAGCATCTGGGTCCCCGTGCGCTGCTTCGAGGAAAATCCAAGCATCTCCTCCAGCCTCAAGTTTTTAAGGAAAACTCCCTGGGCACGCGCGAAAGTGGAAGCTCTCTATGTCAAGCACCACACCTGATCCAGCCTCACCCTCCCGCGAGGAGATGCTCGATGTGCTCGCTAAGATGGAAGCCGCGGCGCACGACCGCAATCACCTCAGCGCGCTCACCCGAGAGGAGCAGACCCGCTTGATCCAGGCAGCCGGCTCCGTCTTCAATCCCGACCCGGCGCAGCGTAGAAAACTCGTGCGCGCTCGCGACCGGGAGCGCAAAGCCGAGCGAATCGCCAAGGACGAGAAGGTACTCGAAGAAACCGGAATCCGGAAGCTTCGCGCACAATCCATCTTCACCACGCCCAATTTCTACCCGCCAAAAAACTTCTCTCAGAGCGAAATCGACGCCCCAGATTTCCGCGAGGTAATCGATCCCAAGCACTGCTACATCTGCAAGCAGCCCTTTTCACAGATCCACCATTTCTACGATCAACTCTGTCCAAAATGCGCAGAGTTCAATTTCGCCAAGCGCAGCGAAACCGCCGACCTCACCGGAAAAGTCGCCCTCCTCACCGGCGGCAGAGTGAAAATTGGCTACCAAGCAGGAATCAAGCTCCTCCGCGCCGGAGCACACCTGATCATGACCACGCGGTTTCCCCGAGACGCCGCAAAGCGGTTTTCCCAGGAAGCCGATTTCGATATCTGGGGCGAGCGCCTAGAAATCTTCGGCCTAGACCTTCGCCACACACCAAGCGTCGAAGCATTTTGCCAGCACGTCATCTCCACCCGCGACCGACTCGATTTCATCATCAGCAACGCCTGCCAGACCGTCCGCCGCCCCCCCGATTTCTACCATCACATGATGGATCAGGAGACCGGCGCACTCGCAGACCTTCCAGAAAAAGCGCAATCACTCCTCGGCGATTACGAAGGCCTGCGTGGTTACGCACTCCTTCCCGAAGCAGGAATCGCTGGGCTCACAAATTCCGCCGAGCTTTCTCAGGCTGCCCTACTCCCAGAAGAAGCGCTCGCACGACCTCACCTGTTTCCCGAAGGCCAGCTCGACCAAGATCTCCAGCAAGTAGACCTACGCGAGCGCAATTCATGGAGACTCATGCTCGATGAAGTCTCTTCCGTAGAACTTCTCGAGACCCAGCTCGTAAACGCCGTCGCCCCATTCGTCATCAATGCCCGGCTCAAGCCCCTCATGCTGCGCACCCCAGGAAAAGGAAAACACATCGTAAACGTCTCGGCAGTAGAAGGCCAATTTTACCGAAAATTCAAAACCTCCCGCCACCCCCACACCAACATGGCCAAGGCCGCGCTCAATATGATGACCCGCACCTCCGCCACCGAATACCACGCCGATGGCATCCACATGAACGCCGTAGATACCGGCTGGGTATCTGATGAAGATCCCGTGCACATCGCAGAGCAGAAGGTCGCCGAGCACCGCTTCCACCCCCCGCTCGATATCGTGGATGGAGCAGCAAGAATCGTCGATCCCATCATCGCCGGCACCAATTCAGGAACCCACGTCTGGGGGAAATTTCTGAAAGACTACCGACCAACCGACTGGTAACCTCCTTCATGAAAACACCGCTCCTCGCCACCCTCACCTCACTCATCCTCACCATCTCAGCCCTCGCCGGAGATGTCACCATCGCTGAAGCCAAGAAACTCATCGATTCAGGCACCGTCGTCATCGTAGACGTGCGGACTCCCGAAGAATTTTCCGCCGGACATATCGACGGCGCAAAATCCATCAACTTCTTCGATGCGAACTTCGAAAAACAACTCACCAAGCTCGATCCAAAGAAGCCCGTCCTCGTTCACTGTAAAAGTGGAGGCCGCAGCCAAAAAGCCCTCGCGATCTTCAAAAAGCTAAAGTTCGAAAAAGTCTACCACATGAAAGAAGGCTACGACATCTGGGCTGCTGCAAAGTAACTACTCCGGCAGCACCAAATGTGCCGCCCCCCACCAGCGCTCCAAAAATTCCGCACGCGAAACCCTCTTCGCCCCCAGCGAAAACTTATATTCCATATAAGGCTGCCCCAAATTCCAAAACGCGAACCCGGCATCCCTCAAATACTCGCCCAACCAATAAAGCTGAAGCTTTCCCACATGGTTAAATCCCGGCACCGAGCGGTCCAGGAATCCACTCATACTCGTATAGACCCTCCCCGTCACACACCCGATTTCCCCACCGAGTAAAGTCCCCTCCCCATCCACAATCCCCACCGGCAGAAGCGTAAAATTCGCCCACCGCCGAGACTTCACTCCATTCAGAAGCCCTGGATAGCGCCCATCCAGCCAATTATTCTCTCCATGGCAACGCGCAATCCCTTCCAACACAGCATCTAGCGAGTGATCAAGAGAAAGCCGGTAATCCGCCCTGCGGAAACGATCCGAACGCATCCATCTCCGAGTAGATTTCGAAAGGTGCAAATCCCCCCAATCCAGCACCGCATTCGCCGAATGAATCTGCGGTAAGAGCACCTGCCCCAGCCCTTCCTTCTCCGTCTCGTATGAGATACTGATGAACCCCGCCTTAGCCTGAGCCACGAAGAATTCAGGAGTCCACTCATCGCTCCAATAGTAATCCGCCTCGCCGCCATAAATCTGCTGCAAACGCTCCCCCGAAAGCAAATCACGCAGACCAATCCGGTGAATACTCTCCTGCGGAGCCTCTTCTCTGTACTCGGTGTCTTCCAATCGTAAGGCAGGATAAACTATTGGAGCCGATATGCTTTCAAAAATTCATTCCCCGTGCAAAAAAACAGACTCCCCTAAATTTCACGGACCTTCACTGAATCAACATGTAGCATCCAGCCGCTTTTTCGATTCGTGAAATAAATCAGAGCCTCCTTTGCATTCTTTCCTGTAGTAAATTCAATACTATAGCTCTGAAATTGATTACGAAAAACCTTCACCTCTCTCGCCTCTCCACCATACCCCTCCACTCCAAACCATCCGGCCTCCCACACCGCTGGATTTGGACGCTGATCCACCGGCTCATAAGTCCCCGTAGTCCCGGGAACCCGCAAATGCGCGGATAAAATATACGACGTCTCAGGATCAACCGCGATCTTTTGCTGCGCACGCGCCGCCCCAGGCCCCACCACCAAGCAGTGCTTATCCAAATTAGGATTATCATCCTTCCAATATTTCCACCGCGAAACGTCTCGTCTACTCGAAGCTCCCTTAAACTCCCACCCTTCGGTATTTTCAGAAAACTGGCCATTTTTCACGAGGTTTTCGCTTGAAGATTTCAGCTTCACATCCGCCCCCCGCTTCCACACCCGAACGTAATCCACCTCAAATACAGCGTCCTCAAACATACTCGCATCAAGCTTCGCCACATCCCCCTTCCAACTAAAAATCTCGCTATCAATCCAAATTCTCATCGGAGAATCCACACACCACGCATTCACCGACCCAAACTCAATCTGCTCAGCCTCAGATTTCGTGATCTCACGCACCAATCTTCCATCAACATAAAATCGGATCGCCTCCGGCGACCAATCCGCCGCGTACACGTGAAAGCCATCGGTCACATCAAAATCAAGTAAGTGCTCGTGCGTCCAAATTCGATTCCCTCCCTTCGAACGCCGAGGATCCCACGTATGAATCGAACTCTGCATCACCCTCGCAATATCACTCCCCTCCCCTTCTGAATCCCACGATTCCCCAACGTGCTCAAAGACATCAATCTCCCCAGAATTTGCACCGCTCTTTTCTCCAGGCCGCTCTGAACTAACCGCCCAAAACGAACCAGACATCGGGCTCTTCCCCACCTTGCAACGAATCTCCATATAGCAATTCTGGAAAAAACTCTTTGAGATCAAAGCCCCTGTCGTAAGCGGAATTGAAACCTCCTTCGATCGATCCGCATACCCATACGGCCGCCCCGAACTCTCCCCATCAGCAAAGGCAAAACCTTCATTCCACCGGGAATGAATCCTAAGATTCCCCCCACTTTCAGAGATTGCCTCGGGAATAAACTGAGATGGAGCCCGCCCCTTCCAACGGTTGAAATACTCTCCCCCCGTCCCCTGCACATGCCACTTCGATGCATCAATCATCCCATCATCGAATTCATCGCTCCCCGCTAGCTGAAGCTCCCATTCCCCCAAATTATCCGCATCCGTATGCGGCAATCGCTCTGCCCTCAACGCACTTGATATACTAAAAATCGCAACTGCTCCTAAAATAACGGTAGCCTTAAGGCTTTGATCTTTCATCAGATTGTCGTGCTGGGTATTTAACTTCAGAATTTAGGCCTCAACAATGAAACCCAGCCAGCCAAACTAAATGAACAGCATCATCTAGTAACTGCCCGCCCCTCCTTTTCTATCGGCTATTTTTTCTCATTTCGCTCTCACCCACCCACGACCTGACACAAGCCCCCCGCAAACCGGCCAAGATCGTCACCGTGAAAGTAAACCCTACAGACCACCCTCCAGGCGGCTGTGCTTCTCGGCACATCCGCACTCGCCCCTTCATCAAGCAACGCCTGCGGCTCCTCCACACCCACCGCAACAAGGTGATCGACCGCGATACCCTCCTCGATCAGGTCTGGGGACTCCAGTATTTCGGTACCACCCGCACCGTAGACCAAACCGTCGCCCAAGTGCGCAAAAAACTCGGAACAAAAGACGCCGCCCATCTGAAAACAGTTCACGGAGCCGGATACCAATTGCCCGGCTAGAACGCCCCAAAACTCCCGACACTTTCTCCGGTATTCGACCACCAAAATGGGGGCGCGGGCGCACAGAATGGAAAAGAAGCGGTTTTTATGGAAAATCCCCCGTGGCGAACGTTTCTGCGGGAGCGTAAACGCCCTTGCGTTGCCTCTCCAGCTTTCTAAGCTGGATGAGCCCCTTTTCCCTCCCTTTCCCATTTCCCGTTTCCCCTCCCTCCCATGCCAGAAGACCCAGACGAAGAAGCAAACACCGGCGTATCAGCCGATCAGGATTACGATGCTTCCCAGATCGATAAACTTGAGGGCCTCGAGGCCGTCCGTAAACGCCCCGGGATGTACATTGGCGACCCCGACGAGCGCGGCCTCCACCACTGCGTCTTCGAAGTTCTAGACAACTCAATCGATGAGCACCTCGCAGGCTACTGCCAAAATGTGCACGTCACCATCCACCCCGATGGCTCCTGCTCCGTGCGCGATGATGGCCGTGGCATCCCGGTAGATATCCACCCAAAATTCGGCATCCCCGCCGTAGAGCTTGTGCTCACCAATCTCCACGCCGGCGGTAAGTTTGGCCAAGGAGCCTATAAATACTCCGGTGGTCTCCACGGAGTGGGCGCAAAGTGCGTGAACGCACTTTCCGATTGGTTTAAAGCCGAAGTCTTCCGCGATGGTAAAGTCCACATGATCTCGTTTGAGCGCGGTAATACCGTAAACAAGCTCAAGGTCATCGGCGAATTCGAAGATAAGACAAAGACCGGCACCTTAATTACCTTTAAGCCGGACCCCACCATCTTCACGATCACTACCGACTTCTCATTCGATCGCCTCGCCGTCCGCCTCCGCGAACTTACCTTCCTCAACCCCGGCCTCGTCATCCACCTCGAAGACGAGCGCCCCGAATCCGCCCAAAAAGAGCGTTTCTATTATAAAAACGGCATCGCCGAATTCGTAAAGCAGCTCGGCGAAAACAAAACACTCGTCCACCCCGAGCCGATCGTTGTTAGAGGCAAGCGCGCCGTCCAGATCGAAGAAGGCAAAGAGCCCGACGATATCTTCGTCGATCTCGTGATGCACTACAACGATAGTTACAACGATCACATCCTCTGCTACGCCAACAGCATCCCCAACGCCGATGGCGGAGCCCACCTCTCCGGATTCCGAGGTGCTCTCACCCGCGCGATTAATAACTACGCGAAAGCCCAAAAGCTCCTCAAAGACAAAGACCCCGCCATCACCGGCGACGACTGCCGCGAGGGACTCACCGCCGTCATCTCCGTAAAACTTCCCAACCCACGTTTCTCCTCGCAGACGAAAGAGAAGCTCGTGAACAACGAAGTCGAAGGCGTCGTCTCCTCCATCTCCTACGAAAAGATCAACGAGCACTTCGAGGAGAACCCTCAAGTCGCCAAGCAGGTCATCGATAAGATCCTCACCGCCGCCCGCGCCCGCGAAGCAGCACGCAAAGCGCGCGAGACCGTGCGTAAATCCGCCCTCACCGGTGGCGGTTTACCCGGCAAGCTCGCCGATTGCTCCTCCCGCGACCCTTCCATCTCCGAGCTCTATATTGTGGAGGGAGACTCCGCTGGTGGCTCCGCCAAGCAAGGCCGCGACCGCCGCACCCAAGCAATCCTCCCGCTCCGCGGAAAACTCATCAACGTCGAAAAAGCACGCCTAGATAGAGCGCTTCAAAACAAAGAGATTCAGACCATGATCACCGCCATCGGCACCGGTATCGGTGACGCCGAAGGCGAAGGCGCGTTCAACATCGAAAAAGCCCGCTACCACAAGATCATCATCATGACAGATGCTGACGTGGATGGATCCCACATCCGGACCCTCCTCCTCACCTTCTTCTGTCGCCAGATGACCGACCTTGTGAAAAAAGGCTACGTCTACATCGCCCAGCCGCCCCTCTACAAAGTCACCCGGAAGAAACGCCAGGAATACGTGCAAGACGATGCCGAGCTCAATAAGATCCTCATCGAACTCGGTGCCGGCGAAGTAAAAGTCCACCGCATCGGCGAGAAAAATGCCGTCGAAGGAGAAGCCTTTAGTAAACTCCTCACCCTCATCGCCCGCCTTACCCGCTACGCCGATGGCATCCGCCGCATCGGCGGTGACTTCGACGCCTATCTTGCCCACAAAGAAGAAGGCTCCGATTCCCTCCCGCCCTACATCGTCCGCCTTCGCGAAGGAAACGAAGAATCCGTCAGCTACTTCGGCACCGAGGAAAAGCTCCGCACATTCTCCGATGAGAATCCAGATCTAGAGATCTTCGGAAAAATCGCCGCCCCCGAGCCCGAAGAAGGCGAAGAGCCAGCGGAGATTGTCCCCGCAGCAAAGCGCGAAGGCCCCACCCGCCGCGCCATCCTCCACGAAATCCACGAAGGCCGCGCCATCGCCGATCTCCTCCAGGAAATCGCCGACACCGGCCTCCCCATCGATCACTTCTCCGCCCAGGATAAACCCCTCTTCGAACTCATCGAAGGCGAAGGAGCCACCGCAAAGACCACCCCCGTCTTCAGCGTCCCAGAAATCCTCGAAGCCGTCCTAGAAATCGGCAAACGCGGCGTCCAGATCCAACGATTCAAGGGACTAGGTGAAATGAACGCAAAAGAGCTCTTCACCACCACAATGGACCCAACCAACCGCGCCCTCCTCCGCGTCCAACTCAACGAAGAGAACTGGGTCGAAGCCGACCGCATGTTCACAATCCTAATGGGCGATGTCGTTGAGCCACGAAGACAGTTCATCGAAGATAACGCCCTCAACGTCCGCAACCTCGACGTCTAGTTACATGGCCGACGTTACGATCGACGACATTCCTCAGGATCTCTACGACGCATTATTACTTCAGGCGAAGCGGAACAATCGTTCACCTGAAGATGAGGTTCTTCATATTCTAATTGAGCAATATCGTATTGGTAAGCCACCCCGAAATAACAGTCCGCCCGACAAAGAATAAAAGCTCGTGGAGGGCTGCGCTCCGTCGCAGCCGCGCGGCAATTTAATCGCCCAAATCTCCACCCCCTCGAAACCACCCTTGGCTCTAGCGCCCCACCCGTGAGCCCTCTCCCAATTTTCCCTACCCGATTCCCCCATGGCTGAAGACAAAAACAAACCTGCACCAGCTCCCGGCCGAGTGCCGATGCCGATTAATGTAGCCGATGAAATGGCCAAATCCTTTTTGGATTACTCCATGTCCGTCATCGTCTCCCGCGCCCTCCCCGACGTACGCGACGGCCTCAAACCCTCCCAGCGACGCATCCTCCTCGCCATGCACGACCTCGGCCTCGCGCCCGGTCGCAATTACAGAAAGTGCGCAAAGATCTGCGGAGACACCTCCGGTAACTACCACCCCCACGGTGAAGCCACCATCTACCCCACCCTCGTAAACATGGCGCAGCCATGGTCCATGCGGGACACCCTCATCGACGGCCAGGGCAACTTCGGCTCCGTCGAAGGTGATCCACCCGCCGCCATGCGTTACACCGAGGCCCGTCTCACCCACCTCGGCCACGTCCTCATGTCCGATATGGACAAAGACACCGTCGACTTCGTCGCAAACTACGACGACACCCAGCGCGAGCCCGTCGTCTTCCCCGGAGCCTTCCCCAACCTCCTCGTAAACGGCGGCACCGGCATCGCCGTCGGGATGACCACCAACATCCCCCCCCACAACCTCTCCGAAGTCATCAACGGCATCTTCGCCATGATCGACAACCCCGACATCACGCACACCGAAATGCGTGAATACGTCCTCGGGCCAGACTTCCCCACCGGCTGCACCATCCTCGGCCTCGCCGGCACCCGCAAATACATGGAGACCGGCCGCGGCTCCATCCGCGTCCGCGGCACCGCCTCCATCCAAGAAGGCAAGACCCGCGATCAGATCATCATCACCGAGATCCCCTACTACGTAAACCGCGCCACCCTCGTCGAACGCATCGCCGAACTCGTAAACACCAAAGTCATCACCGAGATCTCCGCCGTCCGCGACGAATCCGATGAAAACACCCGCGTCGTCGTCGACCTCAAGCGCGACGCCCGCTCCCAAGTCGTCCTCAATAATCTCTACAAGCACACCCAGCTCGAGACCTCCTACTCCGCGAACATGCTCGCCATCGACAACCGTCGCCCGCGCATGCTCTCCATCAAGGATGCCATCGCCTGCTACATCGAGCACCGCCGCGAAGTCGTCATGCGCCGCACGCGCTACCTCCTCGCAAAAGCCGAAGTCGAAGCAGAACGCCTCGAAGCCTTCCTCACCGCCACCGGCAACCTCGATGAAGTCATCGAAATCGTCCGCTCCTCGAAAAACCGCGACGAAGCCTTCGCCCGCTTAAAGAAAAAGACCTACACCCTCCCCGAAGCAGAAAGCTACGGCATCTTCCTCCGCGGCCAAGCCTCCATCGAAGGAGACACCTACGTCCTCACCGACAAGCAAGTCGATCACATCCTCGACCTCCGCCTCTACCAACTCACCGGCCTCGAGCAAGACAAAATCCGCGCCAAATACGGAGCCGTCCTCGAAGACATCAAAGACCTCCTCGATATCCTCGCCCGCGAAGAACGCGTCCTCCAGATCATCAAAGACGAGCTCCTCATCATCCAGGAAAAATACGGCACCCCCCGGAAAACCGGCTTCGCCGCCGAAGAAGGCTCCGTCGAAGACATCGATCTCATCGCCAACGACGCCTCCGTCATCACCATCTCCCACCGCGGCTACATCAAGCGCACCGCCATCACCGAATTCCGCACCCAAGGCCGCGGCGGCAAAGGCCTCAAAGGAATGGTCACCCGTGAAGCCGAAGACGCCGACGACGAAGCAGACTTCGTCGAGCAGCTCTACGCCGTCACCGCCCACGACTACCTCCTCTTCTTCACCGATACCGGACGCGTCTACGTCGAGCGCGCCTTCCAAATCCCCGAGATGTCCCGCACATCAAAAGGCCGCAGCATCAAAAACTTCCTCAACCTACGCCCCGAAGAAAAAATCGCCTCCACCCTCCGCGTCGAAGCCGTCCGCGAAGACGACGGCAACGACATCACCTGGGACCAAGAAAAATTCGTCCTCTTCGTCACCAAAGACGGCACCGTAAAGAAAACCGCCCTCGGCGACTTCCGCAACTTCCGTAAAGACGGCATCATCGCCATCCGCATCGACGAAGGCAATTCCCTCCTCGGAGTAAAACTCACCAACGGTGAAAACGACCTCTGCCTAGTTACAAGAAACGGCTACTGCGTCCGCTGCAATGAATCCACCATCCGCAGCATGGGCCGCCCCTCCCGAGGAGTCGCCGGCATCCGCCCCCGCGAAGGAGACTACGTAGTAGGAATCGCCATCGTAGATGAAAACAGCAAATTCCTAGTAGCCTCCGAAAAAGGCCTCGGAAAACGCACCCCCTTCGAAGACTACCCCACCAAAGGCCGAGGAGGCAAAGGAGTCATCACAATGAAGACCACCGAAAAGACCGGCCTAGTAGCAGCCGCCCTAGCCGTCGCCGACGACGAAGACATCATGCTAATGACCAGCTCCGGCCAATCCGTAAGAATCCCCGCCGAATCCGTCTCCATAGTAGGCCGAGCCACCCAAGGCGTCCGCCTAATGTCCCTAAAAGAAGGCGAAACCATCCAAGACATCACCCGAGTAGCCAAAGAAGAAGTGGTCGAAGAAGAAGCAGCTGTAGAAACCGCCGAAGCCGAAACCCCAGCCCCCCCCACCGAAGAATAAGCTTGTGGAGGGACGTGCTCCGCCGCGTCCAGCCGGTGGGGTTCCAAAGAATAAGCGAATAACACCGCCCCACCCAAATTTGACTTCCCTCCCCCCACCCATAAATTCAACCCATGACAGCGACCGTATCCACAAACGGCGACGTAACGCTCCCCGAGGAAATCAGGAACCTCCTCGGAGTAGCTTCCGGCGGCACAATCGACTTCCAAATCGATCACAGTAAAATCGCCGTCTCCAAAGCACCAGGCACCCTAGAGGATTTCATGAAGGTTCTCCCACGAGCCAAAAAATCGTTCACCATCGAGGAAATGAACGAATCCATCGAGCAATCCGCCTCTCTTGGAAGCTCTTGATACAAACGTCATCGTCCGCCTAGCCACACGCGATGACGAACAGCAGGTAGAAAAAGCCGTAGCCCTCGTGAGAACAAATTTCTCCCGGGAATCACCTGCCTGGATAAGCGTCTTTATCCTTGTCGAATTTAGCTGGGTGCTAAATACGCTATACCATTATTCCCGCTCAGAGGTCGCCGATACTATCCGAAGACTCCTGGATAACGAAGACTCCTGGATAACGAAGAGTTCCTCGTCGAAAACGCCCCACTCGTAACCGTTGCTCTCACTGCGTTTGCGAAATCGAAAGCAGAGCTAGCAGATCACTTCATCGCAACCCGGACCATGCACACAGACGCCTTCCCCACCCACACCTTCGATCCCCAGGCATCAGGG
>CALAIY010000007.1 GCA_937922595.1 uncultured Verrucomicrobiales bacterium | reverse complement strand
TCGCACTCGAAAGCGAGCCTGTGGATCCTCGGCTCTAGGCGATGCCGTGGGGAAGTTTGGAATAAATAACAGACAGAGTTGTCTTCTTGGAATGCGAGCCTTTCCATTCATCCTTCTTTTATTACTTCCACTCCAGCCCCTCAAGGCCGAGCCCTTGGGGACGAAGGTAAACCGCTTCCAGCTCATCACGAAAGCCCTGAAATATCCGGGGCTTTATCGGGCGGCAGTTCATTATATGGAATCGGTTTCCTTTCCAAAGAACGATGTCCTCACCTGCTACTGGAATACTTCTTCGGACAAAAAGAGTATCTTCATCACGAACGTCCTACCAGACACAACAAGAACGATCCACTTCACACGGGGTGACGGAAATCACTGGAAGGTATCGGAAATTTGAAACCTATACCCCAATACATCGGAATTTTACGATTTCTGCTGAAGCTTTCTCGCGATTTTCGCGGTCATTCCACGCGGCATGAGGCGGGTGAGGCCATGGGCGAGAAACTTATTTGCGGTGCCGGAGACTACGGAGGCTTCGCCCGCGAGCATGGCGTGATAGCCAGTCTCCGCGACTTGCTCTGGAGTTTCGGACATTCCATTGGCAAGAGCGGTGCCACCTAAATTCGCAGCATCTTTGAAACCCGTTTCGGTGTAACCGGGGCACAGAGCGGTAGCGGTGACTCCCGTGCCTTGCAGCTCTTCAGCAATCGCTTCGGTAAAGGAGAGGACGTAGGCTTTCGATGCAAAATAGACGGCCTGAAGCGGTCCAGGCATGAAAGCTGCCGTGGAGGCTAAATTCAAAATTCGCCCCTTGCGGCGCTCAACCATCCCGGGAAGAAGAAAGCGAGTGAGGGAGGTAAGGGTGACGATATTGAGCTGCATCATGGATCGATCCGCTTCCCAATCGCGCTCGTGAAATTTCCCGTGGCCTCCAATGCCGGCATTATTCATGAGAATATCAACCGAGGGAAGGTGCCCGGCGGATTCAATCTCATCGACAAGTGCCTGGGCAGACTCGGGCTGAGCAAGATCAATTCCGATGGTGCGAATCGCGGTGCCATGAGCGGATTTGAGCTCAGCGGCGAGTTCATCGAGCTTGTCCTTTGAGCGGGCGGCAAGGATAAGATCCCCACCGAAGGCGGCATGCTTACGGGCGAGAGCTGCGCCAATGCCTCCTGAGGCACCGGTGATAAGAGCGATATTGTTCATTGCGAATGCTCTGCGTTACGTCTGGTGAGAGCCCGATGCAATCAGGGCTTGGTGATTTGGTAGAGATGGTTTGCCATGCGGATAATGATGTCTTTATCAGGGGTGTTCACGGTATTCCTCTCACTTACGTGTGGAGCCGGCTCCTTTGAATTTCTTGTTCCGCTTGAGGCGCGGGCGAGATAAGTTTGATGGCCTTTGGGGCTTTTTTGTAGCGGCTTTTACCAGGGCATAGTTTTCTTTGATCTTCTGGATCCAAGTTTCATCGAGTAGTCCTCCCACGAGATCTAGGATCACATCAGAGGGGATATCCGTTACTGGGCTGAAGGCATTTGAAAGCCCGGCCATATCATCTACCATCGTATCGGAGGGGTCGCCGCCACCCATCCATTTGCGGTAGTATTCCACGCTCTCCCATCCGTAGTGTATCTGACCGACTAGCTCATTCTCGCTCACAATTTCCATGATGATTTTGCGACAATCGCACTCAGGATCGGTGCAATAGAGATCAAAAAAGTAGTAGATCCCATGTGGCAAGCTCGGGTTACCTATGATCTCTAGCGAGCGCATTGGGTGAGCTTTATTACCAATAATCGACTCTGCGGGGGCAAAATTCATTGCGCGTTTTATCACCAACTTCAAAGCGCTTCAAGGAAAGGCTTGAGCGGACTTTGGACGTTGAATAGTACTCTCGAAGAGCTGAGGCTCTTTTATCGACTCGAAAACTACTCGCCCACGACATGTCGTTCTTTACGATAGTGATTGTCCATTGTGCACGTTCCAAATGCGTGTGCTGACGTGGCTGGATTGGCTGAATAAGGCGGAGCTTGTCCCGATCAGTGATCCACGCTCGGCGGCGATTGCTCCGGAGGTTGGGCGGGAGGATTTGCAGGAGGCGATTCACTGCATCACGCCGCAGGGTGCGATGCACCGTGGGGCGCGGGCGATTCGCTTTCTGAGTATGCGGCTTCCTTTGGCTCTCCCGATCGCCTTATTCCTGTGGATTCCGGGCGTGATCTGGGTGGCGGAAATGGTGTATATGTGGATCAGCCGCAATCGGCTGTTTTTCAGCAAAATCTTCGGCTGCAAGGGCGCTTGTGCGATTCTTCCCGAGCGAAAGCGCGATCATTCTACTTAAAATTCACAAGGCTGGCTTCGCCTTAAGTGATCGCGGGGAGCTGGGCTTTGATGGCTTGGATCTCAGCGGGGATGTCTTTGGCTTGGAGGAGGGCGGAGACGATGACGACTCTTTTGGCTCCGGCAGCGATGACTTCGGGGAGAGTGCTGCCGGGGGCGATTCCTCCGATGCAGAATATTGGAAAATCGGCAGGGAGGAGGCGATGGACTTGGGCGATGTCTTCCAGGCCGATGGGCTGACGACCGGGCTTGGTCTGGGTGGCGTAGAGAGGGCCGAAGCCGATGTAATCTGCTCCTTCTTGGGCGGCGGCTTGGGCTTGCTCTAGGGAGTGGGTGGAGCGGCCGGTGATGGCCGTTTCTGGGAGGGGGCCATCATCCTGGCCTACGTGGCAGCCGGGGGCTTGGCAGGCGGTGGCGATTTCTGGGAAATCATTGATGATGAAGGGGATTCCGGCTTGGGCGGCCAGCGGGGCGAGCTCTTTGGCTAGGGCTAGGATCTCGGGCTTGGGCGTTTTTTTGGCGCGAAGCTGAAGGATATCGATGCCGCCACGGAGGAGAGCCTGCGTGGTGGCGATGGCTTCCGATTTTTCTACGTAGCCTAGGTCTAGGATTCCGTAGAGACGGGCGGTGGCTAGCACTGGCTTACTTTTTACTGGCGAGGAAATTCTCTACCCAGGCGATGTTGTATTTGCCGTTGCGGAAGTCGCCATTTCTGAGGATTTCTTGCTGGAAGGGAATGGTGGTCTTGATGCCTTTGATCATGAATTCGCCGAGGGCGCGTTCCATACGGGCGACGGCGATTTCGCGGTCGGCTCCGGTGACGATGAGCTTTGCGATCATCGAATCGTAGTGGGGCGGGACTTCGTAGCCGCTGTAGATGTGGCTATCGACGCGGACGCCACGACCGCCGGGGGCGTAGTATTCGGTGATTCTTCCGGGGCTGGGGGCGAAATTATTGTAGGGGTCTTCGGCGTTGATCCGGCATTCGATGGCGTGGGCACGGGGGCGCGTTTTTTTGACGTGCGCGCTGAGTTCTTCGCCGCTGGCGATTCGAAGCTGCTCTTTAATGAGATCGCAGTCGTAAACTTCTTCTGTAACCGGGTGCTCGACCTGGATACGGGTGTTCATTTCCATGAAGTAGAAGTTTTCTTTTTCGTCGACGAGGTATTCGATGGTGCCGGCGTTTTCGTAGCCGATTTCTTTGACTAGCTTGACGCTGGCGGCACCCATCTTTTTGCGGAGTTTATCGCTGATGAGGGGTGAGGGACATTCCTCGATGATTTTCTGATTGCGACGCTGGAGGGAGCAGTCGCGCTCGCCGAGGTGGACGACGTTGCCTTTGGAGTCGGCAAGGATCTGAAATTCGATGTGATGGGGATTGAGGACGAGCTTTTCGATGTAGCACTCGCCGTTGCCGAAGACTTTTTCGGCTTCCATGGTGGCTTGGTTCCACGCTTTTTTGAGGTTGGCCTCGTTGTGGGCGGGGCGCATTCCTTTACCTCCACCACCGGCGGAGGCTTTGATCATGACGGGATAGCCGAGCTCGGCGGCTATTTTGAGGGCTTCGTTTTCGTCGGCTACGGGGCCATCAGATCCCGGGGTGATGGGGATTTTGTATTTCTGCGCGGTGGCGCGAGCCATGGATTTGTCTCCCATGCGCTCGATGACGGCGGCGGAGGGTCCGATGAATTTGACCTTACAGGATTCGCAGATGCTGGCGAAACGGGCGTTTTCCGAGAGGAAGCCGTAGCCTGGGTGGATGGCGTCGACGTTGGCAATTTCGGCGGCGGCAATGATGCGATCTGGCCGGAGGTAGCTTTCGGAGCTGGCGGCGGGGCCGATACAGATTGCGTCGTCGGCTACCTGGACGTGCATGGAATTCTCGTCTGCTTCGGAGTAGACGGCGACGCTGTGGATGCCGAGTTCTTTGCAGGCGCGAATGACGCGGAGGGCGATTTCGCCACGATTGGCGATGAGGACTTTTTTAAACATCAGGGAGTTTCCGGCGGAGCCGGGGGGAGACCTCAGGAGGGCTTGATCTCGAAAAGGGCTTCACCGAACTGCACGGCGACGTTGTCTTCCACGAGGACTTTGGTGATGGTGCCGCACATTTCGGCTTTGACCTCGTTCATAACCTTCATGGCTTCGACGATGCAGATGACGGTGTCTTCATCTACGACGTCGCCCACTTTTACGAAGGGTCCGTCGTCGGGAGCAGGGCGGCGGTAGAAGGAGCCGACCATGGGAGAATTGATGGTAGGCAGGACTTCAGCTGGCGCTTCGTCAGCTGGTGCCGAACCTCCAGTGGTGGTCTGCGCTGGCGGGACGATGACGGGTCCCTGAAGCTGGGGAACGGGTCCCTGCGGTGGGGCGGCGGTGTATTGGCCGGGGGCGGGGCCGCGACGAAGGGTGATTTTGTCGCCGTCGCGATCGAGTTCGAATTCGGTGAGACCGTGTTGGTCCATGAGTTCGACGATCTGTTTGATCTCTTTATATTCCAAGGTGCTGCGTGCTGAGTTTGATGATTTCTTACGGCTTGCGCCTTTCTTTTGCAAGGTGCGGCGGTCGCGAAAATGGCCTGGGTCTTCGGGGGCGGATGTGTCGGCGGGCATGAGAGAGCTGATTGTGAAGGTATATTATACTAGGTAGCGGGAGTAGCGCTTTCGTCGATAAGCTTCCAGAAAGATTTTGATTCGGCGAGTTGCTCGTCTTCGGTGGGAAGGGAGCTACGGTAGAGAAAATCCTGGAAGGTATTCTTGTGGAGGACGCGGCGGACGATGACGCCGCGCTCTTGGGTGTCTTCGAGATTACTAATTTCGAAATAGATGCGGTGCTCGCCGGCGCGATAGCGATAGAGATTACGCCCGTCGCGCTCAAGCTTGCCAAAGCGCTCACCATCAGGGCATTCGACATCATCCTCGCTGACTTTGAAGGCATCGAGGAGATCAAGCTGGGTGAGGGTATCGAGCTGCGAAATTTCTGCAGCGCTGACCTCGTTGAAGACGATTTGGAGCACGAAGGCTTAGAGAGGGGGAAAGGGAGTCGGAAAAAAGGGAGTGATGTGCGGGGGAAAGATCTAAGCGGTTTCTCCGGAGGCTTCAAGGGTTTGCCGCTCGACGCGTTGGGTGATACGAGTAAAAATTTCCCAGGGGATGGTGTCGGCTTTGCGGGCAATTTCCTCAGCAGTGATGATTTCGGAGCCCTGGGAGCCGATCAACACGGCTTCGTCGCCAGTCTGAACGCTGCCCCCAGCAGGTGTGGTGTCGACCATAATCTGATCCATGGTGACACGTCCGAGGACAGGACAGCGCTCGCCACGGATGAGGACGTGGGCGTCTCGCCCGGAAAGGTGCCGTGGGTAGCCGTCGCCATAGCCGATGGCAATAGTAGCCACCGGGGTAGGTCGCTGAAGGACGGTCGTGCGGCCGTAGCTGATCCCATGGCCAGCCGGAAGGGTACGAGTGAGAATCACGCGTGCTTTGAGGGCAAGGACGGGCTGAAGAAGCCTGCTGTATTCTGGAAGTGGGGAAACTCCGTAGAGCGCAAGGCCGGGCCGAGCGAGGGTGCAGACGTCGCATTCGTAATCTAGGAGGCCGGCACTATTCGCGAGGTGAATGTGCTGCAGATCGGCCCCTGCCTGGCGAGAGCTGGCAACGAGGGCGGCGAAGAGCGCATTCTGGCTTATGGTAAATTCGCGATCTTCATCGGGCGATGGTAGGTGGGAGCCGAGCCCTTCGATATCAAGCCCTGGAAGAGAGAGGAGTTCAGGAAGGGCGGCGAGCAGTGCTTCAGGAAGAAAGCCGCCACGCCCCATTCCTGTGTCCGCCGCTAGGTGGACGGGGAGCGTTTCCCCGGAGGGGAGGAGTGTCATCGAGAGCGAGCTAAAGGCTCGCGCTTCTTCCAGAGAGCTAAGGCATGGAGTCCATCGCCCGCGAACGATGGACTCGCGCTCATCAGGGTAGCTGGCACCGAGCAGATAAATTCGAGAGCGAATACCCGCAGCGCTAAGCCGCGCAGCTTCCTGGGCATTTGCGACGCCGAAGAAAGTGACGAAGCCATCAAGCGCGCGGGAGACAGTCTCAAGGCCGTGGCCGTAGGCATTTGCTTTGACCACGGCCATAAGGCCGACGTCCCGGCCAGCCGCTTCCTGAGCAGCTCGAGCGTTTGCGCGCAACACGCCAAGATCAATTTCCGCCCAACAGCGGGCAGGGGGATCAAAGGTGGTAGCGGACATGTCTTGCTATCGACTGGGCAAGATCGCGGGTAAACCTGGAAATTCCCGACCGAACGCGCTAGCGATACTCTCCCGATGGCAGACCCTTCCCATTTCCTCATCACCGCCGGCCCGACTCGCGAGCCGATCGACCCGGTGCGCTATCTTACAAACCGCTCCTCAGGAAAAATGGGCTACGCCATCGCAGAAGCCGCAGCCAAAGCCGGACACACCGTGACACTGGTAAGCGGCCCGACGAATATCGATGTCCCCGATAATGTGGATTTCGTGTCCGTGAGTTCGGCGGAAGACATGTACCAAGCGGTGGCACGCCGGATTGGAAAAGCGCACGTCTGCATTATGACGGCAGCCGTCGCGGACTATACGCCGACGAACATCGCTGAACAGAAAATCAAGAAGGGCGACGACACACTCTCCCTCGAACTCGTGCGCACCAAAGATATCCTAGGCTCGGCCCGCGATCCTCTCGGCTTCGATGGCCTCCTCGTCGGCTTCGCCGCCGAAACCGAAAACATCGCCGCGAACGCCCTCTCCAAGCTCGAACGCAAGCGCTGCGATATCATCGCCGCAAACGACGTCTCACAATCCGGCATCGGCTTCAACAGCGCAGAAAACGAGATCATCCTCTTCCATTCCAACGGAAGAAATGAGGCTCTCGGAAAACACGAAAAATCACACTTAGGCGAGATGATCGTAGCGGTGTGCGAACGCGAACTCCAAAGTTCACGATAGTTATGATCGGCCGCACCACCATCGCATCCACCATCTTTCCACTCTGCCTCCTAGCTGCAGAAGAGCCCGACTGGGTATCTGATGATACCCCTCCCCACCCTGCCTACAAAGCAGCATGGGAAGCCGGGCAAGCCTACCAAAATCAAAAGGCGACACTCGAGGCAGAATACAGAAAACAGCTCACAAGCGCTATCGCTCTCGTGGATAGAATCGAGATATTCCTACTCGACTTCGAAATGGTCGATAATGTTCAAAGTGACGAGAGATTTTCCTATTTTTTCATTTCCCCCTATCGAAAATTCTCAAAGATCATCGATTCCAAAACAATTGCAGGCGATAGCATTAACAGTCTCTCGGAAGTATTTTCAGGATTGCTAGCAACGCCGGATGATCCCGGGCCACTTTGCCACTTCCCCTCTCATGGCATCCGGTTCTTTGGAGGAGACAGCCTAGTCTTCGAAACTTCGCTCTGTTGGCACTGCAGCAACTATTTTGTGAAATACCCGGATGATTATCAAACGGCAACGTGGGTAGGATTCCAAAATTCACCTATGGAAGCACTTCTCAAGAATCAGCTCCCTATTCCGGCAGCACTAGCCGCCCGCTTTGACGAAAAGCACAACTCTCACAAAACCAAGAAATGAATGAATTCCTAACCACAGCCACCGAAGCTGCCCGCGCCGCCGGAAAGCTCCTCATGGATAACTATGAGGGCGACCTCCAAGTCGATGACTTCCAAAAGCACGACATCAAGCTCGAGCTCGACGTAAAAGCCCAGGATCTCATCACCGAGATTCTACTCAAAGCCTTTCCCGATCACGCAATCTATGGAGAAGAAGGCATCGCAGGAAATCAAGATAGCGAATATCAGTGGGTCGTAGATCCTATCGATGGCACCGTAAATTATTTCTACGGCATCCCCCATTTTTGTATTTCAATCGCACTCCGAAAGAACGAAGAAATCATCATCGGCGTCATTCTAGAGCCGAATGTGAATGAACTCTTCACCGCCGTAAAAGGCGAAAAACCATTACTAAACGGAAAGGAAATTTCGGTAAGTGAGCGCAATGTCATGTCGCAAGCAGTCGTCACCGTAGGTTTTTCCAAATCGAGAGAATCGCTCAACGCTGGATTCAAGCGTTTCCAGACAATCGCCTATGAAGTCCGCAAAACACGTATGCTCGGCAGTGCCGCACTCGCAATGGCCTACATCGCCTGCGGTCGGCTCGATGCCTATATCGAAGAGCAAATCAGCTTATGGGACATTGCCGCTGGCCAACTCCTCGTAGAAACTGCCGGAGGCACCGTCGATCTTAGCGTAAGTGAAAGCCATCCCGATAAATTCTTCATCTGCGCGCAAAACAGCAACCTACCCCTCGACCAATATCTCTAGACCATGAATATTCGAGTAGGTTCCGGTTACGACGTCCATCGCCTTATTGAGGGTCGTCCCCTCGTCCTCGGCGGCGTGACCATCCCCCACCCCAAAGGTCTCGACGGGCATTCCGACGCAGACGTCCTCTGCCACGCCATCGCCGATTCCCTCCTCGGCGCACTTGGCGAGCCCGACATTGGCCACCACTTCCCACCCGGCGACCCGACGATCAAAGGCATCTCAAGCCTCAAAATTCTCGAGCACGTCGCAGGGCTCATCGCTGCGCGAAATGCCACCATCGGCAACGTCGATGCCACCCTCGTCGCCGAAGCCCCTAAGATCCTTCCGCACACCGCCGCAATGAAAGCAAATATCGCCGCCGCCCTCAGCATCGACGCATCACAAGTAGGCATCAAAGCCACCACCAATGAAACCCTCGGTTTCCCCGGCAGAGAAGAAGGCATGTGTGCCCTAGCCTCCGCCTGCCTCACTCTTCCGTAGCCCTTTCCCTTTTCCCGTTTCAACATTTCCCTTCCCCAATGTCCAGTAGTACCGGTCACCTATTCAGAATCTCCACCTGGGGCGAATCCCACGGCGGCGGCGTCGGCGTCACCATCGATGGCTGTCCTCCCGGCATCGCCATCACCCAAGAAGACATCCAGCACGATCTCGATCGCCGCCGCCCCGGCCAAAGCGAAATCGTCACCCCACGCAATGAGGCAGACAAAGCCGAAATCCTCTCCGGCGTCTTCGAAGGAAAAACCACCGGCACCCCCATCGCCGTCCTCGTCCGGAATAAAGATCAGCGCTCCGACGCCTACACCGAAATGGCGACCCGCTATCGCCCCTCACATGCCGACTACACCTACGACGCCAAATACGGCTTCCGAAATTGGCAAGGCGGAGGCCGCGCCTCCGCACGAGAAACCATCGGACGCGTCGCCGCCGCCGCCGTCGCCAAGAAAGTCCTCGCCGAGCTCGCCCCCGGCTTCGAAATCATCGCATACGTAAGTTCCATCCACGATCTCAACGCAGACGTCGATCACGACACCATCACCGCCACCCAAGTCGAAGCGAATATCGTACGCACCGGCGACCCAGCCATGGTCGAGCCCATGATCGCCCGCATCAAAGAAGCCCGCTCCGAAGGCAATAGCCTCGGCGGCACCGTCGAATGCATCATCCGCAATTGCCCCGCCGGCCTCGGCGAACCCGTCTTCGATAAAATCGATGCAGACCTCGCCAAAGCCATGCTCAGCATCCCCGCCACCAAAGGCTTCGAAGTCGGTAGCGGCTTCGCCGGCACCCGCATGACCGGCCGCGAACACAACGACCCCTTCTACATGGATGGAGCCCGCGTCCGCACCCGAAAAAATCACTCCGGCGGCGTCCAAGGAGGAATCAGCAATGGCGAAGCCATCGTCTTCCGCACCGCCTTCAAGCCCACCGCCACCA
The DNA here is from genome assembly GCA_937922595.1 of uncultured Verrucomicrobiales bacterium. Lineage (GTDB taxonomy): Bacteria > Verrucomicrobiota > Verrucomicrobiia > Verrucomicrobiales > DEV007 > CALAIY01. The sequence continues at coordinate 3,401 of CALAIY010000007.1, read as the reverse complement.
TCATGCAGGAGCAAGAAACCGTCTCCTCCGCCCACGAAAGCACCGTCCTCAAAGGCCGCGGCCGCCACGACGCCTGCGTCCTTCCCCGAGCCGTCCCCATGGTCGAAGCCATGGCCGCCCTCGTAGTCTGCGACCACGCACTTCGCCAGCGCGCCCTCCGTGGCGACATCGGGCTACAACCGCCCGTGCCGCAAAAAGACTAGCCATGCCCACCAGCATCCCCCAGCCCGAGACCCTCCAAGACTGGCTCCTCTACCTCGCCATTGGAGTCATCCTCATCTGGGCCATCCGCGCCTTCATCTTTGGCGTCGGCCGCCTCCTCTTCGGCATGGCATTTCTCGGCATCGGGGTAATCGCCGGCTGGCAAGTCTTCCTTCACGGCAAAGAATGGCTCACCCCCATCCTCGGAGAAGCGCCTTCGGCGAAAACTGTCCTCTACTCCGCATGGGTAGCAGGCGGTTTCACCTACGGAGCCCTCGGCCTATTCTCCCGCAATCTCATCGCCCGCCTCACCGGAAGCGGAAAAGCCGTAGGCCCCAAAAAAATGAGCGGCGCCCTCCTCAGCCTCCTCCCCAGTGGCTTCCTCCTCTGGGCCGTCGCCTCAGGCCTCCGCCTCACCGGCAGCGTCGATGACCTAGCCGCCACCGACGCCACCACCATCTCCAAAGACGGCACCACCGCCACCCCACCCGGCTTCTTCTCCCGCGCCCGCGCCGCCATCGAGACCTCCAAACTCGGCAATATCTTCCGAGCCACCGATCCCCTCGCCACCCCCGAAGCCACCCGTCTCACCCAATACCTTCTCCTCATGAAGGACCCCGACGCCTGGTCCCAACTCCGCAAGCACCCCCAACTCGCCAAAATCCTCTCCCACCCCGACGTCCAGCGCCTCTCGCGCAACAACGACGTCCGCAAGCACATCGCCCACGGCGGCTACCAACAGCTTCTCACCCTCCCCGACCTAGAAGCCACCGCCACCGACCCCGACATCGCCCCCCTCCTCCGCTCCGCAGACCCCGAAAAAATCCTCCCCCAAGTCCTCTACGAGACACCCCCACCCGGAGCCCGGGAAACCGCCCCCTCAGGATTCGCCCCCCGCGACCGCACCCGCCGCCGAAAATTCGGCCAAGCACACTAGTAGCCCCTATTTTAGCGTAAGCACCTTCCCTGTCTGATCCCAGTCAAGAAGTGGCGAAATCCTCCGCTGAGGGTTCTCCAGCGCCGGATCGATCCCAGTGCTTGCAAAGCTCGAAGTCCCATTTTGTCCCAAGATAAACACGCCTTGAAGAACTCGCTCTACGACAGCCTCTTCAGTAGCGAGACTATCGAATGCGTCACTCCCAGAGGCAATTACCGCCATCGCCATTAGCGACACTGTCTTAGCATTTCGCAAATCAACGTTGTTTTCTGCATTCTCCCGCACCCCCCCGTAAGCCACCATCGCCATCCCCGTAAGCACACCGATCACCGCGATCACCACAAGGATTTCCACAAGGGAAAATCCACCAACGCGTAAATTCATCTTGAGGGGAGAAATCTTCATTATGATATATAAATACCATAATTTAGAAGATCCTCAAGAATTTCACTCACTTTTCTTTACCATCTGATACCGCGCCCCTTACCAGAAGCCGCGTCACAAAAGCCGATCCGCCCCCCACAGCCGCCGTCTTCTTCTCTTTCTTCTTCCCCTTATCATCCAGATTCATCATCAGATCCGCCTCCGTCACCGTCGAAGCCACTCCGCCCTCCGGCACCTCAGCCCCACTCACCCAGAGAAACGTATTTAGCACCACCCTTCGGAAATCATCATTCGCCCAATTGATGTGGAAATGCCCCCCCGTAAATCCGAAGCCACGCCCACCATCCGGACGCTCCACCGCCCACATCATCGCCTCATCACGCCCCGAATCCGCCACAATGTGATCATACGGCCCCTTCGGATACACATACGGCCCATCCCGCACATCATCCGAAGGCTTAGCCACAAGAATCGGGGTAAACTGCATCCCCTCCACCTCGCCCGGCTCCCCACCAGGAAGCCCACCCACAAAGCGCAGATTGAAATACCACTCATCCTTAATCTGAAAAGGCTTCACCCCCCGCGTCGTCGGATGCTCCGGAAACCCCTCAAATTTCGGCTCCCACATCGGATTACACGAATACGAATTCTGATACACCCCACCCATCCAAGATTTGAATTCATCCACCGCCACACCCACCGGCGTCTCCACCCCATAATGCATCGCCCCAAAGCCCACACCGCGATCCACCAGCCCCTGCAGCGTCTTCAAATGATCCCCCTGCAACGCAGGATGCCCCTTACCCCCATCCGCATAAATCACCACCGCATCCGCATCCGCAAAAGTCGCCTCATCCTCCACCCAGCCCATCGAATGCACCTCCACCTCCAGCACCCCACTCCCCTCAAGACACTTCTCTAAAAGCATAGCCCCCGCCCGGAATTCATGCATCAGCGGCGGATGACTCGGCTTCCCCGCAATCAACACCAACTTCTTAGACTCCCCCGCAGACGCGGAAACAGCCATACCAAAAACAAACGCTGAAAAAAGAATCGGAAGTTTCATCCCCACACCCCTAGCGCAAAATCCTCCTCACCGCACCCCCCATAATTCCTAGCCCCCCCACCATAAACAACCCCGGAAACCAAATCGAATACAACGCCCCCCTCGAATCCCTCCTCAGCACCGCCACCGAAGGCTCCCCCGGATCCACATAGCACACCACCACCTTCCCCGGAGCGAACTTCTCCAGCCTCCCCTCCGCCCGATCCTTCTGGCTCGTCGGCCCATCCACCCGCTTATACCGCGTCCCCACATACCGCTCCCCCTCAAATTCATACTCATACTCCACCAAAAAACGAAACCCCACCGGACTATGCGGCGTCGGTAAAAAACTCTCCACCTCAGCATTCACCACCACACAAGGCCTCTCCACCCACCCCTGCGTCACCCTCGCCCGCTCATACCCCTTCCACAGCGCCCACACAAAAAGCCCCCCCATCGCCGCAAGCCCCAAGCCCACGATAAACAACCCCACCTGGCCACCCACTTTCTTCTTCACAATATCATCCATACCAGTCCCTAGTTGAGAAAACCGCCCCCCGCCACTACGTCAACGCCATGAGCAACACCCTATCTACACAACTCACCGACGACATGAAGGCCGCCATGCGCGCCAAAGACACCAAAGCCCTCACCGTCATCCGCAATCTCAAATCCGCCCTCAAATACGCCGCCATCGAAAAACACGGAGCCGACGCCACCGAGCCCGACCCCGCAGAATCCATCGCCGTCGTCCGCAAACAGATCAAACAACGCCAGGACTCCATCGCCTCCTACCAAGAAGCCAACCGCACCGACCTCGCCGAAATCGAACAA
>CALAIY010000006.1 GCA_937922595.1 uncultured Verrucomicrobiales bacterium | reverse complement strand
GACTCAGCAACATTGTTTCTGTAAAAGCGGATGTTTTTCAGAATGTTACGGCGCAGACGTTTTATGTAGCAAAATACCTTTCAATCGCGGCAATCAATCCTGGGATGGTGTGTTCTTCGGCTTCGATATCTACGGGGAGGGCGTTTTCTTTTAGGGTGGCGCTGGTGATGGGGCCGATGCTGGCGATCTTTGTGGTTTCGGGGATGTCGAAGCCTAGGTCTAGGAAGTGGTCTACTGTGGAGGAGCTGGTGAAGGTGATTACGTCGGCTCCGGATTCTTTGAAGCGGGCTTGGCCGCCGGTGGGGTCTTCTGTTTCAGGGACGGTGCGGTAGGCGATTGCTTCGTCTACGATTGCGCCCTGCTTGGTGAGGAGTTCGTTGATGACGTCTCTTGTTTCTTCGGCTTTTACGTAGAGGAATTTTAGGTGGTCTACGGTGCCGTTTTCACGGAGGAGACATTCTACTAGGTTTTCGGCGACGCCGGGTTGGTCGGGGAGGAGGTCTACGGTGAGGCGGGCGGCGTTTACCTTTTTTTCTGTTCCTGGGCCGATGGCGGCGATTCTAGCTCCGCCGATTGATCTTACGTCTTTGTAGAGCTTGAAGAAGACGTCGAAGAAGGCATCGACGGCATTTGGGCTGGTGAAGACGATCCAATCGTAGGTGTGGGAGTCGCGGACGAGTTCGCCGAAGGCGAGCATGTCTTTGGGGGGATCGATGCGGATGGTGGGGATTTCGTAGGCGTCGGCTCCGAGGAGGGCGAGCTTGCGATTGAGGTCGCCGGCTTGTTTTCTGGTGCGGGTGACGACGATGGATTTGCCGAAGAGGGGGCGTTCTTCGAACCAGTTGATTTCTTCCCGGAGGTTTACGACGTCGCCGATGGTGCAGACGGCGGGGGCTTTGAAGCCGGTGTCTTCGATTTTCTGGGCGATGGTGGCGAGGGTGCCGACGAGGGTTTGCTGTTGGCCGGTGGTGGCCCAGCGAACCATGGCTACGGGGGTTTCGGGCGCAGCTCCGGCTTTGATGAGGGATTCGGTGATGGGTGCCATTCGCCCGACGCCCATGAGCATGACTTTGGTGCCGGGGGCTTTGGCGATTTGCTCGTAATCGATGCTGCTTTCAGCTTTGGTGGGATCTTCGTGGCCGGTGAAGATGGTGAGCTGGGTATTGTGGGCGCGGTGGGTGACGGGGATTCCGGCGTAGCAGGGACCGGCGATGGTGGAGCTGATTCCGGGGACGATTTCGAAGGGGATGCCGGCGGCGCGGAGTTCTTGGGCTTCTTCACCGCCTCGGCCGAAGACCATGGGGTCCCCGCCTTTGAGACGGACGACGGTTTTGCCTTCTTTGGCTTTGTCGATGAGGAGCTGATTGATGCCGCCTTGGGGGATGGCGTGATCGCCGGCTTTTTTTCCGGCGTAGATTTGCTCGCAGCCTTCCGGGGTCCAGCGGAGCATTTCGGGATTGGAGAGGTAATCGTAGACGAGTACGTCAGCCTGCTCGATGAGCTCTTTGGCGCGAAGGGTGCAGAGGCCTAGATCGCCGGGGCCGGCGCCTACGAGGTAACAGTATCCTGGATTCATTCCGCTACCCGTAGCGGGGTCAGCTCGGGATCTCAAGGAAGACAGCCTGTCTCCCGATGGGAAACTGCCGGTGACGGATGGGGCCTTCATTTCGCCACCCGGCTTTTTCGATCATCTCGAGTAGCTCAGCTTTGGAGAAGGCGGCGGCGGCGCTTTGGCGGCCATCGATGACGGTCATGGGATCACGGTAAATGAGGGCGGTGACGAGCCAGACGGCGGTGGTGCAGAGAAGGGAGCGCTCGAGATCGGCAAGGAGAAGCCCTCGGGTGGCGTGCTGACGCATGCGGGTGAGGAGTTTTACCGCGTCTTCTTCGGTGAAGTGATGGAGGGCGAGCGAGCAGAGGACGAGATCGTATTTCGGGGACGGGAGTAGATCGGTGAGGACATCGGCCTGGTGGAGGGAGATTTCGGGGTATTTCTCTCCGAGGTGGGATCGTGCGCCCTGCAAGGTGGCTGAGTGGAGATCGATGGCATCGATTTTGAGATCGATTCCGGCGGCGCGGGCGAGATCTACGAGATGAGCGGGCAGATCGGCGGAGCCGGTGCAGAGATCGAGGACGGTGATGGGCTCACCGGGGGAGATGTGGAGGCTTTCGAAAAACTGCCGGATGATGCGGTGGGCACCAAAGTGCCGATTGAGGCCGCGGAGATTGGCGAGGTCTTTATCCCATTCGGGGGTGAAGTCCCCTTCCCGATCCATGAGTTCAGGTTCTTCAGGATCAAAGATGCGTTCGGCCATGCTCAAGGCTTACGCCTCGAATCCGACGAAGGCGAGCATTCGACCGGTTTTCCCTTTTTCGATGCGGTAGGAGTAATAGCGATCGACTTGCTGGCCGGTGCAGGTGCCACAATCGAAAAACTGATTTTCGGGAATGCCGACGGCGAGGGCGTCTTCGCGAATTTTCTTGGGGAAATTGATCTCGTAAAGTGGCGGGCGAATGCAGGGGGCTACCTGGACGATGAGATCTGCCGGGCGTGATCCGGCGGATATAAGCATGTTGATTCCCTGGGGAACGATGCCGAGTTCGGTGCCTTTTTTTCCGGAGTGGAAGAGGCCGCAGGCTTTTCGGACTGGGTCGAGGACGTAAACGGCGGCGCAATCGGCGACGAGGATTCCGAGGTGTGAGCCGGGAGATTGAGCGATGAGACCATCGACTCCGGGGATGAGCGCGGGAGTGGCTCCGGATATTTCGGCGATTTGGGAGCCGTGGATTTGCTCGGCGCTCCAAAGTTGGCCGGAAACGATTTCCCCCCAATGGGGATCGAGACGGGCGACGACGGTTTCGCGGTCGGCGGCGACATCCACTCCGGGGATTCGGAGAGTGAAGCCGTGCTCTAGCCCCGGGATTTCGGCTAGAGCGGGAAAGGTTTCGATTGTTGTAATCACAAGCTGGTGCTCGTGAATCGAAGCGTGCTATCGCTGGGCGGCGGAGATGGATCCGGCGTGTGAGACGATTTTTTCGCGCTCGCTGCCGTCCATATTGTCCATAAGATCGGCAACGCTATCGGCGATGCCTCCACGGAGGGAGCCTACAAGTTCGCGACCTTTTTCGGTGATTTGCACCATGACTTTGCGGCGATCATGAGCAGCATGGACACGCTCGACATAGCCAAGCTTTTCGAGACGATCCACGAGGCCGGTCGCAGCAGCAGTGGAGTGTGCCATCTTCTTCGCGATGTCCGTCATCGAGAGATACTGCTCATTAGCGAGATACCCGAGGAGGAAGAACTGGGCGTAAGATACGTTCCCTTCGTTCAAAGACTTCGAGAGATCCAAGAGGAAGGATCGCTGGGTGAACATGATGAAGTCCGCAACTGCCTCGGCTTCGTTTGCGGGTGCGGCCTCGCCGACTGTTTGGATTTCCGTGTTCATCGCGTGTTTGTTGAATAAATACCGGGGGAGATATTGAATGCTGGCTGGTCTTTCGACCGACCTAAAAAGTTCATTGTGTGTTAATACTATAGTCCGCAAGAAGTCGGTTTGGCAAGACTTTTATATAAATACCATATTTTCTAAAATTCCGTCACATATAGTTTTTGAAAGTTTACCTTCTGATCCACCTAATTGTCAACAATGAAGCACTTTTTTTGCGAAAATCTCAAAATTGACCGGAAATAAGGATGGCACCTAAAAATTCATTTCTAGGAAAAAGCGTAAAATCTCGGTTGTGTCATTTCGAAGTTCGGTTTAAAGAATCCTCCCGATCTACGGGTATTCTGGAGATTTCCAGATTGTAGTATCGGTAAAGGCTTGATAGCTCAGTTGGTAGAGCAGAGGATTGAAAATCCTTGTGTCGGCGGTTCGATTCCGTCTCGAGCCACCATTTTCTTACAGGCGGCATTCAAATTGAATGCCGCCTGTTTTTTGATTATTTATTTCAATGATTATCGAAGTATGGAACTAATTGAGGCAAGTAAGGCGCTATCGGCAATTGCTCAGCCAATCAGGCTTAATGCGTTTCGCGTGCTTGTGGTGGCCGGCGAATCCGGAATGCCGGCAGGCGCGCTGGCTGAAAAACTCAAAGTCGCCAAATCAACCCTCTCTTTCCACCTCAAGGAGCTCCGCCATGCGGGGCTTGCGACCTCACACCGCGAAGGACGCTCGATCATTTACAAACTGGAGTACGACGCGATGCGCCATCTCCTGGACTATCTCACCAAAGACTGCTGCTCAGGCCACCCGGAGCTTCGCGTGTCTAATGAATCTGAAATCAATACCTGCTGCCCCACCACCCATGTCTAAACCACTCATTCTCATTCTTTGTACAGGAAATTCATGCCGAAGCCATATGGCTGAAGGAATCCTGAGACATTCTGCGGGCGATCTCTTTGAGGTCGCCAGTGCGGGATCGAATCCTACCGGCCAGGTGCATCCACTGGCAATTAAGGTTCTCGATGAAATTGGAATCGATGCCTCTGGCCACCACTCGAAGCACCTGAATGATTTTTTGGAGAAACCGGTCGATACGGTGGTGACGGTTTGCGGCCGCGCCGATCAGGCTTGCCCAACTTTCCCGGGGCAGGTAAACCGCTATCACTGGGGATTTGAAGATCCGCCAAAGATGGCGACGGGAGATGCGGAGCTCCTCGCGGCATTCCGCCAGGTGCGCGATGAGATTCGCCTTGTCTTTGAAGCCTTTGCTGCTGGCTATCGCCAGGCCAAAATGCCATGATTTCGCTACGACGCCGTTTTTTCGCCGAGGCTCTCGGCACGTTTATCCTGGTGCTATTCGGGCTGGGCTCAGTAGCAGCCGCGGTCGCAATGGGCGCATTCCAAGGGCTCTTTCAGGTCGCCGCGGTGTGGGGACTAGGGCTTACCGTAGCAATCTACACCACCGGCGCGGTGAGCGGCGCTCACCTGAATCCTTCGATCACGATTGCGCTGGCTCTTTTCAAGAAAACGCCCTGGAAGGATGTGCCGGCGTATATTGCGGCTCAATTTCTGGGAGCATTTGCGGCGGCAGCGATGGTGTTTTTACTCTTTGCCCCGGCGCTTACGAAGTATGAGGCCGAAAACGGCATCACGCGGGGAGCGCCAGGGAGCGAGGCGACGGCGATGATTTTCGGAGAATTTTACCCACCGCCAGGGGGGCTCCCGGTAGAGGAGTCACAGAGAGTGCGCGTGCCATGGGCGCAGGCATTTGCGGCGGAGCTTTTGGGAACGGCACTCTTAGCCATGGTGGTATTCGGATATACCGAGAAGCGGAACGCGGCTGCTCCAGGAGCATTGACGCCCATCGCAATCGGGGCGGCGCTCACAGTCTTAATTTGCCTTTTCGCACCACTCTCGATGGCTGGATTCAATCCTGCGCGCGATCTTGCACCGCGAATCTTTGCCACACTTGCAGGATGGGGGGCTGTGCCGTTTTCCTTTAATGGGAGCGGCTGGCTTACGGTCTACGTGATCGCGCCAATCTTAGGGGCTCCACTCGGAGGCCTAGTGGTGCGGATACTCTGGAAATAGCAGGATCGAACGAGGGGGATTTGCGCACGAGGGGACGTGATCCAGTGTCCCCGGGTGAATACCAAAGAATTTCACGCGAAAACCCCTCACTTCACGGCACCTTGGAAAATTGAGTCCGTCGATCTAGACATGGAAGCTAAGAAGGTAGAGGTGCGTGTCACCCTTGCCTCTGGGACTCGGCTGGTGCGAAAAAGGGCAGCAGCTCACGATCAAAGATTACAGCGAGCGCTCCTGGAGGCACCTCGACACCATGCTGCTCGAAACCACGATCTCGGCAAGGGCGCCCAGAGTCACCTATCCAAACCGAAAGACCTCCATGGTCACGGTTCAGTGAGCAGAGAGCAGTACGCGCTGGACGCTGGACTCCGAGGCGCTCGCCGTCTGGCGGTCGATGAGAAGCAGTGGCGTGGCGGCAGGGCTTTCACCACCTTCCTCAACGACTTGAATGAAGGGCGGGTGCCAGAAGTAACGGAAGGCAGGAGCGCGGAATCAGGAAAAGAGGCCTTCCACGTGTTGCGGTTCGCGGGGGAGCAAGAGTGCGCAAGCGGTCGCCGCAGACATGTCGCCAGCCTACGCGAAAGCAGTCCGTGAAAGCTGCCGGAACGCGGAGCTTGTCAGCGAACGGTTGTCTGATGCACTGATGGGTAAAGCGGTTGATGAGACGCGCCGCAGAGAGAATAAGGAGTCCTGGCACAGGGGGACTATACGCTCAAAGGAGCCCGCTACCACCTCCTCTACAGCCCCGAGAGCCTACCAGAAAAGCACGTCGCACGCTTTATCGAGCTGGTGGAGCAGCACCTCAGAACGTCGAAAGCCTGGGCTTTACCGGATGTTACTTAAACTGCAGCGACGGAGAGGAGCGCAGGGAACACCTCAAGAAATGGTTCGGACGGGAGGTGCGACGCCAAGAGACCGGCGGCGGTCAAAGCCGCCCGGACACTACGCAAACATCGGGAACAGATCCCTAACTACTTCCGACACCGGATAACCAACGCGCTAAGCGAAAGTATACATAGCGAAATCCAAAGGCTCGTATGCAACGCGAGAGGGCTCCACATTCCAAGGCATTCCGGATTCGGCTCTTGCTCCACCTGGGAGGCCTGGAGCTAGGCCCCCGCTAATTGCAGAAGCCCCCGAAATAGCACCGCTTCGATGACCGCCACAAAAAAAGGCCGGAAGCTTTCGCTTCCGGCCTTCCGAAGAATGATTGCTAGTCTAAAGGAGACTATGCGTTGCGCTTAGCGATTGCCTTGCGTGCTCCCTGGAGACCGAGGAGGGAAAGACCGAGAAGAGCGATTGTGGCACCGCCGTCAGGAACGCTGGTGGACTGTGGAGTAGCAACACCTGAAGCGGAGAAGGAGAAGCGTCCGTTGACGTCGTTTTCCTGCGTGCTGAAGGAGAAAGTGCCAGCAGTCTGGTCAAAGCCGTTTCCGACGATGAATCCAGTTCCCTCAACGAGGAGGAAGTTGGTGTTCTGAAGCGTGATGCTGGAAGCGCTGAGATTGAAAGTGAATCCACCTGCAGTCCAGAGCATTGGCTGGCCAGAACCGAAGGTCCAACCTGGTGCGAATGTAGCTGCGTCGCCGTCAGAGAGGCCAACAGCAGCGAAGTCGCCGGATGCCTGGTCAACCGTAGTGGAGTCCCAAGAAACGACCTGAGTGGCTTCTCCGATGTTAACGCTGTCGAGAGTAGCACCACCGTCGAAGGTGATTCCACCGGCGATCATCATTGCCTGAGCACCACCGATTGTTCCAGCGATTGTAAGAGTAGCAGCAGCTGCTTTGAGTGTAGTTGCGATTTTCATAGTATTTGTTTGGTGTGGATTTAGTATCCTGCTCTAGGGGAAGCAGTCGCCGTGCCAAGTGTGAAATCAGAGAACTTAAATACTGAATATGAAGGAGTTATAACTTGAAAAATATTTAGGGGGTAGATTCAAGCCAGGGTAACAATGAAGAATGTAAAGAACTCTGACACGCTATCGCCATCCTGCTCAACAATCCCGTATAACAAGCTAACTATGAACAACTTAATAGCACCTCAATATTGTAAACCGCTTATTCTTGAGGAATTTGAGCTTGGGCAGCAAAGGGTTCTCCCAATCCAGTAGATAGCGCAGCCTTGAACGCACGCTCGGCACCTGCCATGTCCCCTTCAGCAACGAGCGCTTTTCCAAGGATGTAGTGTGCAAATGGAGCGAAGGCGTTTTTACCGAGGCGCGTTGCTGCAGCCGAAATAATGGAGGCGGCTTCAGAAGGGTCACCTTCGAAGAATCGGGTGCTTCCAAAGATTGCGGCGGAGAGTGGGTCGCCCGTAAGCTTGGAGCGGGCTCCGGCGATGAGCTCTTCGGATTCTTTGAGGAGCGCTTTCGATTCCGCAGGAGCCTTGGCGTGGCGAATGACAAGGCTGGCAGCAAGATCTCTCGCGGCGACCGGGTGGGCGGGGACGGTTTTTAAGACATCACGGAGTCGGGATTCGGCGGCAGTGGCATCGCCGCTTTGGAGGGCGGTGTTGGCCTTGAGAATTTCGGCGGGAAGCACAAGTGAAGGTGCCTTTTCGGAGCCTGTAATGACGGCTTCAGAGAGAGCGAGCGCGGCAGGATCAGCAATGGCTCCGGGTGCGGTGAGAGTGAGGAATTTCTGCGCAGCTGGAATGCTGGCCGAGCGCTGAGCGGCGTCCCGAGCGTCTTCGATCCGCCCAAGCTTATAGGATGCGATGATGTAATCGGAGACAATTTTCGGAGCAGCGGCACGATCACGAAGAGCTTCACCAAGAAGGCTTTGGCCACGACTGAGATCACCTTTACCGAGTGCGATCTGGCCAAGAATGGCTGCCGAATCTGTATTTCCAGGTGAGGCCTCCCGAGCACTGGTAGCTAATTCGGTAGCTCGAGCGGAATCCCCGTCTTGGAGGGCAAATTGAGCAAGGGCGATGAGTGAGGGCACGAAGCGAGGATTGCGATCGAGCAGTGCCTGGTAGACGCGGGCGGAGTCGGCAGTTTTGCCTTCAGCGAGATAGGTTTCAGCGAGGCGCACGCCGACTACTGGATCGCCGGGCTGGGCGGCGAAGAGTTTTTCGAGAGCAACGGAGCCCGACGCGGCAGGATCGGCGGTCTTTTTTGAAGGATCGAGGATCGCGAGGCGGGCGATCGCTTCGTCGCGACCACGAAATTCTTGGTCTTTGGCGACTGCGCGTTCGAGATTATTTTTTGCTCCAGCGAGGTCTCCGGACATGTAATTGATCATGCCAAGGTGGTAATCCACCTCAGCGGCATCGGGGAGTTTTGCGGAAGCCTCTCGGACAAGGGCAGCGGCACGATCGAGGTCGTTTCTAAGAAAACAGATCCACCCGAGAGTATCGGCGACGGCAGGATCCTCGGGACTGAGTGCGCGCGCGCGCTCGGCGTATTCCAGAGCTTTGTCGTAGTCCTTGAATTCGGTGGCGAAGAAATAGGCGAGGTTATTCCACGCAATGGTGGATTCTGGGTCGGTCTGGCTGAGCGAATTGTAGGTATCGACTGCTTTTTGCGGCTCGCCAAGACGCTCATGAATGAGTGCTTTGCGGATGAGCGCAGGCGAGTGTGACGGCGTATTTTCAAGAAGCTTATCCAGCTGGGCGAGAGCTTTCTCGAGGCGGTCTTCACGAGCATAACTATCGACAAGTCGCTCGTGAGCTTGGATATAGGAAGGACGCAATTCCGAAGCTTTCAGAAAGGCTTCTTCTGCTTGAGCACTTTTCCCAGCAGCACGGTAGATACGGCCAAGGGTGTAGTAGACCTCTGCCGAGATTGCCTCGTTGCTAGTAAGAGCACTGATGCCTTTCTCAGCGGACTCGTAGTCGCCTTCTTTCAGATCGAGTTCGGCGAGATAGAATTTAGGGACGTGACTTTCGGGAGCAATCTCGGCGGCTTTTTCGAATGCCTGGCGGGCTCCAGCAAGGTCCTCTTGCTGGCGAAGAACAGAGCCAAGGAAGACATGATCGTCAGCGCTGCCCCGGCCTTCTGAGATCCGCTTCTGGAAAACTGCGGCGGATTCCTCGTATTGGCCGAGTCGACGATGCGCATCTGCGAGCGTAATTTCAGCTTTGGCAAATCCAGGGCGCGCCTTGAGGACCGTCTCCATCGCGGTGACAACCTGGCCAGGCTGACCATCTTCAAGCGCCATGCCCGAGAGGACAAGAAGCGCATCCACGTAGCCGGGCTGATTCGAGGTCGCGCGCTGAAGCGCATCATACGCTCGGGTGCGCTCTTCGGTCGCAAGGAAGGCAAGACCAAGATTAAAATCGATGATGGGATTGCGATCGTAGAATTTGAGCTTTGCGGTTTTTTCGAGTTTCTCGATAGCCTCTTTCGGCCGCCCCAGTTTGATGAGAGCCTGAGCTTCCGCCACGCGTCCATTGAGCGAAATCGGATAGCGGGAAAACACGTTCGCCAGGAGATCGAGCGTTTCTTCATAATCACCACGCTGGAGAGCGAGTTCGGCGAGGAGCTGCCAAGCGGGAACCAGCGAGGGAATCTCTGAGGTAAGCTCTTCGAGATAGGATTTCGCCTCATCAACGCGGTTCGATTGCGCCAGTAAGGTCGCATAGCGGAGAGCCGTGCGCGCCCCTGGCGGGGACACTGCAGCAGCAGATTTGAGTGTTTCGAGGCCAGCCTCGATCTCATTATTCGCGATCTGCAAATTACCTTTAGAGGCAAGTGCGAAGGGTGATTTTTCGTCGAGCGCAAGAGCCCGATCAGCAAGCGACATCGCACCATTCAGATCCCCACGCTTGGCCGCAATCGTCGCCTTAGCCACAAAGAACGCCGGAGTATTTCGAGCAGTCTCGGGCAGAGCGGCGAGCCTACTTTCTGCCGCCACTGCCTCAGCCTCCGAACGCACAGAATCTGCAAGCACGATCATTCCATCTGGGCTTTCCGGCATGAGATCAAGAAGCCCAAGCGCTTCCGTGCGCGCTGCGGTAAGATCACTCACATCCACTGCGGCATAGGCGAGATCGACTCGCGCAGCGATATTTTCGGGATCGACACGCTTCGTCTCAAAGAGAAACGGCAACGCCGTAATTGGAGCACCAGTCCCATACCACGAACGCCCAAGCCCCGCAATCGCCTCCGAACTCGCCGGAGCAAGACGAAAAGCATTCATGAACTCGATACGGGCGGCATCAAAGTCGCGCTCGGCGAGATACGATTCGCCACTCACGAGTGCCTTCTCAAGGCGCGCCTCTTTGGAGCAACTCGCGAGGAGAACGCACCCAAGAAGTGGAAGAACAATTGCAGTGACCCGGGAGCGGAGCGTGGATAGATGAACAGAGTGTTTCATTTAAAAAAAATCAGATAGTGATCAGCTAGAGAAATTACGCAGGATCGTCACTTTTGGCAGTCGAAGTTTGGACAGCCGTCGTTTTCTTTGATCGGTGAATGCCCAGCTTGTCCATAAGCTCATAAAGTGTCGGGCGGGAGACACCCAGTTCCACCGCCGCAGCAGAGACGTTACCAGTATTCCGTGAAAGTGCAGCCTCAGTCATCCGTCGCTCGAGATGCTCGCGAGCCTCTTTCAGCGTTATGATTGGCATATCACCCGCCTCGTCCTCTAGCTCGAGATCCTCCGGAGAGACCCGCTTTCCATCAGCCATCAGCACTGCACGCTGTACACGATTCTGGAGCTCGCGCACATTTCCCGGCCACGAGTGCTTAAGAATCGCACGAAGTGAGGCAGGCGAAAAAGTGCGCCCAGTCTTCCCATTCTCCTCACCGTAACTTTTCAAAAACGCATTCGCCAGCAACAGCACATCCTCCCCACGCTCCCGCAGCGGCGGAAGCGTAAGCACCACCACAGCAAGGCGGAAGTAAAGATCCTCCCGGAACGTCCCCTCTTTGATCGCGTCTTTAAGATCCGCATTTGTCGCCGCCACGATTCGTGTATCGATCGTGTATTCCTCACGTCCACCTACCCGCTGGAGTTTTTTCTCCTGAAGGAAACGCAATAACTTCACCTGAATTGGAGCCGGAAGTTCACCAATCTCATCAAGAAAAAGTGTCCCCTCCGCTGCCGTTTCGATCAATCCCTTCCGCTGCGTTGTCGCACCTGTAAACGAACCCTTCTCATGCCCAAAGAGTTCACTCTCGATAAGGTTCTCCGGAATCGCATTACAATTAATCGCAATAAACGGCCCCTTCTTGCGATCGCTCTGCGCATGCACCGCGCCCGCAGCCATCTCCTTTCCCGTCCCACTTTCACCGAGAACCAGCACCGGAGCCATCGACTTCGCCACCTTCTTCACCATCTTAAAGACAGTCTGCATCTCATCACTCTCCGCCAAAATCCCTTCGAATGCCTTCGGCGCCAGCTTCGCCTGCGCCTCCTGATACTTCGCCTCCAATTCAGCCACGTTCACACAACGCCTCACCACGTGCCGCACCTCCTCAATATCCACCGGCTTCACCAAAAAATCCACCGCCCCCGAGCCAATCGCACGGAGCCCATTCTCCTTATCTCCCTGCCCCGATGCAATCACCACACGCGCCCCAGGATCAAAAGCCAGAATCGATGCCAGTGCCGCCATCCCCTCCTCCGGACTATTCGGATGAGGAGGAAGCCCCAAATCCAGCAGCGTCACCATAGGTGAATGCTCCTTAAACATCGCAATCGCCTCCGCACGATCTGCCGCCTGCTTTATCGTATAAGTATCCGCAAGCCCCCATTTAAGTTGCGTGCGAATTTCTTCATCGTCATCGACGAGTAGGATTGTAGGTTTAGGCTCCATTTAGTTCGTCTCGCTATCAGGTTTTGGTAATTGAATGGTAAAAACGGTTCCCTCTCCGACCACACTCTCCACGAGTAACTTCCCCCCATGAGCTTCGACAATCGTCTTCGATTGAAACATCCCAATCCCAAGCCCTTTCGACTTAGTCGAATGAAACGGACGAAACAGCCCATCCCTCACGAACTCCTCCCGCATCCCCGGTCCATCGTCCCGCACGCTAAACTGCGCCCTCCCATCTGGGAACCCACGCGTCTCCACCCATACGGCTCCGCTCCCCTCTCCATCATCCACAATCGCCTCCATCGCATTGTAGATCAAATTCGTCACCACCGATTGAATCTGGGACACATCAATCATCACCCCCGGCACACCCGGCAATTCACGCTCAATCTCAACCCCCGCTTTCTCCACCACTTGATCAATCGCCTCCCCCACAACCACTGCCAAATCAGCCTCACTCCGCTTTAGCACCAACTTATCCTTAAATGAAGCAAAGCGCGCCACCATCGTCTCAATCTTACTTGAGGTATTTTCAAGCCCCTTCATCAAATCCCGCTTAAAATCCGGATCCTCGTAATGCACCACCGCATTCTTCGTCATCAAGCGAAGACTATGCGCCGCATTCTTCATATCATGCACAAAAAACGTCGACATCTGCTGTGCCGCCTTCAGCTCACGCGCTGCCATTAAATCATCTCGCAATGACAAGTTGAGAAGCGACGCCGAAGTCTGCTCCGAAAGACACCTAAGCAACTCCTCCTCTTCCACCGTGTATAACTTCCCACTCACTCGATCTCCCAAAACAGCAAGCCCCAGAAGCGCCCCATCTTTGATAAACGGAATCAGATAGCGCTCACCCCCATTCTCGAATTGCACCGGTGCCCCCTCTCGAAGATCCCCCGCCCACAGCTCCTGAGAAGCATCAAGGTTATACAACGCCACCTCACTTCCACCCAGAGCATCCTCCACTTCATCTACCCTCGAAAAAGCCGTATCACCATCCGCTCGATTCCCGGTAAAAGTCGTCGCCGCCATTTCCAGGCGCGCCCCATTTTCAGCAGGAAGAAATACCGTCACCGAAAGCGCCTCAAAAGTCTCCGAAAAAAGCTTCGCAATCGCCCCCGCAAGATCATAGCGCGTTCCATCATTGAGCGCCGGCGCGACGCCCTCAGAAAACGCCGTCCACACCTTTCTAAAATCATGCTGCGGCCTCGAAAAATTCCGCGCCGCAAATTGCTTCACCGCAAGGCGGAAACGGTCGGACAGTAAAAGAAACACCAGCCCCACCAATCCCGCCAAGACCACCAAAGCCTTCGCCTGATACGCCCCCACACCACCAAGCCACGCAATCACCTGAGCCAAAATCCCCACCACCGCAAGATACCCCCCCACCACAAACACCGTCACCGAACTCTGCAATACCGCACGCGATGGATAGATATCCAGCTCCGAAAATCCGCTCCGAGCATACCCTGCAGCCATCACCCCACACCCCACCAAAAGAGCCGCCGCATCGAGCACTGGGAGCCCAGGATCAAGCCCCGAAAAAAGGAGCGCCTGGCTCATCGTATAAATCCGCATCCCAAAAATCGCCGCCAGCCCAATAATGAAAAACTTCACTCGCCACCGCATCGTCCCCACCGCCGTGCGGAACGTCTTCTCCAAATTCACCAAAATTAAAAGCGCCGCCGCAAGCACCGTAATCGACACCACCTTCGCCGACCAACCATAACTAGCCACCAACTCATTTTCCGCCCCCTCCACCGGCTCTAGTAAGAAGAGCCCTTTTCCTCCCCCCACAATCACAGCCCCCAAAGGCACGACCAACATCCCCACTAAAAGCGGCCACCATCCCTTAAGAAACTCTCGCCCATTCCCTCGGCAATAAATCAGGCTAAACGCAAGCCACACCACCGGAATCACCCCTCGCAAGACAAAAGCCCACGCCAGCCAACCAAGTGTTCCCCCCACATCCCCCCCCGCACCTGCAGCCAATCCACAGAGCGCCATCTCCGCAGCCAAAAGATAAACGCCTACAAGAAACAACCAACTCGCGACCGTACGCTTACGCACCAAAGCAAGCGGCCCCGTCGCCAGAGCGAGCCCACATGCCAGCCAATAAAGCCATACCCACTGTTGCTGCGCAGCCACCTAATCCTTCCCCTCCTTTGAATTCTCACGCCGCCAAAGGAACCAAAGTAAAACGAATAGCGGCACCAGCGAAAGAGCGAAAAAGATCGGCCCGCCTTTCTCGTGAATAAAGCTATGCACCATATCCGGGCTGATATGGACACAGAGAAGACCTATCGTGAGGATACGAAGCCCGTTCCGGGCGATGCCTAATGGCACGATGAAGAGTAGGATAATAGCACGGTGCCAATTGCTCTTTAAGAGCATGTGCGAAGCCAGCACACTCGTGATAAAAAGCACCCAGCTCGATCGGATCCCACTACACTCGCGCGCCACGTTTAATACGATTCCAGGCAGCTCAAAGGAACTCCCACGCCGGAAAACAGGCGTTCCCGTGATATTAAAAAGCCAGTCCGCCACCTCCGTAGATCCCAATACCAAAATATCTTCAATCTTCTCGGTAGCCGCATCCGGGAGCGGAATTGTAAAAATCAAGAACACGAAAGGAAACATTGCCGCCCGCATTCCTTTCACCCCAAGAAAGAGAAAGCCGCCACCGAGGACCGCGATCACAAATCCGAGCGCCGCTACGGAAAGTCCGTCATTTTCACTTAGACCTGGGCAGATACGCCACAAAACCAGCATCCCGAGTGCGGCTACGAAACAACCAATTGCAGCCACCTTTGCCGGCGGCCCTGCTGCACTAAAAAAGCGATCACGCTCCTGCCAAAAAAGCCAGGCCGAGATCAGCGGCACGAGGACTACATGGGAGTGCAGATCCGTCCCCAAAGCATAGCGCGCCAGCTCAAAAAGAGGCCAGCCAAAAAATGCCAACAATACAGCGCCAAATAGAATGTAATTACGGTTCATCTTTTCGTTCTAGCGTCCTCCACCAAAGAGGGTTTCAACCCAGTATGCGACTGTCTCGGTCATAAATTCTTTGCTGCGTGCCGTCGAATCCCACCAGTTTTTCTCCTGCGCATCTCGACTCCACCAACCAATCCTACCCACTGCCGTTTTTTCAGGAAACACCTTCCGGTAAACCGCCCCGCTCCGGCGCGCGTGAGCCCCCAAGGTGAACACGTTAATTGCGCCGATATCACCCTCGAGTTCCGCCGCCACTGCCTGCGCCGTCTTGAAAGTACGCTGCCGAGCCACATCACCAAGAGCAACCTCAATAATCGCTTCGGGAGGAACGCCCTGTTTCTTGAGTTCTTTCTGAGCGACTCCAGCGAAACTCCACGCCCGGTCATCAGACCAGCAGCCCGCAGCAATCACTTGCTCATAGCCGCCACGCTTGAATTCCTCGGCAGCGCCCCCGAGTGCGACCCTGCCTATCCAGCCTTCCACCACGAGTATCTTCGCGCCAGATACCCGAGCTGAAGATGCGAGATAGGATTCACCCCATAGCGCCCAACATACCGGAGGGAGCAATACCGCCGCACACAAAAGCAGCCAACCCTTCCAGGTTGGCCACCAAAGCATGCGACGGCGGACTAGGCTCACACTACTGCATCGGCCTCTGCCAGGATCGCGAGGAGATATTTCCCGTATTCAGTTTTCGCGTAGTTATCTGCCGATTGCTCAAGATCGGCACGGCTGATCCACTCCGCCTCGAATGCGATTTCTTCCGGGCAGGCAATCTTCAGTCCCTGGCGCTGTTGAATCACTTGAACGAATTGCGTCGCGTGAGCCATCCCATCCGGAGTACCCGTATCGAGCCAAGCAGTGCCTCGCCCGAAAAGAGCCACCTTTAGAGATTCTTCTTTGAGGTAGCAGGTAATCAGATCGGCAATTTCAAGCTCTCCGCGCTTGGAAGGAGTGAGACCTTTTGCGAAAGCCGGGGCGCGCTCATCGAAGAAGTACAGTCCAGGCACCGCGTAGCGCGATTTCGGATTCTCTGGCTTCTCTTCAATCGAAAGCACTTTACCATTCTTATCAAACTCCACCACGCCATACTGCTCGGGCTCCGTAGTATGGTAACCAAAAACGTATCCTCCTTCATTGTGGGACATTGCCTCTTCGAGAGCATCCATCACTTGCTTCCCATAGAATAAATTATCTCCAAGAATGAGACACGATGGGTGACCATCGAGGAATTCTTCCGCAAGAATAAATGCCTGCGCTAATCCTTCTGGCTTGGCCTGCACCTTATAGGTGATCTCGATCCCCCACTGCGTTCCATCACCGAGGAGCGTTTTGAAATCTTTTTCATCATGGGGAGTTGTGATGATCAAGATCTCACGAATCCCGGCGAGCATAAGCACCGAGAGCGGGTAGTAGATCATGGGCTTATCGTAAACAGGTAGCAGCTGCTTACTTACGACCCGAGTGATTGGGAAAAGGCGGCTTCCAGTGCCACCTGCCAAGATGATTCCTTTACGTTTTTTCATATAAATTTTGTTACCTTATTATCAGATATGCGGTGCAGGGACGGGCTTTGCCTTTCCTGTATCTAGCGTCACCCCGCGACGTAAACCTCGCTTCAAAACGCGGCGCACGGTGCCCACGCTCGACCTCAGTTTGTCGCCAGGAGTGAGTTTTTTCCAGCAATGGAAGAGAGAGAGCCCCGAGTATTTCGGGACGTCCATCCCGAGCAGCTTCATCGCGACGACCCGAGCCCATACGGAACCTTTCTTTTTGAGAAGGTTTTCCTGAGAGCCATCGAGTTTCCACGTCTCGGCGGGGATAAGATGAAGATAGCCTTTTTCCATAGCGGCTTTTACAAGAGCGCGACCGCGTTCGGTGCGTACGACGACGAGTGAGGTGCCGGGATTTTCCCCATCCGGCTTGGTATACCACGGATCGCCACAGCTGATATCCGCGAGTTCTCCACCACCATCCGGCCAAAGGTGAGCGGCCCAGGGGCGGTAGGATTGGAGGAATGCCCAACTTTTTTGGTAAGTCATCGAAGCCGCTTCTTCGGACTCCCCTTTTCTTACCGGGGCGAAATTTCCTGGCCAGCCGTTTCCGCGATAGCGGAGCGAACCGAGTTCTTCTAACGGAACGCCCATTTTTTCTACGAGATTCACCGAACCCGTCGTCGAGGGGGTCTCGGCGCAGAAAAACGACATCGTGACACCTACTTTCTCGGCAATTTTTCCGAAGGTAGATTCTGTTTTGCGAAGTGCCGCGATTTCACTTGGCTTTGCGATGACAGCGCAGGGCTTCGATTCATCGGCAAGCGCACCAAAGCCATTTCCCACGGATGCGGGAGAGTAGCGTGATCCCGTGGCGGCGAGCAACTCTTCGGCTGTGCGGCTGATCCGCGTGCGGTTGCGCACCGGGTCGGCAGGATCAGCCGCGGTGTGGAGCACGCCGCCCATACCGCCTTCTTTGAGGCAGTAATTTGCCAATGCTGTAAGCGCCCCTCCGGAGGCTCCGGCAGCACGAACCGTATCATCCGTGGCATGACCTTCCCATATTTCGAGGACAGGTCCCCAGCGGCGGTGGGTCTCGATCCCTCCCTGGCCACCCTCTTGCGGGGGTACGAATTCGACGCCCATACCTGGGCAGACGTCAAGACAGCTACTGCAACCTGCGCATGCCGCATCGTCTTCCACCACAGGGCGTATGCCTTCGGCATCAAAATCCCAGAGGCGAATAGCTTTTGATGGGCAGGCGGGGGCGCATGCTCCGCAACCAATGCAGAGTGAGCTTGAAACGATATCGGAGACCGAAGAAATCATGAGGAAGTCCGGAGGGAGACGAGAGAGGAGATGCCGCGCTCGAGGTGAGAGAAACAGGTTTCGTAAGTAGTGCGCTCTTTCGCGAAAGGATCCCCCACCTCAAGGGGGATCGTTTCTTTCGTATCGATTGAGCTAAAGTAGAATGTTTTATCTAGGCAATCCGGGAAGCGGTCGCGAAGACGTGCAATATGGGAAGCGTCCATAGCGAGAATGAGATCGGCAGCATCTACTTGCTGGCGCGTGATCTGTTGCGAAGACCACCCCTTCATGTTGATACCATTTTCCTGGGCGACCTCGACCATAGTGGAATCAGCATCTCTTCCCACCACGGGGTGGAAACCGCATGAATCAGCAGTGAGGCCAGAAATATTTTTCTGAACAAGAAGCCGGTGGGCGACAGCGCTGCGGTTAATATTCCCATAACAGACGAACAGCACCGATTTAGCGTCGCGCGCGGCTTCGCACGCGCGGGTATTTCCCCCTCTCGAGCGCGCGGCTATCTTACGAAGTCTAAAGCGAATTTTCCGCCAGGGCGACACAGCGCACTTATAGACGATGCGCCACAGAGCGGCGAGACCAAGACCATTGGCAACGTCCGCAAAAAAGACGGTGGGATCACGCGGCTCCCAATTATAGAGGCGATGCTCTGGCTTCCAGGCAATCACGTCGCGGAGCGTCTTGCCTTTCGAAAGCCCACGCCCCCGGCCGCGAAAAACCATCGCGACATGGATAATCTCACGCGCAACGTGTCGGCATACGATTGAATCTGTCCCCGTTTTCTCCGGCTCCTTGAAGTTATCAAAGTGGGCATCGATCGCCCACGCAGGATACTCGTGCCCTCTGCGTCGGGCGAGAGCCATACTTCCCCACGGGCGACCATTGATCTCCATGAACCACGCGGTGCCTTCGGCATCGCGGAGAAACTCCACCATGAAGAGTCCTTCCCACCGGATGTCTTTCAAAAACTGCCGCACCTGGCGCTCGATCTTCGGCTCAACTTCGCGGGCAGTGCAGGCACTCGAACCAGAGCCCGCAGGGTTCATCATCCGGACGCGGCGATGTCCACTGAGAGCGTAAGCTTCACCATCGATAGCGATGCCAAAGACACCTTCTCCGATCCCTTCATGCACCGGCTGTACAAGATAAGGTTGCCCTGAACTAATTTTGGCAAGCGCGCCTTCCACATCTTCGGAACTATTAGCGAAGGCGAATTTCCCCCGGCTAAGTTCACCCTTCTTTACTACGGCAGCGAGAGCAGGCTTAAGGATCCAGGGAAACGGAAAGTGCTCGTGATTAATGGCGTCGCGATCCAATTCGAACGTCTCTGGCACGGCCATTCCCGCAGCTTTTGCAGCGGCGACTTGGAGGCGTTTATCGAGGGCGAGTTCCGCTGTTTTGCCGCAGGCTCCAATAACATCGATACCTTCGAGCTGATCCACGATCCAGAGCGATCCGTCATCAAGCGGCATTGCGACATCGGGCTTATATTTTTTCACCGCCGCTTCCCAACCTGCGATCGCGGCAGCAGTTCCTTTCGCCGGATCGGGCACGGTAACGTGGGTCACGAGACGGCTCGCCTCAAGCGCTGCGGGGCGGCCTTCACCGACAACAAGGATTACTTCGTGTCCAGCTTCAGTGAGGCTCCATACGACCTCAGGCGCGGCAAGAGCATCGGCACATCCAAGGAGAATACGCTTTGAAATTCGAGGGGCGGTCATCTAGCGCAGCGTCTTGATCAAGCGCTTGAGTTTCGCTTTGGCGGGGACGCCATCACGGTATTGTTCAGCGAGAGTATCCCAGAGTGAGTCCGTATGATCGGAGGCAATTGTAGTACGCGCCTGCAGCCACTCGCTTTCCTGCGCTGCGCCCATATCACTCGTGTAAACGACGGAAAAACCTTCTTCCTTAAGACGGCTCAGCGATCGACGTCCGTAGGAACCAAAGGGGCAGGCAGCTTCAGATACCGACCGACCAAGCACACCTTCGATCTTTTTCTTCGCCTCGCCGATTTCGACATCGAAATCATCAGAAGTAAGACGCCGCCATGGTCGGTGGTACATACCGTGGGAGCCGATCCCCATGTCTGCGTCGCGGAGCGCCACTATATCTTCTGCACTAAGGTAACCCGGCTTTCCAATGCGGTCCGCAACGACGAAGAAGGTCGCTTTAAGATTCCGTTTAGTAAGTTCAGGAAGAGCTATTTCGAGATCGGATCTATTGCCATCATCAAAAGTAATCGTGAGGTCTTCCATGTCTCGAGCATGATCGAGATGCATGCGAAATTGATCCGCAGAGACCCACACACGCGCCTCACCATCATCCACCGGATGCGGCGGCACACCTACGCCGTGAAATGTAATGTTTATCCGGTTTCCCATTGCTATGCCGTATTGGTCTGCGGAGTGGAAGTGGGGGCTTCGTCCACCGTGCCTCCGAGTCCTTTCTGAGGAACCGAAGCGCTATACCATTCTCCTCGGCGCTGCCAGGAAAGCTTCCATTGCTCCGCTTTTGCCCGGCGGGCGGGCACAAGTTTTGAGAGGCTCGCGCGGACGAAGCAGTGCGCCGCGAGGAGACGCATTCCAATCCAAGCCGCAGGTGCGCTCCAATGCTTCTTCATGAGCTGCGATTTCGCGGTAAATAGTTTCACCGTTTTATCCACAGCGATCTTTTCAGAAGCTCCGGCATAGTGGATGAATTCCGCGTCTGGGCAGATGATACAAGCGAAGCCGAGGTCACGGGCACGCATACAAAGATCAGCATCTTCTCCATACATAAAAAATCCGGTATCGAATCCTTCGATGCGATCCCAGACCTCGCGTCGCATGGCCATGAGGCATCCGGCGACGATCGGCACGTCGCGCACCGTATCGCGCTTCCAGCTACCGAGCGATTCAGGATCGAATAACGTCGAGTGCCGGAAGGTCGCCGCGATTCCGAAGGCAGCGGAAAAAATGCTCCATACCGAGGGCGCGCCCCAGCAAGTCGTAGGGTTCAACCGCCCATCGGCGAAGTAGGAGCGACCACCGATGACCGCATCGCGTTTTTCGGCGACGGCGAATTCCATGAGCCGGCTAATCCCCTTCCGGAGCACTACAGTATCCGGATTTAGTAAAACCACCCATTCGCCAGAGGACTGTTTCACCGCGAGGTTATTACCGGCACCAAAGCCGTGATTTTCCTCAGAAGCGATGAGTTTCACCTGGGGAAACGCATTGGCCACAGCGGTCGCCGAGCCATCCGCCGAAGCATTGTCTAACAGAATCACCTCCATATCGAGATCCGGCGACTCATGATAGAGTGAGCGGAGACACTCGAGGGTGAGCTCTTTTGTATTATAGCTTACGATAATAATCGAAAGCAATGGACTAGGGGGAGATACCATAAAAAAGAAATTAACTCTCTTGGAGCTCAGCAAGGGAAACTGGAGTAATTCCACCTTCGGCCGCCCGCTGATCGACCGCCCGGATAATGCCAGCGAATGCTTTGTCCAGTCGCCCGCGGGAGGCCGCCGCAGCGGCTCGGAGTGGACCACGGGCATCTTCACGCGCGCCGTAAAGCCGGAGCGTTTCCGTAAGTGCGGAAGCGGTATCATGCTCACGCGCTTCAACGACCCAGCCTAACATGCCTACCGATTCAAAAACCCCAGCGAATTTCATGCTATAGGCAACGCCCACGCAAGGCACGCCTTGGGAGAGCGCAGCGATGCAAGAATGCATCCGTGAACCGATGAAAAAATCACAGGTACCAATGATACCTTTAATTTCGCATTGATCGTAATCACCGGTGACGATGGCCACTTTTTCCTGATGCCCAGGTGCAAGTGCGGCACGCACCTTGGAGCAGGCTTCATTATCACTCTCCACGTCGCCGACCGGCGCATAGGTATGCGGGACGAGAAGCACTCGCTCTGCTCCCGCATCTACAAGTCCCGCCACGAGCTTCTGGACATACTCAGGGTAATCCAAGGCGAGACCAAACTGATTCCCACCCGTGTAGCCGCCATTATACATGAGGCCATTCACATTCACGCCGACGGTTTTCCCGGCGAAGCCGGGCGTGGAAGGTTCAATTTCGATGTGCGCGGGACTCTCGGGTTCAAGAGCAAAAGCGACGTCCGGGCTGAGTAACACGTCGCGCCCGGAAGGGAGAAGTGTCTCGGCAACAGCACGGCTGCGGGTATCACGAGCTATAACGACCGTACTACTCCGAAGGAGAAAAGCTGCCATTTTCCGGGCAAGCGTGCCCTTGAATGGCCCATAAGTCTGCGGAAGGAAGACGATTGGTTTCTCCAAAAAGATGACAGTGCACGCAGCAAGAAATCCATAGACGAACCGAGGAAATCCATAAATATCACTGAAGCTATCGCCTCCTCGAATATCGCCTACCACGTCACTGGAATGAATTGATCGCAGCCAGGACGACTTACTAAGAATCGCGTTCCGCACGAACCCGGGGCTAATCCGGTAAACGGCTGCCGCTGCAAAATTTACAAAGAGATTGCGCCAGGCACCGCTCTTGAAAGAGACTCGAGTGAAATTGACCGGAGCAGAGGCTTTCGCCCCATCTTCGCGCACGATGAATTCGGCACCGGGTCTGCAGATACCGAGATACTCCACGGTTTCTGCTCCGTTATTCTTAAAAAGCGTATAGAGGCTACTACCAAGGGCAGCAACGCCACGGTTGCCGGACTCAACGGCAATTCCTAAAATTCCTATTTTCATGACTGGGGGAGAGACTTTTCAATTTCCGCAATAACTGCGGGATCGGCGTCGCGACAAAAGGCATCAATGGCACCTTCGAGAACCGAAATATCGTGATTAAACCAACCGCTTTCCTGAACCGCTTCTGCGGTTTCACGAGAAAACCTTTCGCGGATGCACTTCGCCGGAACGCCTCCAACGACGGTAAATGCGGGAACGTCTTTGCTTACAACAGATCCTGCAGCGACAACGGCGCCATTGCCGATCGATTTGCAGCCAGCGGTGATGGTGACACCACCTCCAAGCCAGACGTCGTGCCCGATTGTAAGCGGGTTTTCTTCATCTTCAGGGATTTGCTCTTTCGCGACGTATCCAAGCCTGCGGTTGTAAAAAAAAGGGTGTTGTGAGACTCGTCCTAGCGGGTGGTTGCGCCGGTAAACGCGCAAACCGCCAGCAAGCGATGAATAGCTTCCCACCTTTGTCCCTCGCGGTAAACCACCAGGCATCAAGCAATCACCGTAAGTGAAGATACCAACACTTACATTCTCATAAGTTCGAAGGAGATCGCGTAGTGTCTGCGAACACATCGTCCCACGCTCAAAGCGCACAGCGAATCGATAGGCGAAGCGTCGCAAACGAGGCACTTTAGCTGCAGCCAAGAGGATGGCAGAAAGCGCGCTGCGCTCCATTCTGGGTGGGAATGATAGACTCATCGAATATTCTAAGTGCGCCCCCTGAGACGGAGGCGGGTGAGGAAGGGAGGTAACGTGACGACGCTTGCAATAATCTCCTGAAAAAACAGTATCCCGCCAAGGACGACGAGCCCCTCTATCGCAAACATCACCACAATAGATACGCCCATTCCGGAGCCGAAGGCGGTCGTCACCGCATAGGCGATCGCAGCAACAATGAGCGAGGTAATCGAAACAACAGCGCCACACTTCCAGGCACCGCGAACACTGGGAAACATTTTCGCAAGTGCCCCCCAAGAATAGATTGCAGCCGCAATTTCACTCATAAGCGCGGAGACCGCCACAGCTTCCACAGGGAATCCAGCCACGAGTAGCACGGCGGAGACCGGAAAGCTGATCCCGCGTACTAGGTTCGTTCTCAATTGTAGACCGGTCTTTCCTTGTGCCATTGCAGCGACAGCAGGAACGAATCGGATAAACCTTACCAGCATCGCTGCACCAAGAAGAGCAATTACCGGACCGTTCCCGGAATAGTCTGATCCGAAGACGATCTCCATGAGCCAGCTTCCCGCTGCTATAAGCGGTATGAGACCAAGTGCGCCGAAGAAAGCGCTCAATTCGGCAGAGGCCACGACCTCAGAAACGAAGCCTTCACCACTTCGGGCTGCGCGGCTTAGCCGGGGGAGCATGATCTGCTTGCAAGCCTCGGCAATGATCATCCACGGTACCATCACAATACTAAGAGCAAGCCCGTAGCGGGCAACTTCGGTAAGGGTAAGCGTAGCCCCGAGCGTAAATTGATCTGCTTGCTGGATGAGGAATAGCAGCCCGCTTGTAGCGAGTAAGGGCCAGCCGAAATTCCACAACTGGCACATCTTCGTGCGGCTCCAGGAGAACGTAGGCAACGATCCTGCGACGACGTTTGTGATGATTACCCCGAGCACGGTGCGAACGCCGATGAGAAAGAGAACTGTGCGCCAATCCCCTAGCCACTTTGCAACTGGCCATACGAGAGTAAGGGTGATGACTTGCGGCAAAAACTCGTAAATCGCCGCAGCACCAAAGCGAAGATGGCGCTGGAGACGGAGATACTTGAGGTTTTCAAACGCTCGCACCAGCGGCACTCCCGCGAGAAGAACAAATGCCCAGGCAGCATCACCGACTTTCAGAAACTCCGCTAGCGGCGAGGCGAATGCGGCAAGCATGATTGCAGCAGCAACACCGGTAATTAACTGGAAGGTCTGCGCCGACCCGATAAATCTACGCCCTGCTCCGTTAGGAGCCTGAATGACCTGAGTACCAAGGCCGAGACGTCCACTGAATTCGAAGAGTGTGATTACGGCAATAAGCAGAAGTGACAGCCCCACATCATCCGGCGCAAGCAAGCGCGCGATGATCGCGTTGCGCGCAAAGGCACAGCCGTAAGCACCGAGCTTCCCAGCAGTGAGGACGACGCCTCCTCTAAGCGTCTTTTTTGCACCGCTCCGCCTCATGTAATGTCGTCGCCTGCGATGAAGGAACAGAGCCAGTTTACCGAAAGTAGAAATCCGAATTCGGCTGGAGCCACTTTAGTTTCTGGCGACGCCGCAGCACGGACGCGAGTTTCATCGAAGATGCCCAAAGCAATGAGGCGATCCGCATCGATGAGCTTTTCTTTACCTTCTCCCTGAAGCGCGCCGCCAAGGAAATGGGTACCATTGGACGGGCGCCGGGATGTGGAATAGCGCTCGCGCACTTTTGTGACCCCCTTTTTCAATTTGATAGTCGCTTTAGCGAACTTACTGCCACCTGAGATCATTTGAAGTGGAGTAAGTCCAGAATCCAGAGCGATACGGGCGAGTGCGGGATCGGCGCGCTCCATTGCGGCACTGAAAGCTTTCGCACCACGGCGTAATTCGGGAGGAATTCGGAAGGCCCAATCTACGAATTTCTCTTCGAAGAACGGTGCCAGAATCACCCGCTCCGCAGCACCTCCCGTAAGCCCACGCCCTCCCCAAAACTGCATTCGCCCATACAGATAATATCGGTCGCTGGCATCACCCCAGTCCGCCCCGAAACCGCGAAACATTTTTTGAATGTCACTAATCAGCTCCGTGATGCCATCATCTAAGAACCCAGATTTGAAAAGAGCTCGCGCTTGCGAAGCTTGGGAGACAATCTGCCAGCGGACGATATTTTCGATCCGGTGCGTCGTTACTGGAGCATCCAGCTTCTGGGCAGTAGAGTAAAATCCTCGGGCGATTTCGCCGTTTTGCCCAGTAATTCTCGCCGCCCCACCTACTTGGGAGCGGAGCCACTCAAAGAGGCCACTATCTAATGCGCTGAACGAGCAATCGTTTTTCAAACTCCCTTGGCGGACAAAGCGAGCAAGATCTTCTACACTGCTGTTTCGGATGGCCGAGAGATTGATGAACTCGTGCTCCATTCCATAATCATTCGCCAGCCGGTGAGCGATCTTGTAATCATCGCTCTCGGGCGAGCCAATTGTAAATGCTTTCCGACCATTTAAGGAAGAGCCAGGAAGAGCGGCAAGGGCAAGACGAGTATCGATACCTCCAGAGAGATCGATCCCACAGTCGGGGTAGGTAGTGATCAGACTCTCCCCCAGCTCACTGAGGATCGATGCTCCGGCATCGGCCGCTTCATCAATATTCGAAAAGCGATTAGTTACCGCGTCAGGTATTGCCTGATATCGTGTGGTGGTGAGGTTCCCAGCTTCGAGATGGATACTGGAGGCATGTCCAAGCCTCTCTACATTTTTAACGGTCGTCGAGGTTCCGTGAAGGTGGCCGAGGAGCGCAAGTTGTGAGATCCCTTTCTTGTCGCACTCTAATCCGAGAGCGCGCCCGATGAGAAGAGCTGATGAACTTACCACTGCAAGGCCTTCTCCCTGATGGCCGAAAACATGGATCAAACCATATCGATCCGTAGCCACTGAATAGCTTTTCTCATTCTGCCAAGCGACGGCAAATGGAGGTGCCATCGTGGCGACTGCGATAGGCCCCTTTCCTGAGATCGCCTCTAAGATATCTTCGAGGCTGCGCTCTCTTCCGAGCGATTCATCGAAATTCCGGCTACCAAGAAAAAAGGCTGGCTGGCTCTCAGGAGTTGCCGCAGCGCGGATTTTCCCGGCATACGCGTAGAGGAGGGTGATTTCTCCTGGAAGCTCTATCTTTTCGACTGCGCTATCTGGAGCAATCAAAGCAAGTCCAGAAGCTGCGCGTGCCTCGATGTCCGCACGGGCGGGGGTGCCAGGCGTGCGAGAGATTGCGATAAAACTATGCATAAAAATCCGGTGCCCGACCTAGCGGAACGCCGTTCCGATCAAGCGGGGTGGCGATGGCCGCGAGGGCACGGTGGGAACCTGGGAGGAATCGTCCACAACAGGTGATTGAACCGGGCTGCTGGTGTGTGAACCAATATCGAACGGGCGGCTCTTGATGTCGTAGCCGAAAGCTTCAGCGATCCCTTTAATATCATCAATTTTAGCAATCTCGCTTGAGAGGTCGGCACCGGCTCCGGATGCCTTAGAAGTCGCACGCCTGGTGTAATCGCCGTTCTCTGGGTTTTCAAAAAGGAGCGCCGGATCGACGCCGATTTCCTCTTCCTTTTCCAATTCCCAATTATAAGCTGATTTCTGCTGGAAACTCTTATCAACGTAAAGATTATTCGAGCGGTCGATTTCATCCCAGTCCAGCTTACTGGTGGTGATTCCGGCAAGAATGTTATTCTGCACAAGATAGGTATTTCTCTTTTCTTTGCCGATATTGAGAGCGGCAGCGGCGGCGGCTCCTACGAAGGTGTTGTTCCAAAAGACGATCTTGCCGTTTGCCCAAGGGCCACGCTTGGTGCTGCCCCACTCGTTAGCATTTTTGAATTCTCCTCCGCCATCAATGAAGTTATTGATGAAGTAGAGATCTCCGCTGTCCTGGAAAGTGAGCGGCGTCGTGCAGTTTGTGATCGTATTGCCAGCGACGAGGATATTTTTACTCGCGATATACATGGTGATACCATTGGCGTGTGTGGCGAGTGAATTATCGATTCGGTTGCGCAGAATACTAAGGCGATCGCCTAGATAGATCCCAATGGCAGTGCCGCCGGGGAAATGGATTTCGTTTTCTCGAACCTCTGTGGTGCGGCAATTATTGAGGAAGATACCTCGATGATCCGGATTGTATTCGAGGTGGTTGTTTGCGACAAGGCTATCAGCCGCTTTCTGGAGGTAGATGCCTCCGTATCCGCTGCTGGTGTGCTTGTTGTGCGTGATGAAGTTGTCCGTGATTTCGAGCCCTGTTGTGAAGAGATCATCTTCACCTTTGCCATCGGAAAAAATCCCACGCCCATCGCGAAGGCCGCTACCGGCAAATTTCGTGACGGTGAACCCGCGCACCGCGAGGTGATTTTCTCCGGAAAGCTCAATGCCATTTTTCCGGACGGAGTAATTGATTCGCTCTTCTAGCCTCTCGCTGCTACGCGGCCAGAGGAAAAGCTCGTAGCGGCCTTCCGATATTTCGCGCGTGGCGTATTCGCCGGGGGTGTCGATATCGGCAACACTATTATAAATCGCGTAATAGTGATCGCGGTCGTCTGAATAGATTGCGTTTGATGCGAGATTTTCATCAAATTCGATGGTTCCCGAAGACGTGGAGTGCTCTACGATTTTGCGACGCTCAACCTTGTTTGGGTTTACCCAGACGAGAACAGAGGCTCCTTTGCGAGAGATATTACTACCGCCTTTAAGATTTTCTTTGTCTTCGAGCTCGCCGCGTGAAAGATCGTCGTTTTTAATCGGGTGGAATGAGTCTTTCCGGTCGTAGAAATAGCGGTTTTCAGGGTTCGGCTCCTGAGCGATCCAGAGAAATTCGTCGTCTGCGGCGTTGCCTGAAACCGGGGTTTCGTGGAGGTTGAGCGTGAATGGCTCATCGGTGTCTACAGTAGTCTTGTAGATCTTGGCGAAGTTTGGGTTGCCCTGGGCGTCATCGGCGGTGGCGCAACGCTCCCAATTTAGCAGTGGCTCTGAGCCATCGATAATGGCGCGCTCTGTTCCCCATGCGTTCCCAATGTAGGAGATCTTTTGTTCCTCTGTGCCACTTGAGCCAGCCTCGATCTGGCCACGATAGCGAACTCCTCCACGGAAAATCACCTGATCTCCCGGCTGAAGGATGGTATCCGCTGGGGTGCCGGTAGCGGCAGGATCACCAGGAGATTGCTTCCACGCCTGCTCTTTGCTCGTTCCAGAATTAGCATTCGAACCGCCATCGAAATCCACATAATAATCAGCGGCCTGGAGGGACCCAAGTCCAAGGGCGGCGGACGCGAGAGCGGGGTAAGCGAACCTAAGTTTCATTATGAAAATTATGACAATATTAACTTTTGTCAAGGATTAGGTAGCTGCTGGAAGCCGTTTTGAGAAGCTTGATCGTAGTCGTAGCCTTCGGGATCGTAGCCATATTCCTCGTAAACGGGCGCATTAGCGCGCTCATAGAGACCCGCCATCATTCCTACGAGAATGTAAAAGAGCACATACATTTGACCGAAGTAAGAAACGGAGAAGAAGCTGATCATGTGGACTCCAATTCCGCATCCGACACACCAGAGGACGAACTCGTTTTCTGGGCGTTCTTCCTGCTCGTCCCATTCGCGGAAACTCTGCCCATATTCGAATTCGCGAGCCCCGTGCATGGCAGTGCCGAGCGTTTTATAGGAATGCACGAGCATGAGAATGAGGCAGATGACGAGTCCGAGGCCACCGACGACACCGAGGTGAATATAATAATTCGTCATGTCCGAATGCCGGTCACTCCAAGTAACGCCAGTCGGCATCCAGTGGCGTGTAAAATCGGTGCCCACAAGCCACCACTCCCAAAAATGGCTCACGGCGGCATCAATGAGTTTTGCACGGTGCCAGCCGGTGCTTCCGCCCACGAGATCGACGCGCGCCATTAAGAACCAGACGCCACGGTTACTAATAAGGTGAAGAACAACGAGTGTAATGACGAGCCATTTACGCATCTTCGGAAGATTCTCCCGGTAGCGCCAGAGGAAGAGGCTGACGACCGCAAAGCCGACGGCGGCAAGGGGACCGCTGGAGCCTGATACAAAAACAATGACTAGCGAAGCGACAACTCCAACAATTGCCGTGCGCCGGTGGGTGCGATACATCGCGACAGCAAACGGAAGAACGAGTGCCCCGATGGTCCCCGCGAGAATAGAGTGGCGGAAAGCGCCCTGACAGCGCATGCGCCCGTTACGCACTGCGGCGAATTCGCGGGATGCGCCGAGCTCCGCATAAAAGTTTCTCCCAGTGAGATTCTCGAAGCCAAGAGTGACGGCAAGCGGAATCGCGATAACGATCATCGCCTGTGCGGCACGAACGATGCTACCTTCTTCCGAGAGGAAAATCCGTCCGTAGAGGTAACTTCCGACGACGTTCAGCACGAGACCCGCGTTCGCAGTAAAGGCGCTGGGGACGTCTTCACGCGGCCAGAGGGAGACCGCCATAGCGACGACTGAAAAAATCGCGATTATACGATCCAGCGGGACATCCCAGGAAAACCGCCAGCGTCCATTGGCGATCCCACGTATGATCCCTACCAAAATGATCAGGCGGCAGGGCGTGATCTCGGGGAAGATCTCGTTATTCCCCAAATGGAGAGCACCAATGATCACAGGAATAAATGCCCAACGCCACGGCAGCGCGAGCTGCAGC
The DNA here is from genome assembly GCA_937922595.1 of uncultured Verrucomicrobiales bacterium. Lineage (GTDB taxonomy): Bacteria > Verrucomicrobiota > Verrucomicrobiia > Verrucomicrobiales > DEV007 > CALAIY01. The sequence goes on along the minus strand of CALAIY010000006.1, from coordinate 18,129 downwards.
GCAATGAGCAAAAAAGTGACGGGGAGGAGGAGCATTTAGTTTCTGGCGGAGCCAGCGGCGACCTCTCGGTAGCGGACGAGAAGGTCGGTAATTTTATTTTCCCAAAGGGCAATCCCGGAGATCCTGGCGCGGGCACCGGCCGAGAGGCGGGCGTAATTAGCAGCGTCGGCGGTGAGTGAGACGATGGCCGCAGCAAGGTCTTTGGCCATCTGATCGGGAGTCGTAGGATCGACCTGCGCTCCGCAACTCGAATCAACTACGTAGCCGGGCCCTCCATTCGAGCAGGTGATCACCGGCAGACCATGGCCGAGTGCTTCAAAAACGACATTGCCGCTCGGTTCCCGGAAACTCGGAAAAAGGAATACGTGCGCTTTCTGATACCAAGAGTCGAGTTCATCCCGGGGGACCCTGCCGCGGAGGGTCACGCTATTTTCAAGACCGAGCGATTTGATAAGTTCGGAGCAGGTGGATTCCAGCTCGCCAACGCCAAAGATATCGAATTTCACATCAAGCTCAGCGGGCAATAGCGAGACCGCACGAATTGCATCAGTAATCCCTTTGGTGCGCGTAAGCCGCCCCGCGAAAAGTAGCCGGAGGGTCTCCCCCTTCTCGTAAGACTGCGCCTTTGCAGGCGAGAGCTGCTCCACGCCAGTCTCTCCAGCGACAGAAAAACGCCTGATCTCGATTTTCGAAAGCAGACGTTGAACGTAGGGAGCCACGCCAAGGACGAGCGCGGCATCGGCATAAGTTCGCCGGAGCAATGGATCATGCTGGAGCCGAATGCCATCGACCGCGCGCAGCTTGCGGAACCACTGCCGGTCGATCCCCTCCCCCGCGAATCCTTCGGGTGTAGGCACGCTGCCCGCGAGCGGCCCAATAATGAATGGGATACCATGACCCACCAAAGGCGAGGGATAGCGGAGGGCGAGAGGATTGATCTGATGAGCGAGATCGAAGTGCTCTCCGCCGGCCAACGCGCTTCGGATCCAAGCTCGGACGCGGCGGTAGAAAACGACGTAACCAGGCTTCATCTCACGATCGATGTAATTCAGCTTCTCGGGCAACCGCACATCATCCCAATTTACGATCTTACAGGTATCAGGCAGCGAATCCCCTGCATCCCAGCCTTTTTTGTGAGTGGTGAGGACGGTAACTTCGCAACTCTTTGAAATGCCTTCGACCCACTTGAAAGTACTCCAGCTTTCGCCAGTGGAGCCTTGATCGAAATAGGGTGCCACGAGTAGCACCTTGAGCGTTTTATCATCTTCCACTAGCGTGCAGAAAAGGCAGCTTTGAGCCGCTGGCGCTGCTCAGTATGAACAAAATCCCGCAGCTTTCCGCCGATGGCCTGCGGCTTGCGGCTTACTGCGGCGCTGAGGTAGCCGACCCACCAGGATGCCGCCGAGACGACCATAGGCTTCTGCCGAAGGCGACGGATACATTTCACCGTCTCGAAGAGAGGATCGTAGCCGAGCACGTAGTCGCGCACACCGCACTGCCAGCGACGGCGGATGATACCGCCATGGGCGATATTTCGCGGCTTAAGATGCTCAATGATCAGATCAGTAAGAAGACGCGTATTATATCCATTCATCCGAGATTCGACACATGTAAGCATGTCCCACCCCCCCTCAGGAATCGCATGAATTTCTGAGAGCGATTCAAAACACTCGCGTCGGAAAAACTGAGCCGCGCCCGGCACATCGGTAAGATTATCCGGAGCAGCCTTCCCTTCATCACCCGGATCAAGGACGCGCCCCCCTGCTAGCCCTAACTTAGGATCAGCAGCAAATTCACCAAGCACGAGCGAGAAGTAATCCGCAGGAAAACGAAGATCCGAATCAAGCAGACCGATGAATTCGTAGTCATCCACAGTAAGCTTTTCTGTCGCTATCTTAGTGGCGCGAGCAACCGCACCAAAACACCGCCCTTCGCGAAGTGGGAGTTTCACCAGAGTGATCCACGGGTTTTCCGCAGCGGCAGCTTCGATCATCGCATCCGTTTTATCCGTCGATCCATCGCTAATGATGACCCATTGCGCAGGCGGATGCTCTTGACCAACGACTGATGCGATCGTCTCACCGATGAAGGCTTCCTCATCGCGTGTGGGCGTCACAAGGACATATTTAGGAAGGGGATCTTGGCTCATCCAGTTATTTTGAAAATGAAGTCGTGAATACCATCGGTAAGGCTTTTACTAGCGTGAGGCCCGATAGGTTCGCGAGGCTTGAGATCGGCGATGTGATTTAGCTGATGTAAGAGATCGTCCTCAGTGAATGCGGCAGTCACCTTGCCCTTTTCTTCCATGTGCTTTGCCGTGGCGAGTTGATGCTCATTGCGCTGCTCGCCGAGGCTTGCTCGGCGCGGCATCACCACAAGCGGCTTTCCCGCGTGAAGCGCAGATAGGATCGTCCCCATACCTGCATGGGCGACGATCACATCTGCCTCAGCACACTTTGCGGCAAAGTCTTCTGGGCTCAGAAATGGCGCAGATTCGATATGCTCCGGAGTCCAAGCGCCCTCACCAATCTGCGCAAAGACATCCGAGCGAGAATGCTCTTTCGCCCATGCGTCGATGAGTTTTACCATCCTATCAAAAGGAAGATCAGTTCCTACAGTAACTAAAATCATAGAACACTACCAAAGTGACGTGGCCCCTTTTCCGTGGAGAGATGCTCCCACTGCGTGAGCCATAAACTTGCGTGTGCTCCCGCTTTTTTCCCAGACATTGAAAGCTCTTCAGCATTAGCAATCGAATCGACCCAAATACTCCTGGCTCCTACAAATTTGGCCAGTGACACAGCAAAAAATCCAGGCGCTGCGCCAGTGGAAATGACAACGTCCGGGCGCTCGCGAAGGAGAAGGCCAATGATCGCAGCCGCCGTCTTCAGGAGAGCAAATTTATTCCACCGATTAGCATCAGGAATTACGGTAAATCGCGCGTCGCCAACTTGGCTTTGGTAACCAGGCTTCACCGTCGCGAAGAGAACATCACAACCCTCGAATGCAGGACGCAGCCTGAGCATCTGTACCCAGTGACCACCACCAGAAGAGAGCGCTAAAATTTTAGGACGAGCCGACATCTAAGAGGCGCCTTTGGCGAGAAGCACAGTTGGAATTGTTTTAAGAAGAATTTTCGCATCGAGACCAAGCGACCAGTTTTCGACATACTGTCGATCCATCTCCATCCATTCTTCGAATGAAACGTTATTCCGTCCACTCACCTGCCAAATACAGGTGAGGCCGGGCTTGATTGAAAGGCGCTTTCGGAAAAGCCACTCGTATTTCTCGACCTCATCGGGAAGCGGTGGACGCGGTCCGACCAGGCTCATCTCGCCACGAAGGACGTTAATCAGCTGCGGTAGCTCATCAATGCTCATCTTTCTGATCGATTTCCCAATCTTTGTGATACGGGGATCATCTTTGATCTTGAATGCAGGCCCATCCATTTCGTTCTTCATGGCGAGTGCAGCTTTAAGCTCTTCGGCGTCTGCGACCATCGAACGAAATTTATAAAGCGTGAAGGGACGCTTATTCATTCCAAAGCGCTTCTGCCCAAAGAAGATAGGCCCCTTGCTGGTAAGCTTGATTATGATACCCACGACAACAGTGATCGGAAGCGTGGCGATCAGGACAATGATGGAAATGATAATGTCTGCAATGCGCTTCAAGAGAAGCTGAAGAAGCATCTGCTCCCGAAAAAGCGTGATTACGAATTCGCTTCCAAATTCTTCAAGATGCATCTTATCCATCGGGAACCCCTCTCCAAAATCGGGAAGAATACGAACAACGAGACCAAGCTCTTGTGCATCACGCACGATGCGTGTGATATCGCTGACCCGAGCTTCTACCGGAAGGCAGACCATAATCTCATCGACCTGCTTATTCTCGAGAACCTTGCGGAGATCTGAAAGAACTCCGACAATCGGATACTCCCCTGTTGCCAGTGAATCCCGCTCCTCATCATCTTCTTCGGCGATGAAACCGACAATCTTGTAGCCAAGCTCAGGGCTCGCTTCAATACGAGCTACGGTTCCCCGAGCGCGGGGATTCGTTCCCACGATGAGAAGGTAGCGATAATTGTATCCAGAACGCCGCCCGACCATCAGCGTCATTCGAAGAAGAATACGGCTTACAACGACGAGCACACTTGTCGCCCACCAGAAAATAAAGAGATTCAGCGTGGAGAGCGTCTCGAATGAAAAGAGAGCACTAATCGCCAAGAACCAAAACGTGGAGAGCGTAGTTGCTTTCAGACCATCGTGGATCTGAATGCGCATAGCCACAAAGCGATCCCCCCGATAGCGAAGGCAATAATTAAAAATCGCAATCCAGCCCATTCCCAGGAGGGCGAATCCTACCAAATTCGCCATATCCAGCTGCGGATCGTGTGATCCCGCAAACTGTTGTGCGACTTTCATATCCGGACGGAAGTAGAAAACTGCAATTGCAGTGACGACGAGGAAGAGCTGATCTGCGATTCGAAGACCGCTGATGAGCATTTTGTGCCGGAGCCTAATCATTGGCTTCCCCCTTTCCGTTCATCATTGCCAGTGAGGCTGAGGTTTTTTATCATCATGTCTGCCAAGTCATTTGGAAGCGCATCCCAGCGGCTTCCTTCTCGGTGATTTTTTACATAATTGAGGAAATCACGATAGTAAGAAGCGGGGTAACGCATGTGTGGACTCGCCCCTCCATCAAAATCAACGTAATCGGGATGAGTGTTTAAAAGTGCCATGCCACGCTTTGAAGTGAGCCAATCGAATTTCGTCTTCCAGATATCAATATTTCGCTGCGAGAGTGCGAGAAAAAGCGTGGAATCCTGTGGCAACGTATAAGGAAGCTCGACGTAGCTTGGAGATTTCACACCTTTTTGCTCAGTCGTTTTCCAAAATGGAAAAATCGTCTCAGCACCATCGGGCTGCGGCTCGAAAGGATCTGTATCAAATGTCGAAGCATCATATTTGATCTCCAAATCGTGGAGCCAATCGAGTTCACGAAGCATGAAGCCAGAGCGGAAGCCGGCAGCTTTCCAATCACGTAAAAACTCGTTTATCTTCTTCGCGTGAGCAGTGAAAGCACGCCGCGATTGGTAGAGATGCCCATCGTGATGAAGGTCGTGAACCCCCACCTCAAAACCATTCCCCGTAAGCCATTCCCGAAGGCCTACAGGGACTTCATAGCTACCAACTGGAATGAAATTGAAGGATGATCGGAAACCACATTCCATTTCAAGCTCAGCAAGCTTACGCACGTTATCGACGCCCGCTTGGGACTCGACATCGTGCGTGAGAACGAAGGCGTAATCGCATCCATCCGGCCACCCACCCCAATCACTTGGAGTATCCCCGGCCGCTTCTAAAATCGGCCAGACATCACCGGATCGCTCCCAAATCCGAGTCGCGTGGACACGCCTCGCCGCAAGTCTTACAGACCGGGGCAAGAACGGTTTTAAATGAAAGTATAAACGATTGAACAAGGTTCGTAGCGTGAGGGCAGAGGTTTCAGCTCGGGAGCCACTTAGGGACTGAATCATCGACCTTATTCAAGAGACATGAGACATCGGCGCCATTGCGCTCAAGATCAGTAAGCTGCCGTTTGAGCTCAGCTCCATTGGTTTTTTCTGCCTCAGCGACAACGAGCATCTTGTCCATGAATCCAGCCATCGCGACAGTCGGACTGGTCTCGCCCAGCGGCGGAAGCTCGAAGATAACGTAATCAAAATCACTGATCTTAAGCTGCGGAAGCAGATCGTAAATTTGCTTCGGAATGAAGCGCGACGGGACTTGGTTACCTTCGCCATCAATCATTCCAGTCTCGCCATTACGATTGCGCTCGGTATTGAGGTTTCCGCTGACAGTGGCTAGAAAGAGATCTTTATCTGCAGCTTTAAAGCGAGCATTCACATCACGCCCAGATTCAAGTGCTTCAGTAATCGAGCATACAGGCTTACCTTCAAAAAATGGATGCACGCCAGTGCGCTCAGGATTGAGATCCATTAAGAGCACTTTGCCATCTCCCGTATCCGAGAATGCGGTAGCAAGACCTGCGGCAATAGTGGAGGCACCGGCACCAGAATCCAGCGCGGTCACGCCAATGAGCTTTGGATTGTGCGTCATACGCTTGAGCTCGAAGTAATATTCAAGACGATCACGAATCGCTTCAGCGTATGGACGAATGAAGTGTCGATCTTCCCAAGGAGCGGTAGGTGTAGGAATCATGAGTTCGGAATTGGGCTCCTCGGCAGCAGAACGAAGAAGCTTCGGCTTTGATTTCGCCTTCTTCCCAACACTCCGCGGGATAGACATCATTAATGGGAGCCCCAGGCGGCCATCAATTTCACGAGGGCGCTTAATGCTGCGATCGAGCACCATATCGAGGAGAAACGCGATCGCGATACCAAGAGCCCAACCACCTCCAGCGAGGCCACCGAGGATCTGAAGACGTAACATGTCTGTTTTCGCTCCACCCACGACAGGCTCTTCGATGACGCTAATGTTAGGCATCCGTGATGGATCCAGACGTTTCTCGTCTACTTGAATTTGCGAGTAACTCTTCTCGTAAAACTGGTATGTCTCCTCCTTAAGTTTTCGGCGGACATTTAGTTCAGCAACCTCAGTGAGAACTTCGGCGAGTTCGTTTGCCCGGCGGTTAAGATCTACGAGCTGCTGAGTAAGGCTATCACGACGCGCGCCGGTAGCGGCGAGCTGCGTCTTCAACGATGCCATAATATTCGCAGGGTCGGAGCCAGTAGATTCACCACTTGCCAGCGTCGAGCCAGAATAGGCTACAAGCCCTGGAAACTTCTTTTCGAGCGACCCACGACGGCGCTCTGTATCCGCAATCTTCTGCTCATTAGCGATGACGAGGCTACTCTGCGGCGTCATATCGATGAGAAGCTGAGCCTGGCGTGCATTGAGCTGAGCAAGCATCGTCTGAAGCATGCGGTATTCTCGAATCGTGCTGTCATCCGGCTCAGCCACAGCACCTTCCCTGGCTCCCTCTGCAGCAGCCGTAAGAGAGGCCTTGGTGCCTCCCATGGAATCAATGCGAGCTTGAAGCTCGGCATACTCAGTTTCGGAGTTTGCGAGTGCGCTGCTTACTACAGAAAGCTCGGCTTCGATCGAGGCCATCGTTCCATTTGGCCAAATAATCCGTGCAGCTTTCTGCTGGCGCTGCTCATCGCGCTGAGCGTTTCGCCATTCGGCGAGAGCCGTCTCTTTTTCTTTAGCAATAAAGCTCGCCGCACTCGTGGGGCGATGAACTTGAAGGTGCTTAAATTGATACTGGCGGAGCACTTCGCGCAAAATATCAGCTGCGAGTTTTGGATCTTGGTCGCGATAGGTGACCGCGATAACATTGCTATATTTTTGCGAATTCACCGTCATCATTCGAAGGATCTTCCGCGTCGCAGAGATATCGATCTTTTCATCTGGTGTGGTGAGATCCGAAAGCGGCTTTGCGCCATTCCCAATATCGGAAACTTCTAGCTCACCATCAGCTCCGGGAATTTGTGCGCTTGGCGGCCCTTCAACGGAGGCAACGACATCGTTTGATGCTTCAGAGGAGGCATCGTAATTCGGAAGAATTCTTTCGGCTCCGATGAGTTCCACGACGTTGCGTGCAATATCAGAACTCATCAGAATCTGCATCTCCGCATCCATTACAGGCTCCGCCGTGCGTCCGATCGTATCTAGGCGATTTTCCGTCTGATCCACAGCACTGCGATCAAGAACGTAATGAACAAGAAGCTTCGCCCGCGCCTCAAATCCCGCAGGACCACTAACAAGGTAATAGCCCGCTGCAGCGATGAGACCAAGCACTCCTGGCACGAGAATTTTCCAGCGATGCCGAAAGAGCGTGTAAGTGATATCTCCGATTTTGATTCCAGGCTTCTCCTCAGAAACGGCGGGAGCGCGACCAGCCGGGCGGCGCCCACCGGTAGGCTGCGGATAGGCGACCTCCGTCACCCTCTGCGGCATCGCTGCGCGGAGTTGAACCCGATCGCCTCCCACTTGGTTGTGTAGTTCTTGATTTTGCATAATATAATCCGCCTGCAGCGGAGTTAACGTTTGTTTTGAAAAGTGTTGATGATCCGCTTTAAGAAATGTGCGGATACAGCAGAGAGCCTGCCAGGCGGTTTACCGTTGATGGAAGCGCTCGAAATAGATGATTATAAATTTTATCGCCGGACACTTCTGGAGGGCTACCTGCGATCCAACTTTCGTCTAAAGGACGATAGCTGAAGTATTTTAAAGGAAACTCTTCTGCTCCCCATCCACGCTTGAAGCGATGAAGCTCGACATCGGGAAGATCTGATCTTCCTAGATCAAGTTGGCTGGATTGATTGCGTTCACTTAGATACGCGATCGCATGAGAGAACAAAAGATTGTTTGGCCGAAGGCTCCAAGCGCTCGTATCTGAGGCTCCAAATTTATAGAACGCCGTCCCTCCAAACTCGAAAAAAATGGCAGACGCAATAACTTGCGAGGACGCACCGTCTTCTACGATAACGATAAAACCAAGCCCTTCCGATATGATATGGCGTTGAATTGCGCGAAAAAAGCGGACTGGCTGAGGAGGAAGGCCGTGGCGGCGTCGAGTCTGGATGTGGAGCTGATAGTATTGCTCGATTCCATCGAAATCATTGGATAGAGCAATTTTCACAACGAGACCGGAACCTTCCGCTTTCCGAATCGCTCTGCGCGTAGATGAGCTGAAATGCTCTGCTGCCGCGGAACCAAGACTAATCGAATGACTTACGAATTGACTTGAAGGAGGTGCATTTTCTGGAATTCCATTTTTCCCACGGACTTCCAAATACTTCCATGCCTTATCTTTAGCAATATGGACGACTTCCGGAAAAGCCTTTTTTCCACCTCCAAGAATCGCACAGCGATCAGCGAAAGGAATGCAGTGCCCGCGCTTCCCAGTGATCAGACTCTTAATTTCAGCAATCGGCAGGGCACTTCCGTCCGCTCCCACATAGAGATTGGAGCGATGCCCATAAGCTTCTTCGATTACTTTCGCCCAAGCAGCAGAGTGAAATATCGTCGCGCCGCTATGCTTGGAGACTTCTTCATCCCAACGCTGCGAATTTGAGATGGGGATGACTTGCATTCCAAGCGCTCCTTAAGAAAATACGGCCTCAAGTGTCTCAACGACAGATCTTACTTGCTCACTTGTAAGCTCTGGATACATCGGAAGAGAAAGGAACTCTTCGGCACATTGCTCTGAAATCGGAAAATCGCCGACTTTGTATCCAAGATAAGCATAAGCTTTTTGAAGGTGAATGGGCACTGGGTAATGAATCCCAAATCCAATATTCGCTTTCTGAAAAGCAGATATTACTGCGCTACGTTCTGTCGTTCGAATAGGATAGATGTGTCGCACATGCTCTTCTGCTCTTTGCGATGTGGGAAGCTTGAGTGAATCGATTCCTCGAAGCGCTTCATCGTAAAGGGCGGCACAGTTTCTCCGAAGACGATTACCTTCATCCAGTGAGCGCAGCTTGATCGCGAGCACTGCAGCTTGGATTCCATCCATTCTTCCATTACTCCCGATTTCATCGTGGTAGTATTTCCGAGTTTGGCCGTGATCGCGGAGCATTTGAATGCGCTCACCAATATCCTCCCGATCAGTGGTAACGGCGCCGGCTTCACCAAAGGCTCCGAGGTTTTTCCCCGGATAAAAGCTGAAGCATCCTGCGTCCCCCATCGATCCGGCGCGTGCTCCATGATACTCTGCGCCGTGCGCCTGTGCCGCATCTTCAATTACAATGAGATCATGAGCCTGAGCGAAGGCGTTTATGGGATTCATGTCTGCGCACTGCCCAAAAAGGTGCACGGGTATAATCGCCTTAGTTGCGGAGGTAAGCGCTTTTTCGAGCTGTTTTGGATCGAGACAAAAAGTGGTTTCGTCGATATCGACAAAAACGGGTTTCGCTCCGACCGCTGAAATTGCCTCTGCAGTAGCGATAAAGGACATCGAAACGGTAATGACTTCATCCCCGTGGCCAATGCCAAACGCCGCCAAGGCAAGCGCGAGCGCTTCAGTCCCACTCCCGACACCCATTGAGTATCGACTTTGGCAATAAACGGCAAAATCTTCTTCGAACCGCTCTACCTCCGCGCCCCCCGCAAATGCTCCAGAATCGATGACCCTCTCGATTGCCGCTAGAAATTCACTTTTTCGGTGAGCGTGATGGGCATCGAGATCGAGGTAGGGAACGCTCATTTTTCCCATTTGCGCTAGCTGATTGAAACTCATTTTTTTTCCACGCTGCCGCCCCTGGTCGATTACCTCGTTACCGAGGTAAAACCAGTCAAATGGGTGCTCACCTGGTGGCGAACGTGGGAATTGGAATTCACGGGCATCAATAAATACCCCGCGATTGCGGATATCAGAAGGTGTATCGCGCTGATTATTGGTGAGTTACGAAAACTCCGGTCAATTTCATAGCGTGATTCACTCTTCCAAACTTTTAGCTTTCAAATCTAATGCAAGTCTGAGACTTGCGATACTTAAATTCTTAAAATTACTGAAATTCTTACTATTGGACTTTGCGACCATTATCTCCAGCTCGCCCGTAAAGGTCAAGCAACGCATGATGGAGATTGAGAACCGCGCTCCGCAACAGATGTATTGGGAGCTACAACGGCGATGGGAACCCCGTTTGCGCGGAGCGATTCTGAGCTTTTCTCGAGAATCTCCACAATCTGGAGCCCATCCTCACCACTAGTAAGCGGTCGCGCTCCTTTTTGGATGCAGTCCAGAAAATGCTCGCATTGCGTCTGGAGTGGCTCGCGCTGATCCAAACGTGGACAATAGCTATCTCCATAGTGGTAGGAGTAATGGAAATCCGCGTAGCTCTCGTAGTGGGGCGGCTTATCCACACGGGTGTCGAAAATTCGGATTTTTTCGCGCTGCTGAACATCGTCGTAAACGATCATCCCCTTCGTCCCGACAATCGTCATCTGGCGAACTTTGCGCGGCTCGATCCAGCTGCTCTGAACAGTGGCAAAGCGGTTTCCCGGGAATGTGAGAGACATATTCGTGACGTCCTCGACGTCCGCAGAAATGTGGGCGTTGCCCTGGCAGTTAATCGTTTCCGGAGTATCCCGAAGAAGGTGCAGAATGATGGAAAGGTCGTGAGGGGCGAGATCCCAAGCGACGTTGATATCTTTCTGGAAAAGCCCAAGATTGAGGCGTTGCGCGTTGATATACAACACATCACCAATATCCCCAGAGATGATTTTCTCATTAATCACACTGACCGCCTCCGAATAAAGGAACGTATGGCCGACCATTAGCGTAAGCCCCTTCTCGGCCGCAATCTGAATCAATTCTTCACACTCGGTAGCAGATGAAGCCATCGGCTTCTCGATCAATACATGCTTCCCAGAAACAAGCGCGGACTTCGCCAATGCATAGTGATACTGAACGGGAGTGGCGATTACGACCGCATCAATCTCAGGATCAGAAAGAACCTTGGACGACTCCGGCACACACTGGACTCCTGGAAAACGCGCCCCCATATCGGCGAGCCGATCAGAATCCGGATCACACACCGCCTTAAGATCACACCAAGGGATTCGAAAAAAGTTTCGAGCAAGATTAGGCCCCCAGTAACCGCAACCAAGCACGGCGACGGTGAGCTGGCTGCGAGAATCACCGCAGTCGTTTCTAGAAAAGCTGGCCACAATTTTAGTTATTCCCGACCTCAATGATGGCCTGCTCGACCTGATATTTACTACCGTCACGCGCTTTTGAGCCGCACGACTCCGAAGAACTCTCGGAATTGTCCACCGCCCGAGCCGTGAGACCCGCCTTTGCTTCCGCCAGCTGCATAAAGAGCGCCGGCCCCGTCTGGATGAGAATTGCTAAATCGAGGATCGCCGAGCGATGACGCCGGTAATCGATATCGAGAGCCACCATTTCAGCGAAGGTCGTGCGGTTTTTACCGTTTACCTGCCAGTATCCCGTGAGCCCAGGCCGTGCGAGAAAGCGCTCTCGCTGAGGCCCACTATATTGCGAAAGCTCGCCAGGCGTGCATGGACGAGGCCCAATCAGGCTCATTTCGCCAGCAAGAACATTAAAGAGCTGAGGCAGCTCATCGAGCCCGAGCGCCCTCATAATGAAGCCCCCAGGAATGAGCCTAGAATCCCCCTGGAGATCCAGCTTCGTCATCGGCTTTCCTTCCCGCATAAGCTCAAGCACATGCTTTTCGTGAACCTCCGTATCAGCACCGGCCTCCATGCTCCTAAATTTCAATATGGGAAAACGGCGCTCTCCATAGCCGACCCGCTTTTGCCGAAAAAACACCGGACCATCCGAAACAAGCAGAATCCAACAAGCGATCGCTCCCATCACCGGCAGCCATAAAGGTGTAGCCAAAACAATCAGCACGATATCCGCCACGCGCTTTCCAATCGGAAAATCGTCGAGCACGGCAAAGCCGCTTTCCTTGAGCCGATCCGGCATCGCCGTCTCACGCCCAGAGAGTCCAGAAGCTTGCTCAGAATTCCCCCCAACACTATCACCCAACTTAGAAAGAGATGTAGGGAGGTCTCCATTCGCCCCAGGGCATGACACCGTCACACCCACAAATTGCGGCGATACAGCGCAGTCCGACACACTTTGTAACCAATGCCGACACCGACGACCAAGCGACACAGCTATTTGCACAAGTCTTGATGGGCTTTTGACGCGGAATTGCGCCAATCTCTCGATCTCATTACTCATAGTGGGGGATTTCGACAGGAAAAATGGAGATATACAGGTTAACCGTTTTGAGAATCTTCTCTTAATTGAGTCTTATTTTATGGCTTCTATCGAAAAAGTCAAGAGTATTTCGAAAATTTTATCAACTATGAATATTATCTCACTTGTGAGCATGACCACTCTTAATTAAAAGCGTAAGCCGTAAGATCTATTTACAAACGAGATAAACATTAACGGTGCCAAACTCGAAAATATTCACCCATCGCAACACACACGGGCATCATTTTAAACACACTCGGTAAAAACGTCAACCAAATGACTGTAAAGTTTATCGACACATTCCAGGCACCCCGCCCTAATCAACACTACAAGACACACCCACATCTCAAAAACATCCGCCAAAACTCCCACCTCTCGCCGCAATTTGCGACTCAAATTCGAAAAAAACAAACGGATGCCAAAAAATTTAGGACTCTCCGATTTATATCTGATACCCTTATCATATTAACATGCTGAATATTATACCTAAGAGACAATGCAACTTTAAAAGACTCTCTACCATATTCATTATGAACAATTTAAGCAAAAATCAAATAAAGACACAATGATCAAAAGGTCATGCTTTTCACTTCAGAAAACCTAAAGAATATAGAAACGCATCACCTGAATGGCATTTAGAGTGAGCCTGATTGCCACTGACTCAAGAAATGAATTATGGATTTTCTCCCATTTCTGAGTTTATACTCTCATTTTTATTCGTTCTGCCCCTAACAATTCAGCACTCTCACTTATGAGAAGCAATCATTCCCCCCATCCTCTATCATTTTTGCGCGCCCCCGCTGCAGCAATCATCCTTATCTCCCTCGCTATCTTTGGAGCCAATGATGCCACCGCCCAGGGAACCTACGTTATAGGCTCCGGAGACAGTTTCTCTCTCCAGCTCCACGGCCTCCCAGAATCGCGCCAAGAAGCAGTAAGCGTGGGAGCCGATGGCGCAGTGAGCTTTCTCGAAGCCCGCCGCGTCCGAGTCGCCGGACTCACCATCGCTCAGGCTAGAAAGCGCCTCGAAGACGCACTGGCAGTCTCCGTAAGAAGCCCTCGGCTAATCATGAACCCAGTAGCCCTCGGGAGTAAAAAATATACAATCCTTGGAATGGTCGGAGGCAACGGGACATTCCCCCTCGATTCCGAAGTAACGCTGATCGACGCAATCGCACGCAGTGGGGGAATTCAGGATGCCGCAGTGGATTTTGAGCGCTCATTTCTCAGCCGTGGAGGAAAGAAAGTCCCGGTCGATATGAAACAACTCTACGCCGGCGGCGACCTTTCCCAAAACATCCGACTTCGCGATGGCGACTACATCTACATCGCCTCGGTCATCGGAAAAGAATGCTACGTCTTCGGAGCAGTCGGCAGGGGAGAATCCGGCGGCGTCATACCACTCGGCCAGCAGCAAACAGTAATCGGAGCAATCGCAGCAGCCGGCGGCTACAGCCGAAGCGCCTGGAAAAATAAAGTCCTCATCGTAAGAGGAAGCCTCACCAAGCCAGAACTCATCGAAGTAAAAACTGGCGATATCATCGCCGCAAAGACCAACGATGTGCTCCTCCAAGCTGGAGACATCGTCTACGTGCACACCAAGCCCTGGGCACTCGCCACCGACCTCCTAGACGTCGCACTCCGCGCGTTTATCACCGCCTCAATCTCGCGCGGCCTCGATGTAGGCACGTCCGTCGGACTCTAATCAATTCCCCCCCCTTCCAATGAAACTGGCCATCCCCTTTTCAATCGCCCCTCTAGTAGGCGCATTTTCCGCTGCACTTTTTATAACAAGCTGCACAACCCCCAACTACAGTGGTGCCGAAAAATTCGATGCTGTCGCTGAGGGCTCTCAGATAAAAGCGCAGCTCCGCCCAGTGAAGCTAAATACCCGCGCGGTCTCCATATCAAAACCGAAAGCAAACTCAGATCGCGTCGGTCCAGGAGATCGGCTGAATATCGCAATCCTTGGCCGCCCTGAAAGCCGCGCCTCCTGTGTCGTTCTCCCGGATGGGATGGTTTACTACGACATCGCGGGTGGAGTAAAAGTCGCCGGCCTATCAGTCGGGCAAGTCGAGCAGAAAATCTCCGCCGCACTCACCGCCACCAATGAATACCGCACACCAGTCGTAATCGCCGATCTCGCCGCCACAGGAAGCCAGCGCTTCACCATTCTCGGGCAAGTAGGCACACCAGGAAGCTTCCCATCTCGCGGAGCAGTCACCCTACTCGATGCCATCGCAAGCGCAGGCGGCATAGCCCCCTCAGCAGACCTCGGCCGCGCCATGGTAGTCCGGGGAAACAGCACCATCCCCGTCGATATTGAAGCCCTCGTCGAGCGCGGAGACATGTCTCAAAATATCTACATCACCTCTGGCGACTACCTATTCGTCCCCGCCTCAGGCCTCGAAAAAGTAAACGTCCTAGGCAGCGTCAATCGACCAGGTCCAGTCCCTTACTCAAGCAAACTCACACTCGTCAGCGCATTAGCCTCTGCCGGTGGACCAAGCCGAGTCGCCGCCTCAGGCAAAGTCGCCATCATCCGCGGATCCTTGCAGACACCCAAAGTCGCAGTGATCGACTTCAAAGATATCACCAAAGGAAAAGCAGCTAATTTCCTCATCGCTCCAAACGATATCATCTGGGTTCCCAAGTCCCCTTGGACTCGCGTCGAAGAATACGTCATGCTCGCATTCCGCTCAGCAGCCTCCACCGGCGCAGTCCGTGGAGCCGAAGAACTCTACGGCGACCGCAACGGCAGCAATAATAACAACAACAACAACCGCACCGGAACGTCAGTAAATGTGCCCCAGACCAATTAGAGCCCAGCCCCTCTAATCGCTCCACAAAAACAAAGCACCGATACCGCAAATCACATCGGCAATTTCTAGGACAAAGCAATCAGCTCACACAAAAGCGCCCCACTCGATTCCCACTTCCCAAATCGGCTCGCCTCCCGATCATAATCCGTGAGCGAAACCCTAGAAGGCACCATCGAACGCGTAACGTTCACCAACGAAGAAACCGGTTTTGCAGTAATCAAAGTCGCCATCCCCGGTCGCACCACACCCACCACCATCACCGGAAGCTTCCCCACTCCCACCCCCGGAGAGACCTTCAGCGCCCAAGGGAATTGGCACGAAGACCCAAATCGAGGCAAGCAGTTCAAAGCAACTAGCATCTCCACCAAAGCCCCCACCGCCACCGCTGGAATCGAGCAATTTCTCGCCAGCGGCACCATCGATGGCATCGGCCCAAGCTACGCGAAAAAAATCGTCGCTAAATTTGGCGAAGAAACGCTCGCCATCATCGATCACAATTCGAAAAAACTCGAAGACATCCCCGGCATCGGATCGAAAAAACGCAAAGAAATCAAAGCCTCCTGGGACGCCCAAAAGACCACCCGTAAAACAATGATCTTCCTTCACGGGCATGGCATTCCACCAGCCCGAGCAGCGAAAATCTACGCCGAATACGGCGAAGGCGCAGAAAAGCTCCTCAAGGAAAACCCCTTCGCCCTAGCCGATGACATCGCCGGAATCGGCTTCAAAACGGCCGACTCCATCGCCGCCAAAATCGGCGTCGCCGACGACGACCCACGCCGCCTCGGAGCCGCCGCCCTCCACGCCCTCGAGCACGCAGCATCCCAAGGCCACTGCGCCCTCACCGAGCCACAAATCACTGCCAAAATCGCAGACCTCACCAGCACCGACGCCAAATCCTTCGCCACCGCCAATACCCTCGCCGCCCTCGTCCTCCAAGAAGCACTTCGCCGCGAAGAAATCGGCAGCAAACAACTCTACTTTCTCCCCCGCCTCTTCTGGGCCGAGCACCACGTCGCCGCACACCTCGCCACCCTCGCAAAACGCGGCCACGGCTACCCAAAAATCCAGCCCCAAGCCGCACTCACCCGCGCCGAGAAAACCACCGGCACCACCCTCGCCCCCAGCCAGCGCGCCTGTGTCCTAGCCGCCCTCGAGCGCCGCATCCTCATCATCACCGGCGGCCCCGGCGTCGGAAAGACCACCATCGTCAATACCATCCTCACCATCTTAAAAGAAGCCAAAGTCGCCCCCGTCCTCGCCGCCCCCACCGGCCGCGCCGCCCGCCGCCTCTCCGAATCCTCCGGAATAGACGCCACCACCATCCACAAGCTCCTCGAATACCAGCCCGGCCGAGGCTTCACCCGAAACCGCGACACCCCCATCGACAAAGGAGACCTCTTCGTCATCGACGAAGCCTCCATGGTAGACATCACCCTCATGGCAGCCTTCCTCCAGGCACTCCCGAAAAACGCCCACCTCCTCCTCGTCGGCGACGTCGATCAACTCCCCTCCGTCGGAGCCGGAGCCATCCTCCGCGACATCATCGATTCCGGCGTCATCCCCGTATCCCGCCTCACCGAAATCTTCCGCCAAGCCGCCGCCAGCCACATCGTCCAAGCCGCCCACGCCATCAATTCCGGAGACCTCCCCGAACTCAACACCCCACCCCAAGCCGACTTCTTTTTCATCGAACGCGAAGCCCCAGACGAAGCCGCCAAAACCATCCTCCACCTCGTCTCACAGCGCATCCCCAAGAAATTCGACCTCGATCCCATCCGCGACATCCAAGTCCTCACCCCCATGCACCGCGGCCCCCTCGGCACCTCCACCCTAAACGACCGCCTCCAGCAAACCCTCAACCCCCAATCCCACACCACTCCCGCCACCCGCAATTTCCGCCCCGGCGATCGCATCATCCAGCTCCGCAACAACGACGACCTCGGCCTCTCCAACGGCGACATCGGCACCATCACCCACCTCACCCAAGACCCGCCCCTACTCCACGCCCTCTTCGACAACGACCGCACCGCCAGCTACGGCACCGCCGCCCTCGACGAACTCTCCCTCGCCTACGCCATCACCATCCACAAAAGCCAAGGCAGCGAATTCCCCTGCGTCGTCATCCCCCTCACCACCGCCCACCACGTCATGCTCCAGCGCAATCTCCTCTACACCGCCGTCACCCGAGGAAAACGCCTCGTCATCCTCGTCGGCAGCCATCGAGCCCTCACCACCGCCATCACCACAGCCACCTCAGGCCACCGCACCACCACCCTCGCCCAAAGACTCAAATTGGCCACCTCATAGCCTTGCCTCCCCACCCATCTCACGCCAAGATCACCACTATGCAGTCACCCTCGGAGAGCGAAAAACCGGTCGCCCCATTCCCCATCGACGACGTCCTCTCGGGCGAAGACAAAGACGCCATACGCGACAGCATCAGCGATCTCCTCGGCGACACCCAAGACAAGCCCACCTACCACACCACCAACATCCCCGAATTCGAAAACGCCCCCCCCCGCACCACCACAGACCACCCAGG
>CALAIY010000005.1 GCA_937922595.1 uncultured Verrucomicrobiales bacterium | reverse complement strand
TGAACGGTGATTCCTGTGGGGCGCATGGGAGCCATGCGCTTCCGGGCGTGGCGCCCCGGAGGAATCATGAATTCTTGGCTGATATTAAGACCGGCGAAGACGTTGCCACGCGGTGCAGGTGGCGCGGAGTGGGTGGCGCAGGCAGCTAAGGTGATGAGGGCGGCTAGGGTGACGAAGAGGGAGGCTCGCATCTGGGAGCGTATTCTTTGGATATTGGATGTCCAATCTCAAAGTGGGGTGGGCTCTAGGCTGCGGGCTCTGGTAGCACGGTCTTCACTTTGGCTTGGAGGGCGGCCATGAGTGAGTAAAGACCGAAGTAGGCGCGATTGAGATAGATCGAATCGGCGGAGCCTCGGGCGGTTTTAATTTCTTTCAGCTCGCGGTCTTTTCGGCCTGATTCACCGAGTTCGACGATGGCTTCCATGTAGCTTGGATCTCCGAAATCGAATGGTGATTGGTGGAAGGGGCGAGCAAGAAGGGAGGTTCCTCGGTGGGCGTTTTCGATGATGACTTCGCGGGAGCGCGCAGGGTCGCTTGGCTGCAAGATATCTAGTTTGATAAGGGCATCGGCGAAGGCTTCCCGGTCGCTTAAAAATCCGGGACTGAGTAACTTAAAGTAGTCGCTGTAGAACGGATCTCCGACGGCTTTCGTGCAACCGAAATCGAGGACAGTGAGAATTCCATCTTCATCTACGAGGAAATTGCCTGGATGGGGATCGGCGTGAAAGATACGGAGATCGTGGATCTGGTGGTGGTAAAAATCCCAGAGTGCCTGGCCGATCCGGTTGCGGAGTTCCTGGTGTTCGGCTCCTTCATGGGCAGCGGTAAATTGATCGAGCGGGACGCCGGGTTCCCAAGTCATTGTGAGGATCTTCGATGATGAAAGCTCGGGGATGTAGGTGGGAAAGCGAACGCCTGGAATTTCGCCGGAGGACTTAGAAAGTTTTTGGGAATTGGCTAACTCGGTTTTGTAATCTGTTTCTTCCAGAAGTCGTTCTTGAACCTCCGCGAAATACGGGGCGACGTCCGCTTCGCGCAAACCGAGCACCTGAAGTGCGAATGGTTTCACCAGGGCGAGGTCGCTGGTGAGGCTCTCGGCGACGCCAGGATACTGGACTTTTACCGCGTAGGTTTTCCCATCTTTGGTCGCCTTGTGAACTTGTCCGATGGATGCTCCACAGGCAGCTTCGCGGGTGAAGGTATCGAATAGCTCGGAGGGCTCTTTACCAAATTCACGGCGGAAGGTGCGGGCGACGAGTGGATAGGAAAGGGGAGGAGCGGAGTACTGTGCCTGGGCAAATTGCGACCGGTAGGCTTCCGGGAGCATATTTTTATCGATGCTCAGCATCTGTGCGAGCTTGAGGGGGCCGCCCTTTAGCTTGGCGAAGGTGCCGTAGACTTCGGTGGCGTTTGCCTCGTGGAGTGCGGTTTCATCGGATTTTCCGGTGAGTGCTTTTTTGCCGTAATGCTTGAGGTAATTGACGCCGACACGAGTGCCAGTGCCCGCGAGGGAGGCCGCGCGGGAGAGCCGTCGGCTGCGGATGGAATCTTGCACGATGTCTTAAGTGTGGCGGAGGTGGCCGCTGAGAAAGCGGGCGAGATCGAGCGCGGAATCGACGACACCTGCGCCCATGAGATCGAAGGCGAGATGGGTGGATTTCTCGATGAAGGCGTCTGTCCGAGCAAAGCCTTCGGATTCATCGGTGAGATTGTAGTGGATCACTGAGAGGAAAAGCGTCGTCAAGATCCGTGGGTAGCGGTCGCCGATTGGGCCGCGTTGTTTCAGCTCGCCGGAAGCGATGCCGGCATCGAGCACCGGATGGGCAAATTCGCGGAATCGGTGACGCAATTTCGCTGTCGCCCGCAGGCCTGTTCGTGAGGTTGCGCTTCCGCTAGATGGGCGGGGGAACCGCTCAAGGAAGAATGAGCGGTGATCCAGGATGTTCTCGGTGAAGGCGTAGAAAAACGCCAGCATTTGCTCGCGGGCGGTGAAGTGCTGCCACTCATCGCCAGTCGTCACAGCGTGCGCCACATCATCGACGAGATCCGCCCAGATTGAGCCTTCGAGGGTTTCGAAGGATGCAAAATGCTCAAAAAACGCGCGCTCGCTGATGTTGAGGTGTTTCGCGAACGCGTGAACTGAAGCTGGTGGATGGCCGTGGTCGAGGAGGTGGTCGATGTAGGCCGTCCGGATGGCCGCCCGATCGGACATGGTCTCCTCATTCTCAGTGGGTGTGGGATGTAGGGGCTCGTCGGTCATGGTCTAAGGTAAAGCGGATTACGTCTCAGCAAACCCTCGGATGCTTGGATCTCGATGTGCAAAATTTGCGTGCTTACTCGAGAAGCCCGTGCGTAGTGCAGGATATGCCTACATCCGAGCAACTGCTTTCTGAATATCCCTTCGCTGGAAAAACTCTAAAAAACCGCGTCGTCATGGCTCCCATGACTCGTGGTCGTGCCGGAACCGAACGGATTGCCAATGATCTCATGGCCGAATACTACGGCCAGCGCGCATCTGCTGGACTCATCGTGGCCGAGGCCACGGTAGTCTCGAAACAGGGAATCGGCTGGGTCGATTCGCCAGGGATTTATAACGAGGCGCAGGTCGAAGGGTGGCAAAAAGTGACGGCGAAGCTCAAGGAGACGGACACCCCATTGATTCTTCAGCTTTGGCACTGCGGGCGCGCCTCTCATAGTTCCTTTCATAATGGCGAGCTGCCGGTTTCCGCCTCAGCGGTGAAGCTAAATGGCGATGAAATTCATACTCCGAATGGCAAGGAGGAATACGAGACTCCTCGTGCTTTGGAGACGGCTGAGGTGAAAGACGTGATCCAAGACTTCAGCGCAGCCGCCAAGCGCGCGCTTGATGCAGGATTTGATGGAATCGAAATCCATTCAGCAAACGGGTATCTTCTAAACCAATTCCTCGAATCAAAAACCAACCAACGAACCGATGAATACGGAGGTTCTCTAGAAAATCGCCTGCGCCTTCTCGACGAGGTAATTGACGCGGTGCTAGTGCATTGGCCGAAAGAAAAAATAGGGGTCCGCCTTTCGCCAAACGGTGTTTTTAACGACATGGGCTCACCCGATTTCCGCGAGACTTACCTTGCTGCCGCAAAACTCGTGGATAGCAAAGGCCTAGGATTTCTCCACGTGATGGACGGCCTCGCTTTTGGCTTCCACGAACTTGGTGAGCCAATCGTGCTCAGCGATTTCCGCGAAGTCTACACCGGCACAATCATCGCAAACTGCGGCTACACCCAAGAAGCAGCCGAAGCTGCTATCGCGGGCGGCCACGCCGACCTCGTTGCCATTGGACGCCCCTACATCACCAATCCCGATCTCGTAGAGCGCTTCGCGAAAGATCTCCCTCTTGCCGATGACGCCGATACCAGCGTCTGGTCGAGACCGGGAGCAGAAGGATATACGACCTTTCCTCGCCATCCGGAAAGCTAGCCGGTATGGACAAATAGAAGAGGCTCAAGCTACCGTCTGCCGATCTGTGTATGGATGACCCCTTACCGCATCTCAGTCTCGATAGAATTCGTCACGAACTCTTCGGATTCCCTGAAGCTTCGGTAGAAGCTGCCTTGGCACTGAAAGCATCCCCGGGCTCCTTGCAGCTTCGGCGCACGGTTTTGATCCTTCTCGAATTCTATCTTCCCTCCGCTTCAGAAATCCAGCTGTTGGATCTTCCTGATGATACCCGGCTTAGGGAAGACGTCGGGATTGATTCGCTTACGTTCACTGAAGCGGCGTTCAAGCTCGAAGAGCTCTTCGATTTGCGGATTGAAAACGCCGAATTAGCCGCGCTTACGACGATCAAGGATCTTAGCGAATTTATTGAAAATAAGATCCAAGCAAGGTGAGTGTGGACGTCCATATCACCGGGCTCGGATGGGCCACTTGCATTGGTGTCGGGCGTGCTGCTGTACTCGAGAGTTTGCGAAGTGGCACTACTGGGATCCGCCGCGTCGCACTTTCCCCGGAGCCTCCCGTGAAAGTCGCGGGAATGGTAGATGGCTTCGATGTAAGCTCGGCGAACCCGAACGCGTGGGAGTTTCCCGAAGGGATCGAGATCGAACGCCCGCTACGCAATACTCTCTCGCCCCATGGTGCCTACGCACTGGTTGCCGTCCGCGAGGCGCTCGCAGAGGCCGGGGTGGAAGCTGCCAGCTTGGCCGACGGACGCACCGGGCTTTATTGCGCTTCGGGAGGCTCGCCCCGAATGCTGCATCACACACTAGGGAAGTCTGAGCGCAATGGTTGGCGGCGCGGCGATCCTTCCGGTGTTGTTCGCTCTGTCGCCGGGACGTTGAATTTTAATCTTGCTGCACACTTCGGAATTCGCGGTGCCAGCTGCGGCTTCGTCTCAGCGTGTAGCTCGGGGAGCCACGCTCTGGGATTTGCCTATGATGAGATCGCTCTCGGGAGGCAAGACCGGATGATTGTAGTCGCGGCAGAAGACTGCAATGCTGAGAGTGCATTCCCTTTCGCCGCGATGCGCGCGCTGACCTCCAGCGACAATCCCGCGATCGCCTCGCGTCCCTTCGATGCTGCCCGCGATGGCTTTGTCCCCGCTGGTGGTGCCGTGGCGATGATCCTGGAGCGCGGCGCTGCATCGCCAGTCGCGCAGCTCTGTGGATGGGGGCAGGCCTGCGACGGCTATTCAGTGGCGGCACCACAGCCCGAGGGCGAAGGGCTTTCCCACGCTATGGAGAATGCGCTTCAGGCATCGGGCGTTTCCCGGCGTGAGATTGGTTACGTCAATGCCCACGGCACTTCCACCGTGGCCGGGGATCGAGCCGAAGCGCTCGCGCTACGCAGGGTGTTTTCCGAGCAGGGGTTCAGTCCCGCGATCAGCAGTACTAAGGCGCTTACAGGACACGGACTCTCGCTATCTGGCCTGCTCGAAGCCGCCGTTTGTGCTCTCGCGCTCCAGGAGCAAATGATCCCAGGAAACAGTAACCTAGAAATTCCCGATCCGGCCTGCGAAGGGTTAAATTTTCCCAGGGAAACTCTCGCCCACCAATTCACCTACGCGATGAATAATAGCAGCGGTTTCGGTGGATCGAATGTCTGCCATATCTTACAAAGCTCATGACTCCTACCCTAATCCTTGCGACCGTCACCCCCTCTTTCATGCTCAAATTTGCTTGGGCAGGAATGTTCCTAGGCGTCGTCTCAGGTGCGATCATCGGCCTCTTCTTCCACCGCGAAGATTGGATGGGCGGCTACAATAGCTTCCGCCGCCGTCTCACCCGGCTGGGGCACATTTCGTTCTTCGGGCTTGGCATTTTAAACGCTCTCTTTGCCCTCACTCATCTCCAGATCGGACTTGGGGTTCCTATGGCGGACTGGGCAGCGTGGGGATTCATGATCGGAGCCGTCATGATGCCTGTCTGCTGTTTCCTCTCCGCTTGGAAAAAGCCCTTTAGGCACCTATTCTTCATTCCCGTTACTGGGGTCGGGGCGGGCATTATTCTTACTCTTTTTTCCTGGCCATCGTGAAGATTGGCCTGATCGCAATGAGTGGCATCCGCTGCCACAATAAAGAGCTGATGGAAATTGGGCTGAACCTCCCAGGTTTCGTAGAGCGGAGCAAAGTCATCGCCTCGCTCCCGAGTCTCGGGCTCCTCACCCTCGCCGGAATGACTCCGGATTCCATCGAAGTCGAATACCTTGAGGTACCCGATCTCGATGCCCTTGGAGGCGGGCGTCCGCCGGGCGATTTCGATGTCGTCGCGATTTCGAGTTTCACCGCCATGATCAAAGACGCCTACGAACTCGCGGATCGCTATCGCGCCGAAGGCGTCACTGTGCTCCTCGGTGGACTTCACGTGACCATGCTTCCCAATGAAGCCGCCGCCCACGCTGATTGCGTCGTAGTGGGAGAAGCCGAGCCCGTCTGGCCCAAACTAATCGATGACCTACTGGCGGGAAAACTCCAGGCACGCTACGACGCACGCCGTGATACGTTCGATTTCGCAAATTCCCCCATGCCGCGTTTCGATCTATTAGAAGTCGAAACCTATAATCGGATCACCGTGCAGACCCAGCGCGGCTGCCCCTATTCTTGCGATTTTTGTGCTGCTTCTATTCGGCTCAATCCACGCTACCGCACCAAGCCAGTCGATCGGATTATGAACGAGATCGCCGCGATCAAAGATATTTGGCCGCACCCCTTCCTTGAGTTTGCCGATGACAATACCTTCGCCGACAAAGCGCACGGAAAGCGTTTGTGCGAAGCACTCGCCGGGCAAGGGCTCCGCTGGTTCACAGAGACTGATATCTCTGTCGCCAATGACCCCGACCTCCTCAAGCTCATGAAAGAATCCGGCTGCGCGCAGATCCTCGTCGGCCTGGAAAGCCCCGACGGCGGCGTCGTCGATGGCATCGAACTCAAAGCAAATTGGAAACGGAAACGCGTTGATGAATACAAAGCCGCCATCGCCCGAATCCAAGATGCCGGGATCACCGTGAACGGCTGTTTCGTCCTCGGCCTAGATGGTGCCGATGCTACCGGGTTCGATAGCGTATTCGAATTCGTCCGTGAGACCGGTCTCTACGAAGTGCAGATCACTATCATGACTCCGTTCCCCGGCACGCCGCTCTACCAGCGGCTGAGCGACGCGTCACGAATTATCACGCCTGGCGCGTGGGAAAAATGCACCCTCTTCGACATCAATTACCAACCTCAAAATATGAGCGTCGAAGAATTAGACACCGGCTTTAAAGAACTCGGGAAACGTATCTACGACGAAGCCTTCATCGACGAACGCCGCCGCCGCTTCTTCAAGCGCCAGGGCGAACTCCGCCAAGCACGTGCTGCGGCATCCTGATCAGTTAAAGAAAATTTCTTAAAACCGCTCAAAATATTCAATTACGGCATGGATAGGGTTTTACGATACCACGCGTGTTCCGCTGGGTGGAACGGGTCTTGATGATGGGCTGTCGAGTTCTTTGACGCACCAGGCGAAGCCTAGAAGGATGAAAGGAACTCCCCAGCCGGCGGTGGCTAGGCTTCCGATGAGGAGGAAAATTGGGATACAGACGACGAGGATGCAGGCGGACATCGTATTGGAGATCTCGTAATCGCGCTCGAAGAGGCGGAGTTTTCCTCGGGCTATTTGAAGAGGGAGAAGGGTGGTGACGAGCCCGGCTGTGATGGCGAAGAGGACAATGATCCCGTGGAGGAGAATGGGGCTCTCTTCAGGTAAGGAGGTGAATTTACCGGTGACGAGGTAGGCCGCCCAGGTGGTATTGCCTACGATCCACATTGCTGAAAACATGAGGAAAACAATCATCGAGATGCGTGCAAGATAGTTCCTGAATGCGGATGCGGCGATCACGATGGCGTTGATCGTGGCATTCGCACCTAAGATACAGAGCGCAAGAAAGATGGTTGGGAAAAAATCGATTCCACCGGAAAAGTAGCGGACGACAAGGTAGGGGAGTAGCGAGGCGAAAATGACCCAGGCTTGAATGCAAAGCATGAGCCACTTCCCGCCTACGATTCTCCAGCGGGAGAGGCGGGCGATGAGGAGTAGCTCGATGTTTGCCTTGTCCATTTCGCTTCGCAGAGCGGAGAAGCCACCAAGAGGAAGGATGATGAGGAATGCCAGCTCGCAGAGAAACCAAAATGGCGAAGGCCAAGTGAGTTGGAAAAGCCAATGATTGTCCTGCATTCCCTGAAGTAAGCCGTTCCAATCCGTGAGGAATTCGGCTGCAAGTGCGAGGACGGCGAGCAGTTGAATACCGATGAATACGCTGAGGAAAAGCTTCGTGCGAAGCCCTTGGCGGAGTTCCTTCACCGCCATTGGAGAGATGGAGGAGGCGAAGTCGTTGAGCGCGGAGGGCATTGGTTATGGCTTGAGGTCGTAGATTTTTCCGTCGTGAGAAAGCATGATGAGTTCCTTGTTCGGAAGCTCGCAGAATGCGGTGGGGCGGAATCCGTTTCCGGCGTTTGCCGGGGAGAGGGCGGTGTTGCTTTTTACTTCGCCGTCTTGGTAGTGAAGCGCCCACACGGCTCCAAAATTGAAGTCTCCGTAGATGTATTTCCCGCGGATTTCTGGGATGGTTTCTCCTGAGTAGATGACTCCGCCAGTGATGCTGAGGCCTTTGGAGTGGTCGTATTCGAAGATAGGATCAATGAGTTTTTGATTTTCGGGAGGGGCGTCATCGCGGCGCTCGAATTTGTGTAATCCTTCGCGGTAGGACCAGCCGTAGTTGCCGCCGTTTTCGATGAGATTGATCTCTTCGTATTTGTCCTGCCCGACGTCGGCACACCAGAGGCGGTCTTGGGCATCGAAATAGAGCCCCCAAGGATTGCGCAGTCCGTAGGCGAAGATCTCGGGGCGTGCTCCCTTTGCATCGGCGAAGGGATTGTCTTTGGGAATTGCGTAGGGGAGGTCGCCTTGGGTGCGATTGACGTCGATGCGGAGGATCTTTCCGTTGTGCACCATTTTGTTTTGCGCGAGACGCGAGACGTCATCACGACCGCCGCCATCACCCACTGCGAGGTAGAGGAGGCCATCGGGACCGAATAGAGCGGATCCAGAATTGTGGTTCCAAAATGGCTGAGGGATTTCGATGAGAACTTTTTCGCTCGCTGGGTCGATGGCATTCTTATCCGCGAAGAATTGGAATTCGGTAAGGCGCGAACGCTTTGGCTCTTGGAGTGTGTGGTAGAGGTAGACCTTGCGGTTGCTCGCGAAGTCGGGGTGAAAGGTCATGGAGAGAAGACCTTCTTCGAATGCATTGCCGATGAGGGGGCGATCGGTGATATCGAATACGATGTTCAGCTTGCCTTGCTTACCAAGCTCGCGCTTTGGAAGCGTCGCGATCTGGCCACCCTGCAGCACTAGGTAAAGTGGCTCTTCCGTGCCCGGCGCATGGGTGACTTGTACGGGAAGCTTGAAATTGAGGTGCTCGTAAGCGCGCTCGAAGGTGACGGCTGTAGCGCTGCCGATGAGTGCTGTAGTGGCAAGAAGGGAGGGGAGGAGGTTCATTGTGTTGGTTTACGATAAGATCGCTCAGGAAGGGTAGCGATCAGGGGGGCAAGGCAAATGGATGGTTTGCTACGCAAAAAGCGCTTCGAAGGCTGGCTCGTCCAGTACCGTGACGCCGAGGGATTCGGCTTTGGTGAGTTTTGATCCGGCCTTTTCTCCGGCGAGGAGGTAGTCGGTTTTTTTGCTGATGGAGCCGGAGACTTTTCCTCCGGCGGCAAGGATGCGGTCTTTGAAGTGATCCCGGGATTGGGAGAGGGTGCCGGTGATGACGAAGGTTTTTCCGGCGATGGGGGAGTCTTCTGCTCCGGGTGGTGGTGCTTGCCCTGCGGGGGCGAAACTGTCTGATTTTGCTTGGACGCCGAGCTCTTTGAGTCGGGTGAGGGTGCGCTGGCCGGCTTCGCTTTGGAAGAAGGTGAGGATGCTGGCGGCGGCTACGGGACCGACGTCTGGCGTGATGTGGAACTCGGCTAGGGATGTGTTGATACCGGCGATTTCGGATTTGAGGGCGTCGTAGGTTTTTTGGCGTTCGAGCTTTTCGGTGTCGTTCGCGGGGGGATTGGAGCGGTTTCTTGGGGAGATTTCGCGTTGCTTGGTTTCGAGTGTGGCGACTTGGGTGATCTTTTTGAGGATTTCGCTCTCCGCCACGGCGTAGAGATCTTCGTGGAGACGGGCGATTTCGCGGGCGGAGGATTCTCCGATGTGCGGGATGCCGAGGGCGTAGATCCAGCGGTGAAGCGGGCTTTCGGTGCGGGCGCGCTCGAGGGTCTGGCGGATTTTGTGGGCGTTTTTATCTCCGAGTTTGCGAGGTTTTTCGTCGGTACCGAGATTGAGGGTGTCGAGGACGTCAACGGGGATGGAGAAGAGGTCGAGCGGAGTCTTGGCGAGGTCGCGGGAGACGACGGTTTCGGCGACTACGGAGCCGATGGCATCAATGTCGAGCGCCTTGCGGGAGGCGAACTGCTTGATCTTGGAGACGGCCTGGGCGGGACACTCGAAATTCGTGCAGCGCCAGGCGACGAAGCCTTCCTCTTTACTGATCGGGCCGTCGCAGCTGGGGCATTTTCCATCGACGTGGGCGAAGAGGTCGAAGGGCGTGGTGCCTTCGGGACGGTGCTCTTTGAGTACACGGACTACGGCGGGGATGATTTCCCCGGCTTTCTGGATGAGCACGGTGTCTCCCTCGCGCACGTCTTTGCGGGAGATTTCATCTTCGTTGTGCAGGGTGGCGCGTGAGACGGTGGTGCCGGAGACGAAGACGGGATCGAGCTCGGCTACGGGTGTGAGGACTCCTGTGCGACCGACTTGAATGGAGATTTTGTGGAGGCGTGTGGGCTTCTCTTCGGGGGGGTATTTGAAGGCGATGGCCCAGCGGGGAGCTTTGGAGGTGGAGCCGAGTTGTTTTTGAGCGGCGCGGTCATCGAGCTTGATTACGGCTCCATCGGTCTCGTAGGGAAGGTCGTGTCTCTTGGTGTCGATCTCGCGGACGGCGGCGAGCGCGTCTTCTAGGGTCGGGCAGGGGTAGAAAAGGGTGGCGCGGGGGAGGCTGAGTTGTTCCAGCTGATCGTAGAAGGCGCTCATCGTGGGCGCTTCGGAAAGTGCGGCACCATGAATCACGATATCGAGCGGGCGCTTCGCGGTTTCTTTGGAGTCGAGCTGCTTGAGGGAACCGGCGGTGGCATTCCGCGGATTGACGAATGCGGGGAGACCGGCCTCGTCGCGGGATTCATTGAGCTTCGCGAAACCGGCGTTTGTCATGAAGATTTCGCCGCGGAGTTCGACGAGGGCGGGGGCTCCGGCGGGGAGCTTTTCGGGGACGGTTTTTATCGTGCGGACGTTTTGGGTGATGTCGTCGCCGTGGGTGCCATCTCCTCGGGTGGCGGCGCGCTCAAGCTTGCCATCGCGGTAGATGATGGCGATGGCGACGCCATCAATCTTGGCTTCTACCGTCACTGGGACGGCTGATCCGGGGGTGTTTAAGCCTTTTTGTAAACGCGTGTAAAAATCAGTTAATTCGCTTTCTGTGAAGGCGTTATCAAGACTGGCCATCTTCTCTAGATGGGCGACTTGCTGGAAGGCATCGAGTGGTGCGCCACCGACGTTTTTCGTTGGCGAATTCGGGTCGGCGAAGAGGGGGAACTCGGCTTCGAGCTCGATGAGTTCGCGGAGAAGCAGATCGTATTCACGGTCTGAAATCTCGGGCGCAGCCTTTTGGTAATAGAGTTCGTTGTGCCGTTTGAGTTCGGCGGTGAGGAAGGCGAGGCGGTCTTCAGACATGGGGAAACGGGCGTGCGCTAAACGGTGATTTCGGATGGGTCGCTACGAGGTGGCCGAGCGCGGCTCCGAGGAAATCGGCAGTTAAATCATAAATGTCATTTCCCTGCCGACCTGGAATCAGACTTTGCCAGTACTCGTGCCCGATCCCGATGAGGGTGAGAATGAGGACGACGATCCAAAATCGGAGTGGCGGTTTGCGCACCAGCGCCAATGCATATCCGCCGGTGACGAAATACCCGAGGTGCATGATTTTATCGAAGTAATTGAACGGCATATGAATGCCGCCGCTCGATCTTGCGGTGTGCCAGGTGAGAAAGCCGATCCAAATCACGCAGGCGGTGATCCAGAGAGGGGTGCAGGCAATGATGGGGGTGAGCCGTTTTTTCAAGGCTGCTGCTCGTTTTCCAATCTCTCGCTGAGCCATTGCTTCATCATGCTCTGGTAGTTCAGGTAGCGCCCGCGGGCGATGCGCTTGATGCGTGCTAGCATTCGGGGATCGAAGCGGAGGGTGATCGTGGTCGATTCGCGGCTATCAGGCTTGTGCAGCGAATTATTCATCAGCCGACCATCAAGATCGTGCGTGAGCCAGAACTGAGCCTCTTCTTCCTCGTCTTCAAAATTGGGGATTTCAGTCCACTGGGTGATCGTTTCCATCGTGCGTTACTGGTATTCGGCGTTTTTCCGCTCGTAGAAATGTTGCTCTTGATCTGACATGTCGCGGGAGAGGATGACGCGGTATTTTTTGCCATCGCTCCAGAAGACGGAGAACACGTGACGCCCTGTCACTGTGGTGCCGAGACAGAAAAAACGGGTTTCCGCTTCAGCGTCTTCATTGTCGGGTAGGAGGCGAATAGCAAAGGGATCCTCAAACGACTCCTCGATCTCGCGAGGGGTGAGTTGTTTGAGGTCGAAACTCGCGTCGAGCCAATCGAAATCCATGCGTTGCGGGGTGGGGGAGAAGACGGGGGATAAATCGGTTTACCCTTCGGGGAAACCGGTTCCATAGTCGTCTCACAAACGCAAACTAAACCCCGAAATCTCCAAATATCTCATGCTATTCATTGGTCTCGACAGCGGAACCCAAAGCACTAAGGCGGTCGTCCTCGATCTCGATTCTGGCGAAATTATTGCCAGCGCCCAGCAGGCTTACGAGCTGATCCCAGGCTTGCCCGATGGGCACCTTGAGCAGCATCCTCGTGATTGGGTCTATGCGGTGGATGCCACGATTACTCAGGTAGTCGAGGCGGTGGGTGCCCGGAAATCTGAAATTAGGGGAATTGGAGTCAGTGGGCAGCAGCATGGTCTCGTCGTCCTTGATTCTGCGGATGAAGTGATTCGCCCGGCAAAGCTTTGGTGTGATACCTCGACGACGGCTCAGTGCGCCCAGCTTGAGGAAGCTTTCGGCGGGGCGAGTGGCCTCATAGCGAAGGCGGGAAATGCGATTCCTGCCGGATTCACTGCTCCAAAGATTCTTTGGCTGAAGCAGGAGGAGCCGGAAAACTTCGCCAAGGTCGCGAGCGTCCTTCTTCCGCACGATTATCTGAATTTCCACCTCACCGGAGTGAAGCGTATGGAATTCGGCGATGCTTCCGGGACTGGCCTTCTGGATGTCCGCACGCGGACGTGGTGCTCTGAAATTATCGATTTCATCGATCCAAGTCTTGCTGGGGCGCTCCCAGAGGTGGGCTCGTCGCTTGATGTGCATGGCACGCTTCGGCCTGAACTTGCGAAAAAATGGGGGCTTGGCGAAGGAGTGATGGTTTCCGCCGGAGGTGGAGACAACATGATGGGTGCTATCGGGACGGGAAATATCCGCCCAGGCGTCGTCACCGCGAGTCTTGGGACATCGGGCACACTTTACGGAGCTGCTGGGGATCCGATTGTCGATCCGCAGGGGGAAGTCGCTGCTTTTTGCGATAGTGCTGATCACTGGATGCCGCTCGTCTGCACGATGAATGTGACCGTGCTTACGGAGAAAATGCGCGGCCTTTTCGGCTGGGATCACGCGGAGCTTGAGGCGCACGTGAAAGATTCGAAGCCTGGTGCGGAAGGACTTGTTTTCCTCCCTTATCTCAATGGCGAGCGCACCCCGAATCTACCTGGTGGCAAGGGTGTTCTCTACGGCGCGACTGCGACGAATCTCACTCAGGCGAATATCGCGCGCGCTTCGGTGGAGGGCGTCACCCTTGGGCTTGCTTACGGCTTGCGCCGTTTTCGAGACCTTGGTCTCGGTGTCGATGAAATTCGCATCACCGGCGGTGGTAGCAAAAGTGCCGCCTGGCGCCAGGTCGCGGCGGATGCCTTCGGAGTCCCCGTCGTCGGGCTTCAGACGGCAGAAGGAGCCGGACTTGGTGGTGCCGTCCAAGCGGCCTATGCGGCGCTCCGCGCAAACGGCGAAGAGCGTAGCTACGAGGATTTGTGTGAAGTGTGCGTGAAGACAGATGAGTCCACGCGAGCTACCCCGGATTCTTCCGTCACCGCGCAGTATTCCGAGCAGCTTGATCTTCAGCTAGACCTCACCAGCAAGCTCTTCGGCTAGTAATGTGAGAGGATGAAACCCGCGATTATCAGCTGGCTCATCGCTGGTATTATCCGTGCCATCGGTGTCACGCTCCGCTTCAGCGTCATTGAAGATAAGGCGGGCATCACCGACGGTAGCTTAGGTGGTACCGCTAAAATTTGGGCATTCTGGCACGATCGTGTTTTCACCATGCCGCTCGTTTATGAGCGCTATTTTAGCGAAAGGCAGGGTGCTGTCCTCACGAGTCCGAGTGGTGATGGTGAACTTATTGCTCGCGTTCTCGCTCGCTTTGGTGTGGGAGCAATTCGTGGCTCAAGCTCTCGCCGAGGAGCCCAGGCGCTTCGAGAACTCACCGGGCTGATTAAGTTCGGTGGTGATGTGGTTGTGACTCCGGATGGTCCTCGTGGCCCGCGTCATGTTCTTCAGCCTGGATTGCTGAAGCTTGCTCAGCTTACTAGCACTCAGATTATCCCAATTCGGTTGGAGTATTCAGCGGCTTGGCATTTAAAGTCTTGGGATCGCTTTGCGATTCCAAGGCCATTTTCTTCGGTTTCCATTTTTTTCGGTGAACCTTTAGAGATTCCCCGGAAGTTGGACGATTTAGGGACGCAGGAGATTACCCAAAGGCTGGAATCCAGCCTCGGGTAATCACATATTCATAGGGAAGGCTATCTTCCTCCCCTGCGGCGGCGATTATTATTGCGCTCATCGCTGGCTTTCACGATCTCGTTTTGAATATCGACTGGCTGGAGAGCGATCACTTCTGCGGCTTCCTCGGGGTTGCTACTGAGCCAGCGGCTGCCGGTAGTAACGAGGGTGCTGCGCTGGAGCTCGGGATCTGCAATCGTCGCGGCGATTTCGAAGCCTTGGGCACCATCGCGCAAGTTTGATGCGTAGGCTGAATTTGCGAGATCACGCTCGCTGCCTTGAAGTTTGGAAATTGCTTTAGCAACAAGCTCGGGGTCTTCGCGAGTAAGCTCGCTGTAGACACCTCTGATGGTTTCATTGCGAACTTTTCCTGCCGGGAGGGCGGAGGCGAAATCGATAGCTTCTTGAGTATTGCCATCATCGGTAAGGCTGTAGGCAAAATCGCTGATCGCGTCCGACGCACTAGGCTCATTGGCGTAGCGAATGGCGAGGTTACGAGCATCATCGGTGGAATTGCGGCGCATGTGATCGAGGATAGTGCCTAAAGCGTCTGAGCGAAGCTCGGGAGTGCTGAGGCTGGCCATCCATTGCTCGGCGGCAGCGGAGCCTTCTTTGATTTTTTCGCGAGCGATGGTCTGGACATAGCGACCGATTCCACGCTCTTCATTGATGGCGAGTTCTTCGACGAGCTTGGTCGCGGCATCGGCATCTGAGGCGGCAATCCCGGAGATTGCGCCCCGCATGAACCGATTTCTTTGTGGCCCATCGAGATCTTCTTTCGAATTGATCCATTCCATGGCGGCATCGGGATCCGTTTTCGCCCATCCTGAGAGGGCGATTACCGTGCCGTAGCCCGACTCGCGGCCTCGTGCTTGGGATGCTGCGTCAACTGCGCCTTCACCATCCATTTCCCCCCAACGGTAATTGAGTAGCCCGAGATAGCGGAAAGAATCCCATCCAGAGACCGAGGCAGATACTGCATCGCGGGCTGATTGGGCGTTTTCCGGCGTAAGCTCGTCCATGAGCATGGCAAACATAAGGGAGCTTTTCACGCGGTCGCTGTTTCTGATCGCCTCCTGCACCGCATCGGCCATTCCTTCCGGATTGAGCTTACCAGTCGAAGAAACGCGGAACTGATCGATGAAATTGGTGACTTCGCGGATCGTGGTCTCGCTTTTCGTGGCGGAGGAATCGGCAGTGGAGCCCTCTGTGCTGCCGTTTGCGGAGAGGGAGGTTTGTGAGGCGAGCTCGCCGGAGACGTTGGCTGCGGAGGATTGCTGATTACTGGTACGACCAAAAGCGAAAGCTCCGACTGCGAGGCTGGCCCATAGCAGGTGGGGAATGATAGGTTTCATAGTTTGATGTATTATTAAAGAGGGTGAAAATGATGCAATGATGACGGTTTCGCGAAATTAGCGCCTCCGACGGCGTGGGAGGAGAGTTTCATCGAAGATTTGGCCGTTGGCTTCGGTGGATTGGAGGCGTATTTCTTCTTTTGTGAGCTTTACGGAGATGAGGTGATTGGTCGATTCCCAGTGTTCGAGGTAGCCGAGCTTTCGCGTTTTTTTGTCGTTCACTTTTCGGACGCGAGTTCCCCAGGCACCATCGCCGATGTAGAGCACGCCGCGTTCACGGTTTTCTTTATTTTCGTAGAGGAGCTTGCTGCGTTTGTAGACGTGGTGGTCGTTTTCGAAGACGATATCGACGCGGTTTTTTTCGAAGAGTGGAACCCATTCGTTACGCACGTTCATATTCGGCTCTTTCACGCTTGTACCGTAAGTGGGCTTGTGGTAGCAGATGAAAAGGTAGGGGAACTTTGCGCGGCTTTGAAGAGCGCCAGCAAGCCATGGGGTCTGTTCGGAGACGGGTTGGCTGTGGCCGGAATCCAGGAGGATGATGCTGAGGTAGTTTCCGAAATCGATGGCATAGCGGCTGAGCCCTGAAGGAAGCTCGAAAAGACTGTAGAAGAACTTGGCGCTCGATTTCGGGCGGGGTTGGCGGGAGCCGTTGATTTCGTGATTCCCAATGGTGACGACCATTGGGATCATTCGCTTCGTGGCTGTGTCGGAATCTTGGAAAACTGCATGGGTAGTCCACGAATCAATCCAATTGATCCAGCGCTTTTCGTTGCGGCCATTGGCGTAGGCAAGGTCGCCGCCGAGGAGGGCGAAAAGTGGTTTTTGGGCACCGGCTTGTGCATTCATCGCATCGAGAAGTTCGATGGTGTGATACATGTCTCCTCCGGTGACGAATTTGAAGTCTGGAGTGAGTGTCTTTGATGCGGTGCGAAGCGTCCGGATGCGCGGGGCATTGCCGTCTCCGGGGGTGAGTTTTACTTCGTAAGTTGTGGCGTCTTCAAGCCTGGTGAGGAGGACGCGGGAGACGATGCCTGTGGTGTCGGCGAATGGGGACGTTCGGATCTTGGCGGACTTCCATGTTCTGCTTTTGAGCTTTCGGTATTCGAGGGAGGCATTGCCAGTAAAGGTCTTCGCATCACTTGTGAGCCACTGAATGGTGGCGGTAGAGGTGGGATCTTTCGTCCATACGGCAAAAGGGCCGTGGATCTCAGCTGCTGTCGCACTGGTAATTACCATGGCGATGACTGAAGATATTAAGGGAACTGGTACGAGCATCGAGTGGGCGTGCGGATAGCGTGGTTTAGAATCCGGGTAATGCGCCGGTGTAGCCGGTGAGCTCTAGGTAGCCTTTCCCGAGCTTTGAGCCGCTTACTTCGATGGCTCCTTCCCAGTAGGAGATTGCGGGTTCGGCAAATTCCTGATTTTTGAGGCTGGTGCTCGTTTTCAGAGAGAGGGAAAGACTAGGAATCTCGATGCTCCAGCTCAAAGGATATTCGCCTTTGGTATGGGGGCTTTTCCAGAGGGAGGTGGTGGGGGTGAGGGTGAAGTTCTCGCTTGTAAGGTGGATGGATTTTCCGGCTTGGTCGGTGTAGGTGCCGCTGGAATATGGCGAAGGGGTGCCATCCGCTTCGCGGATTTGGTAGATCATGAGCTCAGTATTATCTTCAAATTGGATGCTGAACCAATCCCATCCTACTTGGCCTTCGCCGAGCTGGCTGGTGCCCCATTCTCGATCGAGCCAGGATTGGCCGCTTACGGCTTGCCCATCGAGGGTGCCTTTGGTCTCTAGCCTGGTGATCGAATAGTAGTGGGAGGCGTTGCCTTTTCCTTCGGCTTTTTGGGAGGCTCCATCGATTCCGTTGAAGATAGTGGGCTTTTTTGCGGTGAAGGTGAGGTCTAGATTTTCAGCTTTCGCGTGGAAGGTGTTTTCGCCAATGAGATCTAGGGTCCAATCTTCGATGAAACAGATTCGTGTTCCTTCCTGAAATTCGCCGGATTGATTGTGAGTTCCCCGAGAGACGACTTGTTGGTGGGAGTAACTTCCATCGGTGATTTTCGCGAGGCCAAAGTGGCCGAAGAAAAAGGCATCGGTGACGAATTTGGAAGTGGCGGTTTTTCTATTCTTTGGATCACGGACGCCGGAGCGGAAGAAAGTGATTTGGAAGCCAAATTCGTTTTCTGCAGCGTCTTTGAGATGGCCGGTAAAGTACCACCACTCGGATTGAAAATCTGGGTGGGCAAAGTGGTCGCGAGGGAATTCGTAGGTTTTTCCGGGAAGGGCGCGGAGCCATTCGGATGGTGCCGTGGTGGCGAAAGCTAGGAGAAGGATGATGAAGCGAGCGATCATGCGTCGGAGCGAAGGGCGGGGGCAATGGGGAGGCGTGCAGCACGAAGCGCTGGGATAAGACCGGAAATGATGGCAACAGCGGTGACCCAGAGCGGAGTCATCAGGACTTCGTCCCAGGGGATGCGAAATTGGATAGTCCATCCGAAGAAGGCTTTGTTGACGACCCAGGTGAGCACCATGGAAAGAAGGAGGCCGCAGGTGGCTCCAAGGATGCCGCTGGTGAGGCCGATGAGGCCGGCTTCGGTGAGATAGGTTTTTCGAATTTGGCTGGGGGCTGCGCCGAGGGCGCGGAAGATGGCGATCTCTCGAGTGCGCTCGGAGACGAGCGTGGTGAGCGCGAGGAGGATTCCGATGGCGGCTACGGCAATGGCGACTGTGCGGAGGACGTAGGTGACGGCAAAGGTCTGATCGAAAATTTCGAAGATACGTTTTCGGATTGCGGAATTTGAGAAGATAGAAAGCTCGCCGCCTTGGGAAAATTTGCGTTCGATTATTTTGGCAAGCTCGGTGGGTGAGCCGTCGTCTAGAAAGACGGCGAGGGAATTATTTCCAGGTTCGTCCCAATGTTGGTCGAAGTTATCTCGGGTGAGGTAGACGCGTCCGATATCATCGGAGTAATCGATGTAGATGGCCGCAATGGTGAAGGCGGTTTTCCCGGAGGGAGTAGGTGAGGGGAGAGTAATGGTATCGCCGGGAGAAAGGTCTTCGGAGATGGCGAGGGCTTCGCTGACGAGGGCGTATCCAGGGGTGTAGAATTTGGAGCGATCACCACCGGGGAGGACTTGGAGGTTTCCGCGATCGGCTCCGCCGAGGATTGCTAGGGTGTAGTCGTTGTTGTTTATCGAGGTGCGGAGTTGGAGGTAGGTGTCTACTGAGGCGACGCCGGGTTGCGCGAGGAGGAAGGGGCGGATTTCTTTGGGGATGCGAGCTTCAAGACCGAGAATGTCATTGGCTGCGGGTGCCATGTAGAGATCGGCGATCATGGAGCGCCCGACCCAGGCGGCTACGGTATCGCGGAAGGAGGCGATCATTACCGAGACGCCCACGACCATGGAAACGGCGGCCATGAGAGCGGCGATGGTGACGGCGCTACGATGGAGCGAACGCCCGAAATTATCGGAGGCGATGGCAAGAAGGACGCCCCCAAATTTGCGAAGCTTCCGCGAAACGACCGCGATCCCGGTGGCGGTGGCGGGAATGAGGAGACTGAAGGCGATGACGAGCGCGAGGCAGCTGACGAAGCTAAACCAAGGTGGGCCAGAGCCGAGTGCCCAGAGACTTGCGAGGACGGCGAGAATGAGAGTTCCGATTCCGGCAAGGGCGAAAGGGAAGAGGCGGAGGTGAGTGCGCTCGGCAAGCGAACCGGGGCGGAGGGCGCGGACGGGATCGGTGTAAGCTGCTTCCCGAGCGGGGAACCAAGCTCCGGCAAAGGTGGCGAGAATTCCGTAGCCGACAGCAATGGCTACACTTGTCCACGGGATGGCGAGTGATGAAATACTGACGAGGACGTAGTGGACGGAAATCGTCTTTGCGACCTGGCCGACAAGGACGGTGGCAAGAGCGATACCAAGTGGGATTCCAAGCAAGGAACCTAAGATACCGAGTGCGCCTGCTTCGGAGAGGAAGAGCCAGGCGACTTGTCTGCGGCTGGCTCCTGTGCTTCGGAGGGTGCCGATTTCACTGCGGCGGCGAACAACGGATGCGGAAACGGTGCTGTAGATGAGGAAGACGCCGACTAATACGGCGACCATACTGAGGGCGAGAAGATTGAGCTGGAAGCCTTCAAGCATTTTTTGCACTTGCTCGCTGCGCTGAGAGGGGGGCGCGATTCGGACGCCGGAAGGGAGAGTGGTGGCAAGGGATTCGGTGGAGGCGGATAGTTGTGTGGGGTCTTTAAGGAGAACTTGGATGGACTTGATTGTGCCGGGTGTGCCGAAGAGCTCTTGTGCCCAACCAATGTCCATCACGGCGCTGCGCGCGGCGGCTCCTGATACGGCGGAATCGGACCAGTCGAAGAGCGGGCCGATGGTGAGAGTGGTGGTTTTTCCGTTGATCTGAGCGGTGATGCTATCGCCAGGGCGGACGCCGAGGTCGGTCGCGTAGTCATCTGGAAGGGAGATGGTAGCGGGTGAAGATAGAAATTTCGCGATGTCGAAATCGCCACCTTCTGTCGCTGGGGTAAACTGGTAAGTGGCGAAGGGGAGATTGCTGAATAGATCGACGCCAAGGATGTGAAGATAGCGCCCCGGGTGATCGGGAAGAGTGGCGTATCCTTCTACGATGGGAGTGGCGGCTTCGATGAGCGGATGGCGCGCTAGATCAAAGGTGATGGTTTCCGGTACGCCGGTGGCAGGGGCTCGGACTTCAAGGTGGCTCTTGCCGGCGACGACGTCGATCCCCGCGCGGAAGGCGCGGTCCGCGGAGGTATTGGTGAGGCTGACGGCAAGATAGACACCTACGCCGAGGGCGAGGCTGAG
Organism: uncultured Verrucomicrobiales bacterium; assembly: GCA_937922595.1. GTDB lineage: Bacteria > Verrucomicrobiota > Verrucomicrobiia > Verrucomicrobiales > DEV007 > CALAIY01. The sequence goes on along the minus strand of CALAIY010000005.1, from coordinate 31,442 downwards.
AATATTGAAAAGTGCAATGACCTTATGCCGCCAGGCGTAGCGAAGGACAGTGCGTTGGAAGAGAGTGAGCACGCGGGAGATTACGCTGAGAGTCCGACGTAGGATTCCAGTGCATCGGCGAGAGCGTTGAGTTCCGCTGTTTTGACGATTTTGCTGCCGTTTTGGTCTTTGATGTAGATGTTATCTACCGCAGCGCCTTTTTCGGTGTTGATGCGGGCGAGCTCGACGTTGTAGCCGAGCTTGCCGATGGCACAAAAGACGTCGTAGAGAAGTCCGATGCGATCGAGTGCTTGAAGCTCGATCACGGTGAAGTCCGGGCTTGCGTCGTTTGTGATGTAGACGCGAGATGGGAATGAGGCGTCGTAGGCATCTGGCTGGGGTGTTTCTGGGGAAATTTTTCGGATGAGGGGAGCGAAGTCGAATTCCGTTCCGCAGGCTTCCGCTATGAATTGCTCGACGGTTTCTTGGATTTTTTTATCAGTGACGGGCGAGAATCCGAGGGTGCAGATACGGAATACATTGAGTCCAATACCATCGGAGCGGACAAAGAGGTCCGCTCCAAGGATATTTATTTTTGCGGCGGCGAGCGCACCGGTGACCATGGCAAGAAAGCCGCGATGATCTTTCGCAGCGACGGTGAGCTCGGTCGTGCCGCTGGTGGGGCGTTCCTGCCAACCGAGGGCGGGTCTTGGTGCTAGAGTCTTGTGTTTTTCGACTATTTTTAGGTGGCGAACGACGGCGCCGGCGCTGCGGAAAAGGAAGTAGCGGCGCGGCATTACCTCGAAATGGGTTTCCAGTTCGGCAGGGGAGATATCGGGAGGGAGAAGGCTCATGGCCTCCTTGCGGACGGGCTTGGCTGGTGCGTCCCGGCGTGCATCGAAGGCTCCTTTGTCGCGGAGAAATAGGGAAGTGGTGTGATAGAGCTGGAGCATGAGCGATTCTTTCCAGCTGGTGAAACCTTCCACATTGGTGCCACGGGAATCTGCGTAGGTGTGAAGCAGCAGCATATCGAGGTAATGCTGATTGCGGACGATGCCGGCAAATTCCGAGATTACGGTGGTATCGGCGAGATCTTTGGTGGTCGCGGTGCGATAGAGGGTGAGATGGTGATCGACGAGAAAGGTGATGAGGCGCCTACGATCGAGGCGGACACAGAGGCGATTACACACTTTGGCTGCGAGAGTGGTGCTCGCATCGACATGGGTGGCGGCATTTTCGGCGCGCCCTGTATCATGGAGAATGAGTGATAGATAGATTGGGAATGGGTCTTCCATCTTGTGGAAGATTTCCTGGTAAATCACTTGGCCGGGATCATCTGAGTCGCTGAGAGCATCGAGCTGATCGATGCAGGCGAGGGTGTGTTCATCTGCGGTGTAGCGGTGGAAGAACTCGTGCTGTACTAAGCAATCGAGCGCTCCAAATTCGGGCAGGTAGCGCCCGAGGAATCCGGCACGATGCATACTCCTGAGGACGCGGGCGACATCTCCTTTTCGCATGAGGATGGCTTCGAAGGTCTCGCGCACGCTTTTCCGGTAGCGGAATGTGCGATCGATGAGATGCCAGTGGCGTTTGATTTGCTGGCGAAGCTGGGGGCTGAGGCGGAGCCCTCGTTGAGCGACGTGGAGGAAGCTTCGAATGAGGTTGTCGCTATCATCGGCTAATATCTTGGCAGATACTGAGTAGAGATAGCCGTCGCGGGATTTGAAGTTACCGAATTCCTCGATCTCAGGGCGTCCGGAGTTAGTAATGAAGTTAGCAATGCGTCGGCCGGCGGAGGGAGGTTCGGCGGAGATTTCAATCTGGAATCGCTCTAAGAGCGATGTCATGTGCTGGCTCATTGCCCGTGTGTGCATGTAGTAATCCTTCATGAACGCTTCGGTGCGCTTGAGGATGTTTTTCTGCGGGTAGCCTAAGTTCGTTGAGACAACGCCTTGGAGTCTTAGAGTGAGGATGTCGGTGGCGCGTTTTTCTGAGTAGTGGAGGTCGTTGCGCACTCGGAGGACGAAATCATGGGCGCGCTCAAGTTCGTGGTGGGCGTTTTCTGTGAGTATCTTGAGTTTGACTAGGTCTGCAAGGTTACTGACATTTTTCTTCACGTAGCTGATCCAAATGCTGTTGTGGTAGTCACGAAGGCCACCAACACCATTCTTCACATGAGGCTCTTGGAGGAAGACTGTGTTGTCGTGTTTTGCGTAGCGGGAGCGGGTATCTAGCTTGCGGTCTTCAATATACTCTTCCTCACGGCCATCGATACAGTCTCTTCGGAAGCGTTTCTGAAATTTCTCGAAGAGTTCGGGCTCACCGGTAATGAGTCGGGATTCCATCATTGCGGTTTTAGTGACGAGATCGGCGTTGGCTTGTTTGATGGATTCGCCGATGGAGCGGGTGGCATGGCCGACTTTAAAACCGACGTCCCAGAGCATGTAGAGTACTTGCTCGACGACTTCTGTGACTTGGGAACCAAGGGCGCTGCCCGATTTTTTCGTTAGGAAAAGGAGATCGATGTCACTGCCCGGATTGAGTAATCCGCGGCCGTATCCGCCATGAGCGACGAGGGTGACCTGGGAGTTGTTTAATCCGAGATCCACGTCTACGAGGGCTTCGGTGAAGAGGTTTTTCAGGACGACATCGAGTAAATCTGAGCGCTTTTTTGAGATTTCTAAGCCGGAGGCTCCGGCTCGGTGTTGGAGCTTGATTCGGTGCTCTTCGATTTTTAGAAATCGCTTATAGAGTTTGATCAGATCCGCACGCGAACGTTCTTTTTTTCCGACGAGGGCTTCTTGGGCGTGTGCGCGGACTTTTTCGAGATGCTGATCCATGATGATTAGGCAAATAGCGCGGTTTTAAATTCTTCGGGTAATTCGATGGCGGTTTTATCTGTGATGGGAAGTGGTTCTCCACCATCGATACTCACTGAGGTTGGATGGAAGGGAAGTCCGTGGTAAGTTACGTGATAGCATGAGTAGGAAGTGTGGAATGAGCCATCGCGCTCTTGGGTGAGCGTGGCAGTTTCGCCTTTGGCGGTGAGGGCTAATTGCTTGCTTACGGAGTCTCCGAAGCCATCCCCAGCGTCTTCGTAGAGAGATCCAGCGGCCTTGTTTTCTTGGCAATAGATATGGAGTTCCATGTGGGTGAGTGGGGTGCTACTCGTCATACGAACGGGGGAAAGTGGTAGGATCGTGCCGCCTTTTACGAAGAGTGGGGTGCTATCTAGTGGCGCATCTACCCAGACTTCATCGCCTCCGAGGATAGAGGCGTTTGTCCAGAAATTGTACCATAGCCCTTCAGGAAGATAGACCCAGCGGCCATCGGCTCCGGGTTTATTGATGGGGCAGGTGAAGAGGCTGCCGCCAAGCCCAAATTCTTCGGCGCGGTGGTAGCCTTCGGGGTCTTGGTCGTTAAGATACGGAAGCGAGCGCAGCATCGGTGCCCCAGAGCGGGTGTGCTCTTCGAACAGTGTGTAGATATAGGGGAGAATTCGGTAGCGGAGCTCAATGAATTTTTTGGCAATGGCGGTGTAGGGGGCTCCGAATGACCAGGGCTCTTGCTCATTTTCATCGCCCGAGCTGTGGACGCGGCAGAAGGGATGGAAGACGCCCATTTGGAGCCAGCGGATGAAGAGTTCGCCATCGGATTTTCCGGAGAAACCACCGATGTCGGTGCCGACGAATGAGTAGCCTGAAAGTGAAAGCCGCTGGCATTGGATATTTCCAATCTTGAGGTGCTCCCAAGTGGATTGAATGTCGCCAGTCCATGCAGAGCTGTAGCGCTGAGTGCCGGCATAGGCAGAGCGGGTGATGACGAATGGTCGCTTATCGGGAGCGGCGCGCTCGAGTCCGTCTTTCGTGGCTCGCGCCATTTGCATGGCGTAGACGTTGTGCGCTTTGCGATGAGAGCAGGGGTGGCCGTCGTAATTGTGGCGGACGTCGAGGGGGAAGGTTTTGGCCTCATTGAAAACGGCCGGCTCGTTCATATCGGTCCAGATTCCGGCAAGGCCGTCGTCTTGGATGAGGGGTTTGAAGAGGTCTGCCCACCAGTCGCGTGCTTTGGGATCTGTGAAATCAGGAAAGTGGCAGGGGCCGGGCCAGACGCTGCCTTTGAAGTGATCGCCGTCCATGCGGCGGCAGAAGACGTCGCGCTCGATGCCGGATTGGTAGACGTGGTATTTTGGGTCGATTCGAATGCCTGGATCGATGATGGCGACAGTCTTGATTCCACGCTCCGAGAGTTTCGCCGTGAGGCGGGCGGGATTTGGGTAGGCGTCTTCGTCTTTGTTCCAGGTGAAGCAGCGGAAGCCCTCCATGTAATCGATATCTAGATAGATGGCGTCGCAGGGGATTTGGTGGTCGCGGAATCCATCGGCAATGGCGAGTACCTCGGTCTCGCTTTTGTAGGACCATTTACATTGGTGAAATGCGAGCGCCCAGAGTGGGGGCATTTCGGGCTTTCCGGTAAGATCGGCAAATCGGGAGACGACGTCTGGAATGGTGGGACCTTTGAAGAAGGTGAAGTCCATTTCACCGCCTTGGCTCCAGAAGCTGGCGACGGCGGCGCGTTCTTTCCCGAAATCAAAATTGGTGTGGAATGAATTGTCGAAGAAAATTCCGTAGGCTTGGTTTTGGTGAAGACCGATGAAAAAGGGAATGTTTTTGTAGAGCGGGTCGGTGAGGGCTCCGTAGCCGTAGACGTCGCTGCCCCAGAGGCTGCGGCGCTGGCCGCGGAGGTTTGGGTGGCCGGGAATATCGCCGAGACCGTAGAAATGCTCGCGAGGTTGAACTTTGCGGCTGTTGTAGAGGAGGTATCCGCCGAATTCGTCGTTGTCCTCCCAGTGGAAGCCCTTTTCGTCTTGGGAGAGGACGTTTCCATGGAGATCTTCGATCGTGAGCATGAGGTGCTTGCGACCGATGTGGATCCAAAGGCTTCCTGTTTCGAGGGTGACGGTATCTTTGTTTTCGTGGAGTTTGAGCTGTGGACTCGAAGTTTTTGCTGGGATGGTGGCGTAGGAAAAGTCATCGGGAAAACGTCCGTTGGGGGCGAAGCGAAATCGCACGACCTCTGGGGTGATGCAGGTGACTTCGAGGGCGCAGAGTGAGTCGCAGATGATGCGTGCGCGGTGATCTTCAATCACCGCAGAAACGATGTTGCCAGGGCGGCACTCGCCAGCGGCGGAGGGCTGGCCGGTCTCGATGTAATTTCCTTTGTCGAAATTGGGTTCTTCCATTTCCGGTAAATTGAGCACGTTATATGCCCCGCACACGAAGATTTGTGCAGTAACATCGATATGGGGTAGTCGTAAAACTCGATTCAGCGAGGAATGGCATGGGAATTGCGCTCTGCTGGTCGATATACATCATGCAGACCAAGGTATTAATGCTCGGTTGGGAGTTTCCACCATTGATTAACGGAGGACTTGGCGTCGCGTGTCTTGGGATGGGGCGTGCGATGGCTGGGCATGTCGATCTGACGTTCATCCTCCCGCAGACGGATCCCACTTTTGTGGTGGAGCAGGTGAATTTGATTGGGCTGAACCACCTTAGTGAAAGCGATTTTTCAGCGATGCAGAGGACGGATGAGATTCGTTCTTTTGCGGAGGTCGAGCTGATCGATGCGGATCTTCAGCCGTATGTGGAGGCTGAGCTGAAAGCTCGCGAGGAAATTACCACCTTCGGTGAAACTACCATCTCCCATCATCGCGCCATTGAGGGGAGGGAAGATACTGGACTTGCGATGTTCTCGAATTCCGGCTCACTCTATGGAGAAGATGTGAATGCGAGGGTGGTGGCCTATGCGCGTGCTGTAGCAGCGCTAGCAGAAGGACGTGATTTTGATGTGGTTCATGCGCACGATTGGATGACGTTTCTTGCGGGAATGGAGATCAAGGCGCGCACGGGAAAACCGCTCGTTCTCCATGTGCACTCACTGAGCTATGATCGTGGCGGACCTGATGCACGTGGTTGGATTTACGATATTGAAAAAAACGCGATGGAGGCCGCTGATCTGGTGATCCCCGTAAGTAATTATACGGGTACGATTTGTAGCGGACATTATGGGATTCACGCGGCGAAGATTCATGCGGTGCACAACGGTGCGGAAGAGGTGAAAGCATTCCGGGAAAAGAAGCCGTTTCCTGAAAAGCTGGTGCTCTTCCTCGGCCGTGTGACGGGGCAAAAGGGGCCTCGCTTCTTTTTGGAGATTGCGGCTCAAGTGTTGAAAAAAAACCGCAACGTCCGGTTCGTGGTCGCTGGGACTGGAGAGCGGCTTAAGGAACTTATCGAGTATGGTGCCTTCCGAGATGTAGGTGACCGCTTGCATTTTACCGGTTTTTTAGATCGGGATAAGGTGAATAGCTTGCTCTCGATGGCGGACGTTTATTGTATGCCATCGGTTTCTGAGCCCTTTGGGCTTTCTGCGCTTGAGGCTGTGCAGTTTAACATCCCGGCAGTGATTTCGAAGCAATCTGGTGTGGCTGAGGTTCTCGTTCATGCGCGTATGGCGGATTATTGGGATGTGGAGTTGATGGCGGCGCACATATCGGAGCTTCTTACCGATGAGGAGGCGCACGCGGATGCCGTGGCGGCTTCGAAAGAAGATCAAATTAATTGCACTTGGGATAAAGCCGCAGAGCGGGTTGTTGCTCTTTATAAATCGGAGCTTGGTCTAGGTTAGCTCTTCTTTCAGTATGCCCGAACTCGCTCTCTACTTTCAAGCGCATCAGCCGAATCGGCTGAAGCCTTATACATTTTTCGATATCGGGCGCGATCCGTTTTACGAGGATGATGAATTGAATCGGGATATTCTCCATCGTGTCTCGGATAGCTGTTATATCCCGGCAAACCGCCTTTTCATGGAGCTTGCGGATACTCTCGGCGATGATTTTAAACTCACGTATTCGCTCTCGGGCGTTTTCCTGGAACAACTTGAGCATCACCGGCCGGATGTGCTGGCATCTTTCCAGGATCTGGTCGCTACCGGGAGTGTGGAGCTACTTTGTGAAACTTATTATCATGCGCTCAGCTTTCGGGCGAGTGGCGAGGAGTTTGCTCGGCAGGTGGTGAAGCAGCAAGAGACGCTTGATCGGCTTTTTGGGGTGAAGCCCAAAGTGTTTCGACACACGGAGTTGATCTATTTTAATGAGATTGCGGCATTCGTGGAGGAGCTTGGGTTCGAGGGGATGCTTGGAGAGGGAGTGCCTCACCTTCTTAATGGGCGGTCGCCAAATGTGCTCTATCAGGCTCCGAATGTGAAATCGATGAAAACGATGCTGCGCAATAATCCGCTCTCGGATGATGTCGCTTTTCGATTCGCGGATCCTTCTTGGGAAGATTATCCGCTTACTCCGGAGCGTTATGCGAAATGGATCGCTCACGCTGGTGGTGATGTCGTGGGGGTGTTCCTTGATTACGAAACGATCGGCGAGCACATCGGGTGTGATAAGGGAGTTTTCGATTTTTGGCGTGGTCTACCGGCTGCGTTGAAGAAAGAAGGAGTGGCAATGACGACGCCGAGTGAAGCGATTGGGGAATTCAAAGTCGCTGGTGAATACGATGCGCATGAAGTGACGAGCTGGGCGGATTCTACGAAGGATCTCTCGGCGTGGAAATCGAACGCGATGCAAGCTGAGGCGAAGGCGAAGATACTGTCTCTCGAAAAGGCGGTGAAATCGCATCAGAATCCAGAGCTTCTTCACCAGTGGTCGAAGATGCAGACTTCAGATCACTATTATTATATGTTCACCAAAGGTGGGCCGGATGGTGCGGTGCATGATCACTTTAGCCCATATCCGAGTCCCTATGATGCCTATCTGTATTTCATGAATGCGCTGTCGGACTTACAGGTGCGGGTTGGTGAGAGCTTTGATTGAGTGAGGTTGATCGGTAGACTTGGATGGTGCGGCTTGGGAGGTAGACTTTGATTTTTCCGTCGTTGGCTTCGTGGGTGACTTTGGGGTCTACTCTTCCGAAGCCGCCGGAATCCTCTGAGTCGGATGAAAGGAGTAGCTGGTAGGTTCCTTTGCCTGCTATGGGGAATTCGTAGTCGGTGAAGGATTCGCTGGGATTTAGGTTTACGGCGAAGATGAGATTACCTCGTTCGAATTGAAAGCAGTTGTTGTCGGTATCGAGGTTTAGGATTTGCGCGGGAGCGGATGCGAGGAGGGCTGTTTCTCCGGCGAGGTGGAGCATTGCTTGGTCGAATCTTTCTAGGTCTCCGTAGCGAAGGGTAGGATTATCGGTGAGTGACCATTGGCGGCGGCAGTATTGGTAGCTCCAGTTGTTTCCTTCTCTTGGGAAATCGACCCATTCTGGGTGGCCGAATTCGTTGCCCATGAAGGCGAGATAGCCTTCTCCGCCGAGTACCATAGTGAGGATGCGGATGATTTTGTGGAGGGCGATGCCGCGGTCGATGATCGGGCTTTCATCCGATTTTTTCATGTGGGTGTACATCTCCTTGTCCATGAGCCAGAAGGCGAGGGACTTATCCCCTACGAGTGCTTGGTCGTGGCTTTCCGCGTAGGCGATGGTTTTTTCCCCTTGGCGGCGATCCATGAGGGTGCGGGTGAGCGCTGTGATGTCCCATTGCTCGTCGGATTGGTGCTTGAGGAGTTTGATCCAGTAATCTGGGATTCCCATGGCGAGGCGGTAATCGAATCCGAGGCCACCTTCGCGGAGGGGGCGGCAGAGGCCGGGCATACCGCTCATATCTTCGGCGATGCTGAGTGCGCCGGGTTTTAATTCGTGGATGAGTTCGTTGGCGAGTTGAAGATAGGTGATGGCGTCCCACTCGACGTCTTTGAGGAAATATTTATCGTAGTGATCGAAGGTGATTTCGCCGTGGTGATGATAGAGCATCGAGGTGACGCCATCGAAGCGGAAGCCATCGAAGCGGAATTCTTGGATCCAATAGGTGAGGTTTGAGAGAAGGAACTGGATTACTTCGGTGGTGCCGTAATTGAAGAGCCAGGAATCCCACTGTGGGTGCTCGGCGCGTTCGCCGGTGTGGAAGTAGAGGCCTTCTTGTCCATCGAGGGAGGCGAGTCCTTCGGCGACGTTTTTTACGGCGTGCGAATGCACGATGTCCATGAGGACGGCGATGCCGTAGCCGTGTGCGGTATCGATAAGGTATTTGAGGTCTTCGGGAGTTCCACAGCGGGAGGTGGGGGCGAAGTAATTGGCGACATGGTAGCCGAAGGAGCCGTAATAAGGGTGCTCGGCGATGGCCATGAGTTGGAGCACATTGTAGCCAAGCTTGGCGATTCTGGGGAGAACGGTTTCCGCGAATTCGCGGTAACTACCGACTTTGTGTTCTTCGGTGCCCATTCCGATGTGCGCTTCATAGATTCGGGGGGCTCCGAGGGGCTTGGGATTGAAGGTGTGCTCCCAGATGTGAGGCTCGGGTGGTGCCCAGATTTGGCCGGTGAATTCTTTTGATTCTTCGTCCTGGACGGTGCGCCGAATCATGGCGGGGATGCGATCGAGCGCGCCGTTTTCGCCGATGATGTGGACTTTGACGAGCGCTTCGTGGTGGAGTGTTTCGCCCGGCAGGGTGATTTCCCAGATGTCGTGGTTTTCTTGGGAGCGGCGGAGGAGATGGGAGTCGCGGGACCAGTTGTTGAATTCGCCGGTGAGGGCGAGCGAGTGGGCGCGAGGTGCCCATTCGCGATAGGTCCAGGTATCGGATTCTTGGTGGTAGTGAATTCCGAGATGGTGGTGGGCGCTGGCGAATTCGGTGAGCGAGCCGAGCTTATCTTTCTTGGCTTCGAAGCGGGCGGTGCGTTCGCGAATTGCTTCAGTGTAAGGCTCTAGCCAGCCATCAAGCTTTACCAGGCCGGGAACTTCGTGGGAATCGCTCATTGAGAGCATGTAAGCACCTTCCATGCCCGTTGGATAGGATGGGCTTGCCGGTGGTGATATGTGGTGGCACACTATGCCATGAGCGTGACTTTCACCGCCCCGGCTCCAGAGGCACTCCAGCGAGTATCGTTGGAGAATGGCGACCGGCTTTATGCGAGTGAGTTTCTCCGGCGATTTGAGGCGATGCCGGATGTGAAGAAGGCGGAGCTGGTGGGATCGACAGTTTTTATGGCATCACCAGTAAGCACCATGCATGGCAAGCCCGATGGGACAATTTTAGGTCTTCTTTATTGTTATGCGTCCAAACATCCGGATCTAGCAGTCTACCCAAACACGACGCTTATTCTTAGTTCCGACGATGTGATTCAACCGGATTCGCAATTGCAACGGCTTCCGGAAGCGGGCGGGAAATCGATGGTTACGGATAAAGGGTATGTTCGAGGATCGGTGGAATTAGTGGCTGAGGTGGCGCGTAGTTCGGTCTCGATTGATGCTGGTGACAAAATGGATGCGTGTCGGCGTGGTGGTGTGGGTGAATACCTGCTGTGGCTCGTGGATGATGGAGTGATCCAATGGTGGCGGCTAGAGGATGATCAGTATGTTGAAATTGAGCCTGATTCTAATGGGGTTGCTGAAAGTTCGATTTTTCCGGGATTGAGGCTCGATTTTCCAGCGATGCTTGCGTTTGATGCGGCCAAAGTATTGGCGGCTATAAAGTAAAGTTACCGGTGATATGGCTCGCCTCGCAGGATCGTGTGGGCGCGGTAGAGCTGCTCGAGGAGGACGACGAGGGCGAGTTCGTGCTGGAGGGTAAGGGGCGAGAGTGCCCAGATCATATCGGCTTCGACGCGGAGGGCGTCGGTGTGGCCATCTGCGGCACCGATGAGGTAGGTGATTTCGCGGTGGGCATTGAGCTGCCACTTTTCGAGCCGCTTGGCGAATTGCGCGGAGGTGGGGGATTCACCGCGTTCATCAAGGACGATACGGAGGGTGCCTTTGGAGGCTTCGAGGTGGCGGATGGTGCGCTTGGGCTCGGGGCAGTCGCGCAGGTATTCGATTTTGGTGGGTGCGTAAGGTTTTAGGCGCTTTTCGTAGAGGGCGATGCCTTCTTTGGCGTAGCCGAGGGCGGGTTTTCCAAAGGCGAGGATGCGGTGCTTCATTGGGGGAAGGATTTAAGATTTAAGATCTCTGATTTTGCGGAGGGCGGTCACGGTCCAGGCGATGGGGTAGATCTTTTCGTGATACCAGAGTTTCGCGAAGTAGAATCCGATTGGTGTGGCTGGGAAATGGGTTCCGCCAGAGGTGGTGGTGGTGAGGAATGTGGCGGCGCGGAGGAGTTGCTCGTGTGGCGGGTTTGGTGTGTGGGTGAGGGATTCGGCGGCGAGGGCGGTTTCTTCGATAGAAGAGGGGGTGTCGGGTGCGCCGCCCCAGCCGCCATCGGCGTTTTGCGTGGAGGTGAGCCACTGGGTGGCGGAGAGGGTTTCTTCTGTGAGGAAGTGGTCGATTGATGTGAGGGCGAGCAGTACTTGGGAGGTGCCGTAGGTGGGATTGATATCTTCGGGGGCGTATTGGTTGCCAAACCAAAGGGGGAGCCAGGAGCCGTTGGGTTGTTGGGTGTTTTTTAAGAAGGTGAGGCCGTGGCGCATGGCGGCGCGAGCTTCGGATGCTGTGGTGGTATCGAGTGAGGGGAGCCAGAGGTGTAGGGCGCGTAAGGTGTGGGCGGTGAGATCTGGGCTGGATCGATCGAAGGGTAGGGTGCCCCAGCCGCGACAAAATGTGGGAATGCCGCCGTCGCGGTTTTGGAGGCCGAGGAGAAAGCGGATTCCGGCGGTGGCTTCGTTGGTGGCGGTGGGGTCGAGCTGGTGGAGGGCGATGAGTGCTCCGGGGGTATCATCGGCGTCGGGGACGCCGCCAGAGAGGGGCGTCCAGGCCCAGCCTCCGGGGGCTGCGAGGGTGAATGGATGGGTCTTTTGGTATTGGCCGTTTTTGAGGGAGGTGAGCGCAGGGGGGCGGTCTGCTTCGGGAAGAAGTGGGCCGAGTGCTTTGATGGAAAGGGTAGATACCCAGGTGGCGAGATTGGTGTCGATTGGCCAGGAGCCGTCGGCACGCTGGGATTCATGGAGGAATTTTATCGCGCGGGGGGTGACGGGGTGATCGTGCTCACCGGCGGAAGCCAGTGCCATGGTGACGAAGGCGGTGAGTGGTGTGGCTTCAAGAAAACCGCCGGATTCGGGCTGGAGCGTTGCGAGGAGGGTGGAGGTTTTCCGCCATGCGGCGGTGCGCCAGGGGGTGCCTTTGGTGGGGGCTTTTACATGGCGGGCATAGCCGATTGCGATGAGCGCGGGAAGTGCATAGCTCACTACGGGGAGCTGGAGTGCGGCAAACCATTGCCGTGGGAATGCGGCGAGTTCGAAGGGGAGAGGGAGGACTCGGTGCCAGGCGGATTCGGGTGGGCCGAGGATGCCGCCGATGGCACATGCCATGAGTATGGGGACGGAGAAGGTGCGGTCTTTGCCGTAGCGGTCCGCTACGGTGCGCGCAATTTTATCTGGGCTTCGTCCGCCGCATTGGGATTCGATGTAGGTCCAGGCGTTTTTTGGGCAGTGTCCTATGAGGGTGAGTGCAGAGGCGACGAGGAGCGTGGTGGAGATATTTGATAGGGAGAGGGTGGTGTCTCCCCAGCCGCCGTCGGAGTTTTGCGAGGCTTCGAGCCAGGTGCGGGCTTTGGCTATCTTCGAGAAGTGTGCTTCGGAATCGACGGTGTGGAGGGCGATGAGTGCGGTGGCCGTGGCAAGCGCGCTGCTGGAGAGTTCGCCTTCCCAGAGGCCGTCTTTCGTGCGGAGCGAGAGGAGGTGGTCGGTCGCTTTTTTTAGGGTCTGGTGGTGAGGAGGGGGAAGCACGGGTTTGAGTTTATGAGGAGGTGGACATTGCGTGCGGCACGCTGATTGGATGTAAGAACCACCATCTATTTTTCAACTTTGGGTCATAGCGACAAATGCCCGAGGGCGAGCAGGCCGTAATAGGTGTATTCTAGATCTGGGCTGGCATCGGCCCAGCTGCCGATAAATGCACCGCGTGGGAGCCAAAGGGTATCTACGAAATCGAGGATGGGTTCGACGAGTTTTGGGTAGGGGAATTGGAGTGCATCGAGGGCGTGGAGGGTGACCGCGGTGCTCAATAGGTCGGGCATGGGTGCCTGGGGGAAGGCTTTGAAGCCGCCACTTTCGGGGTGAAAGCAGGTGAGGAAGAATTCTGGGATTCCGTGAGGAATTGGCTGGCCGAGGTGGCGGAGAAGAGTGACGGCGGCAGCGGTGGGCGGGGAGCCGCCGATGGGGAGATCGAGGTCGTTGGCGTAGCCGCCGTCGGGACACCGGAGGGCGTGGATGGCGGTGAGGAGTTTTTCCGGTGAGGGAAGGGTGAGGCGGTGATCGGAGTAGGTGCCGTGGGCGAGAAGGGCGGCGTAGGCGGTGCCGGTTTTGGCTTTGGCTCGCTGAGCGTAGCCTCCATCAGCGCTGCGGTAGGTGGCTTCCAGGTGTGGGTGGAAGCCCGGAGGAAGCGTGAGATCGGGGTAGAGTGAGGTGAGCCGGGCGAGGCAACAGAGGTGGACGAAGTCTAGCTTTGCGAAGGATTCTTGCTGGCGCTCGACGAAGGGTCTGAGCATTTCCGGAAGCGGGAGTTGAAGGGCGGTGAGGGCATCGGCTCCGAAGGAGGTGTAGTAGAGGTCTGAGGCTTCTCCGCGGCCTTGGAAACCACCGTCAGTGTGCTGCTGCGCGGCGATGAATTCTGCGATTTTTGTGCAGGCGGAGTCGCCGAGAGGGACTTGGGAAAGCCTCGCTACTTGGAGCATTTCTAGCCGGAGAGACATTAGCTAGCGGTGTTTTTCTCGAGACAGGTGACGCAGTATTCTTCGCCGTTGGCAGCGATTCTAAATTCAGTTTCTGGAGCGGAGATGTCGGTGATGGAGCAGGTGGTGCAGGTGTGGAAGGCTTCTTCACCAGACGAAGTGGCTGCTGTGAACTTCGCTCTTCGGGATGCCGTTTTGCGTCCTTGTTTAATATTTCTGATTGCCTCGGGCGCGACAAAAGCAAGGAAGCCAGCCCAGCAGGCGATCACGTAGGGGGCGAGTACCGGGATGTCGACTATTTCATAAATGGCCCATCCTCCTGCTAAGAAACCAATCCATTTTAATTTTACAGGAATCACAAAAAACAGAAGGATCTCTTTATCGGGGAAGAGAAATGCGAATGTCGCAATAAGTGCGCCGCCAAAGTAAATACTGAGTGTTGGCAGTGGGATGATTGCCAATCCTGGGATGAGGAATTTGACAATAATTCCTGAAATAGCGACTGCGAGAATGGTGATAGCGACGAATGCCGTGACTTTGAATGCACCCCATTCTTCTTCGAGGGTTTTGCCGATCCAGATTGTGAATAGCGTGCCGATGATAATCCAGAGGATGTTACTTGTATCGGGTACGGTGATCCAAGTGAGGAGTCGCCAGACTTCTCCTTTGAAGATGGCGGCAGGGGAAAAGGCTAAAAACCCGATGAAATTTGGGTTCGCATCGAGGAGGAAGAAGTTGAGGAGCTGGAGTAGGGCAATCGCGGGGATGAGGTAGGGGATCGCGAATCGTCCAAATTTGCGTTCGAGAGAATTTAAGTCAGGCATCGTGGAGTGGGGATCATGGCTGTGACGGAGGTTTCCGCAAGCGAGGCAAGACGGAGCTTGCTCCTTCGGTGAGTGTGGCCGATGGGCGCAAGTAGATGACAGTAAACTGGCAGACGTGGGAGCCTAACGTGCGCGCGACCCTAATGTTTATCCGCGATCGGGATCGCATTCTTTTGATCCGCAAAAAGCGGGGGATTGGCGCGGGCAAGATCAATGGGCCAGGAGGAAAGCTTGATCCCGGAGAAACGGCTCTTGAGTGCGCGGTGCGGGAGACGCAGGAAGAACTTCACGTGACTGCACTGGAACCTGTGGAGATGGGGACTCTGTCTTTCGCATTCGTAGATGGCATGCATATGCACGTGACGGTGTTTTTAGCCGAAGGCTATGAGGGGACTCCGACGGAGACGGACGAGGCGATTCCGATGTGGACTTCGGTGAATGAGATTCCGTTTGAGGAGATGTGGGCGGATGATGCGTGCTGGCTGAATGAGATGCTTGCGGGGCAGAAATTCTCGGGGACGTTTGTCTTTGATGGGGATCGGATGCTGGAGCGCGCGGTGACTTTCTTTTAGGCTTCTAAAGAATGTGATCCATTTTATCTCGCTTGGTATCGAGGTATTTTGCGTTGTCTGCATTGGCCTCGATTTTGATGGGGACTTGCTCGATGATTTGTAGGTTATGCCCTTGGAGGCCGACGACTTTTTTGGGGTTGTTGGTCATGAGGCGGATGTCGCGGACTCCGAGGTCGTGGAGGATTTGAGCTCCCATGCCGTAATCGCGAAGATCCATGCCGTAGCCGAGTTTTTCATTGGCTTCGACGGTGTCGTAGCCTTGTTCTTGTAATTTGTAGGCGTGGATTTTTGCAGGGAGGCCGATGCCGCGGCCTTCCTGGCGCATGTAGAGGAGCACGCCGGAGCCTTCTTGTTGGATGCGTTCCATTGCGTTGTGGAGCTGGCTGCCGCAGTCGCAGCGTCGGCTGGTGAATACGTCTCCGGTGAGGCATTCGCTGTGGACGCGAACGAGGACGGGTTCGTCTGGGTGGATCTCTCCGCAGACTAGGGCGAGGTGGTGCTCGTCGGAAATGGTGGAGGTGTAGAGGTAGAGGTCGAATTCGCCGAAATCGGTGGGGAGTTTGATGACTTGATCCCGTTTTACGAGTTGTTCTTTTTTGCGGCGGTAATCGATGAGGGCTTCGATGGAGGTCATCTTGAGGCCGTTTTCCTTACAGAAGGTGTGGAGGTCATCGGCGCGTGCCATGGTTCCGTCTTCATTGAGGATTTCACAGATGACGCCGACTTCTGAGAGACCGGCAAGCCGAGCGAGATCGACGGCTGCTTCGGTGTGCCCAGCGCGGCGGAGCACTCCGCCGGCGCGGGCGACGAGGGGATTGATGTGGCCGGGGTGGACGAAATTGGCGGGGGTGCTTTCGGGGTCTGCGAGGAGCTTGATGGTGTGGGCGCGGTCGGCGGCACTAATTCCGGTGGTGATGCCTGCGGCGGCATCGACGGTGACGGTGAAATTGGTGCGCATGGCTTCGCGGTTTTGCTGTACCATGGGATCGAGGCCGAGGGTGCGGGCGCGATCTTCAGTCATTGGGACGCAGATCATGCCTTTGGCGGCGGCGAAAAAATTGATGATCTCGGGCGTCACTTTTTCAGCGGCGCAGACGAGGTCGCCTTCATTTTCACGGTCGGCATCGTCGGTGACGACGACTGGGCGGCCGGCTGCGATGTCGGCGATGATTTCTGAAATTGGGGAGAACATTTGGGAGATTTAAGGGGGAAGATTTAAGGCCGGGTGATGGGGCTTTTGAAGGGTGGATGGATACCTTCAAGAGGCTTGCTTTGCGCTCGGTGTTTTTTTGGGGAGGAGTGCAGAAAGTATCTACGTGTTTTTCCAGAGCTGCCCCTTGCGGATTATGCGGCAGTTGTGACATCCGCTGTTTACGTCATCTTTGTTGTACCAGGCGTGTTTGAATCCAAAATCTTCACAGTTTTTGACGCGGTCGTATGCCCAGTGCTCGCAAAGAAATTGCTTTGGTTTGAGTGCTTTTCCAGATTTAGGATCGACGGCAAGGGTAAGCTCATAATCGATTTCGACAGGGGTCTTACCGGGTGGGTCGCCGAGCTTTCCACTGAAATAGGCATCGAGAAACACGACTCCATCTAATGCTTTCGTATACGACTTTGCTTCTTTTAGCAGTTTGGCTTCGGCTTTTTTTGCATTTTTGGCGCTGCAAAGTGTGACACGTCGTTCGTAGCGGCGTTGTTTTGGTGGGCTGGATTTCCAGTAGTAGACCGCTGTCATTGAAAACCATTTCATAAGATTATTGGATTATGGCTGCTGCGAGAAGTTTTTGTGCGGCGGAGTTGGCGGCGGCTTCGGAGGTTGCATGGACGCGGGCGAGGAGGGTGGGGGAGGTGCCTACTTTTGCAATCTGATCGAAGCCGACTGCCATATTTATTTGGTCGTCTGATTTTTGGCGTCCTGCGCCTAGGGCGACGGCGGCTCGTCCGATGGTCTCGGCATCTAGGGCGGTGAGTGTGCCTGATGTGGGAGCTGGGATTTCACGGATGACGGGGGCTGGGGCGCGGCTGGTGAAGGCTTCGATGCTGCCGCCTTGCATGTGTACCATTTTTTCGAAACGGGTGAGGGCGGTGCCGTCGGAGAGGGTGGTTTGCGCGGCAGCGCGGTCGATGCCGAGGGCTGCGGCAAGATCGAGGGTGAGATTGATGAGATCGGTGGGGCCGTTTCCCTTTAGGGTCTCGATGACTTCGATTATTTCGAGAGCGTTGCCTACGGCGTGGCCGAGCGGCTCTTGCATGGGGGAGAGGATGGCTTTTGTGGGGAGGCCTGCGGCGCTGGCGGTGGTGGTGAGGGCTTCGGCGAGCTGCTCGGCTTCGGCGCGTGTCTTCATGAAGGCTCCGCTGCCGAATTTGACGTCGAGGACGAGTTGGTCGAGCGATTCGGCGAGCTTTTTCGAGAGGATGCTGGCGACGATGAGTGGCTGAGACGGGACGGTGGCGGTGACGTCGCGAAGTGCGTAGAGCTTGCGATCGGCAGGGCAGATTTCTGGGGTTTGTCCCATCATGACGACTGCGCATTCGGCGAGTTGGGCGTAGGCGTCGGTGAGTGAGATATTGGTGGAGAGGCCTGGGATGGATTCGAGCTTGTCGAGGGTGCCGCCGGTGATGCCGAGGCCGCGTCCGGAGACCATGGGAACCCAGACTTGGTGACAGGCGAGTAGGGGGGCGAGGATGGGAGAGGTCTTGTCGCCGATGCCGCCGGTGGAGTGTTTGTCGACTTTGGTGGGGCTGCCTGTGGGGTGCTCGAAACGCGTTCCGCTGTCGCACATTGCGCGAGTGAGGGTGGCGGTTTCCTCTGGGGTCATGCCTTTGAAGTAGACGGCCATGGCGAAGGCGGCGGCCTGGTATTCGGGTACGTCGCCGGAGGTGAACCCTTTGATGAAGGCGTGGATCTCAGGCTCGGTGAGTTCGTGCCCATCGCGCTTGCGCTCGATGGTGTCGGTCGCAGAAAATGCTACGGGGGGCTGGCGTGACATTGCTATTTATACCCCCGCCGGGTGCCAGGCGGTTTTCAATTCCGTGGTGTCGGCGATGGCGAAGGGATCGCGGGCGGCATCGGAGAACCAGTCTTTTTCGGCGAGAGCGCGAGTGGTGACGCGCTTGAGATTCTCTGCGCGGCCAGCTTGGAGAGTTTTTGCGACGCTGGGATCGGCGGAGGCGTCTACCAGGGCGTTGATATCCATGTGCGTTGCGAAGGTGGGGGCGAGTTCTGCGCGGTTTCCGGTGAGGATATTGATGACGCCTCCTGGCACATCGGATGTGGCGACGACTTCGGCAAGGGCGAGGGCGGGGAGGGGGGTGGTCTCCGAGGCGAGGAGAACTACGGTATTTCCCGAGAGGACGGTCTCGGCCATGAGGCTTACAAGGGGGAGGAGGCCGGGGGTATCGGGGCAAAGCACACCGACAACTCCTGTGGGCTCAGGGCTGGAAAAACTGAAATGGGGCGAAGCGACGGGATTTACCGAGCTGAAGACTTGGGTGAATTTATCGCACCAGCCAGCAAAGTGAACCAGGCGATCGCAGGCTTCATGGACTTCAGCCAGGGCGGCTTTTTCGGGGATTCCGGCGTTTAGCGCCAGCTCGGAGGCAATAGAGGCGGCGCGGCTTTCGAGCATCTCGGCGCAGCGGTAGAGAATCTGTGCGCGGAGGTAGGCGCTCGTCTTCTCCGACCAGCTGGGGAAAGCGGCGCGGGCGGCAGAGACTGCATCGCGAAGATCTTTGCGAGAGGCGTGGCAATACTGGGCGATGGGCGTTCCGGACTTCACTGCGTTGGCTGACAGGGTGCGCCCGCTCTCCGTGCGCGGGAATCTCCCCCCGATGAAGAGTTTGTAGGTTTTCAGGATCGGGAGCCGGGGCGTGGTTGGCGGCATTGCGGAGCATAGCGGTTGTTTTGTCAGTGGCAAACCTTGGAGGGGGCTGCCATAGATGAATTCTTTTGACGATGATATTCCGCTCGATTTCCCCCCAGCTTGTAGCGCTCGCCCTGCTTGGGTTTTCTTCCTCGACTCCCGCCCAGATAGCCCTGCGCGAAGGCGCGAAACGCCCTTCTCCGGAAGTGATCGCGGCACGTCTGACGGAGCGACTCCCGAAAGTGAGTGCGCTCACCGCCGCTCGCCTGCCGCTTCATATTGCTCTCATCGGCGATAGTGTGACCCGCGGCTATCTCTACGAGCCTGATACTTACAACGTGCTCCGCACCTACTCGGGCGTTTTTGCGGAGGCTCTCACGCGTGAATTTTTTTACACCGGCGGGGTGCGGGCAGTGAATCCAAGCAAACAGCTCCCTAAAAAATCATCGGACAGCTTCGGGCCTGAAATCACCCTCGAAAATTTCTCTCGAAATGGAGCCGATGTCTTCTACGGGCTTCTTCCGCTGAGCACCGGCGTTTTTGATAATTCTCCTGACCTTGTCCTCCTCAATTTTGGGATCAATGATGGCATTGGCCGCCTTCCTCTTCGTGATTATGAAGCTGCCTGTGCTGAATCGATCCGGCTCGCGCGTGCCGGTGGAGCTGAGGTTCTCCTCGTCGGGGCACCGATGACCCTGCATCCTACCGCCCGGATTGGCCTTGGTGCTGCGCGGGGGCAGTCCGCTATTCTTCGCAAGCTTGCTGCTCAGGCAGGCGTCACCTTTGTGCCTGCGGGTGCTCAGATGCTTGCCGATCTCTTCAAAACATCCGAAGTGCGTGCCCCTGAGGTCGCCTTCGCGGCGATCGAACGCACGCTTGCGCCACTCTTCGTTCATCCGAATCAACCCTCAGGAATCGCGCCCGACCGCATCCACCCGAATTGGGAAGGCCATGCCGCCATGGGGAAGGCTGTCGCTAAAGGTCTTCTCGGAGAGAGCACCGAGCCCACCGCGCCCGCCACTCTCATTGGTAGCGTTTCCGCCTCCGGCGAAACAGCGGTCTCCTTCGTCGGCAAACTCACCAATACATCCGCCAAGCCGCTCAAAACCGTTTTCTGCCCACTCTCCACCACTATCGCACTCGATATCGATCCCGCTTCCGCGCCCGATATTGCCATCGATCTCGCTCCCGGAGCTTCCGCTGAAATTCGCTTCACGCTTCAGCGCCGATCGGAATTCGAGGGTGCCCCCGCCATCGAATATCTTGATAGCACCGATGCTTCGGGACGCTCCGCCGTCATCACTGGTCTGCTTGTCGGGAAAACGGCGGTTTACGTCGATTGCGACGCGTCCATTCGCCCGATTTCAGGTGGCTGGGAGCGCGGCGCAGAGCACTTCCTCAGTGCCGAAAGCGACATTACCTTCACCGCCGTCTCTCCCGGCACCACGATTGCAGTGCCCTACTCGGCATCTGCACTCGATGCGCGAGTCAAAGGGCGATTCAATCTCACCGGCCAGGACATTGGCACCGCAGCACTCGCGCTTCGCTTCCCGGCACTTCCTGTCGGTGGGCGCATGAAAATCCCGCTCACTCTCGCCTTCGGCGAAAACGGCAGCCTCGGCTCGCACAAAGCCACCGCCGAAATCGTGCGCAATCTTGGCCTCGGCCAGCGCGTCCCGCTCTATCCCGTAGACCGCTATCTCCCAGGCCGCACCCCCGATGCGATTCTCGACGACCCCGAAAGCCCCGGCGTGCTCTTCCGCGCCGAGGCCGATACCGCCGCTCTCTACCTCACCTACGACATCACGAATACCGAACTCGTCCCCGCCCCCTTCACCGCAGAAATTCCGGAAGCCTCCGTGCGGGTCGATATTCGAATCGACGCTCGCCCGCACGACACCCGCAGCACCCTTGGTATGTCACCCTCAGTCACCATCAAGCTTGGCCACAAGGACGGTCTCGGCGTCGCCGATGCGCGCCCCACCGGCACCTTCGGCAACGGCTACGACCGCGTCGTGGATAAGAAAAATATCCGAGCCGCCCTCGAGACACGTGGCAATGGCACCCGCCGAATCACCATAGTCATCCCACGCGCCTACTTCTACAATCACCCCTGGGCACTCGGAAATGGCAATAGCACCCTCGGCATCAATACCGCCGTCTCCCTCTACCAGGGCGATCTCACCACCGGCGGCTACCCACCAGAAAGCACCTTCGTCCTAGCCTCGCCCACAGTGAAGCGTGAAGACGCACGCTACTTCCCTCAGCTCGAGCTCACCAATAGACCCACTCCCCGCTGGAGTATCTTCGTTTACTGATATCCGAATCCGCTCATCGCGCGAGCTACCACGGATCTCCCCCCAGGATCTCAGTCGCGAGATCCACCGCCGAGCCAAAGGCATCTTCATGAAAACCGTAGCGGAAATAGCTTCCCGCGAAATACGTCGTCCCTGCACGATTGAGTTCAGGGAGCTCCTTCTGTGCCTCTGAAGCCGCAAGATCAAAAAGCGGGTGGGTGTAATCAATCGTCTTCACGATAGCCTCCTCAGCCACGCTCCCATCATCGATATTGAGCGACACGAAATAATTTCGCTCCTCACTCACCTTCTGAAGGCGGTTCATCCAATAATGGATCGTCGGTTTTCCGTTGCCACCGATATGGTAGTTCCAGCTCGCCCAGCAGCGTCTCGTCTTCGGCATGAATGCATCATCCGTATGGAGCACCGCGCGATTCGCCTGATACGAAAATGGCGAAAGTAAACGCACCTCCTCAGACGTCGGATCATTCAGTAGAGCCAGAGCCTCATCCGCGTGCGTCGCGAAGATCACACGATCGAATTCCTGCTCGCCGCCCGCCGTGGTCACCACCGCTTTCCCATCCGCCTTTCTTCGCACCGAAGTCGCCGGATCGCCCGTATGAATCCTTTCCGCAAATGGGCGGGTAAGCGCCTTCACGTAATTCCGCGAGCCACCCGTCACCGTCCACCACGGGTGTTGAGTATGGAGACCCAGGAATCCGTGATTATGCCAAAAGCGAATCAAAGTCCGTGCCGGAAACTTCGCCATCAATTCCGGAGGCGTAGACCAGACCGAAGCACTCATCGGCACCAAATAAAGATCCCAGAAATCATCACCATAGCCCCGCGCATCCACAAACTCACGGAGCGTCATCGCCTCCGTCGACTGATCCTCTAGCGCCGCCGCAGCCTCCGAATTAAACCGGCTGATTTGCGTCAGCATTTTCCAAAAACGCGGGCGCAGCAAATTACGCCGTTGCCCAAATACCTCATTCATCCCCGATCCATTCCACTCAGTGCCAGAAGCAATGTCGCGCACCGCAAACGACATATCCGTCGGCATGATCTCCACGCCAAGCTCACCGAAAAGACGCGTCAGATGTGGATACGTGATCTTATTAAAGACCATAAACCCAGTATCAATCGGCACCGGCGACCCGTCCGAAGCCCTCGCATCCACGGTATTCGTGTGCCCACCGACATAGCTGTTCCGCTCAAAGAGCGTCACATCAAAGCGGTGCTGAAGGAAATGGGCGCAGCCGAGCCCGGCAACGCCCGTCCCGATGATGGCGAGGCGTTCCAAGGAAAAAGAAGAGGAGAAAAAATTAAGCAGCCTTCTTCACCTCTTGGACGCCACCATTGCGCGCCTCTTCGTAAATATGCTCCGGCACCGGGCGCAAATCACGGATCAAGCCAAGCTTCGAGAAAAGCTTCAGCCCGTAATACGTGATATCGATCTCCCACCAGTAAAATCCCTGGCGCGTCGAGCCATGGTAGCGGTGGTGATTATTATGCCAGCCTTCTCCCAGCGTGATGAGAGCCAGGATGAGCGAATTACGAGAATCATCCGTCGTCTTAAACCGGCGTTTGCCGAAGGCGTGAGCCATGCTGTTGATGAAAAGCGTGCCGTGGAGAAGGATCACCGTCGAGATAAAGAAGCCCCACACGAAAATCTGGAAGCCATTCGTCCCAAGCCCTGGAGCAAAGCGCTCCAGAAGCGCACCAGTGCCCCAAAGAAGCGCACCGAGTGAAAGAGGCACGATGAAATCGTATTTATTGAGGAAGCGAAGCTCAGGATACTTCGTGAGATCTTTGATCTTCGAATAATCCGTAGGGAAATTTTTCGAGCACGTCATCCAGCCAATGTGTGCCCAGAGGAACCCATGCATCCGCACCGAATGCTTATCCCCCTCGTGATCGGAGTGCTTGTGGTGGTGGCGGTGCGTGCTCGCCCACCAGAGCGGGCCACGCTGCATCGAGGTATTGCCCCACACTGCCATCACAAACTGAAACCACCGCGAAGTCTTAAACGACTTGTGAGAGAAATACCGGTGGTAAAACCCCGTGATGGCAAACATCCGCACAAAGTAAAGAAACGCCGCCACCGCCAGAGCCGTCCAGCTAAAGCCAGCCCATATCACAAGCAAGCAGCCCGAATGGAGGAAAATATACGGAATGAGACGGACAGGATCAATCAGCTCGGTATCGGGCTTGAAATACTTTTCGCGACCAGGGATCACGTAGTCAGCGTCGAAGAGGTTCAGAAACACAGCTTTTGCGCTAGCGAAAAAGCCTGGGCGTTCGCGGACCGGGGATTCGGGAGAGGACATCTATAAAAATCAGGGGATAGAGGAACCCGCACTTGGAGCGGGGGATGGAAATGGGCAGCAAATTGCTCGCTTTTGCAAGCGGCAGGCGCAACCTGATCTTTCACATGTGTGAAATGTTGACCTGGACGGTAAACTGCCCTGCTGCTAAAAGGACAAACCCCGTAATTACACAGGGGCCGGTCGCAATAGAACGTGCGATCTCCCACAATCGATCATTCTTTTTTCAATAAAATTCATCATGAGCAAACGCGTCGTCCTCCTCTTCTCCGGTCAAGGTGCCCAAAAAGTAGGCATGGGCTCAGATCTCAAAGCCGCATCACCAGCCGCAGCCAGCCTGCTCGATGACGCCGCCGGAATTCTCGACTTCTCCCCAGCAGACGTCATGGCCAACGGCCCCGAAGACCAGCTCACCCGCACCTCACGCTGCCAGCCCGCACTCTATATCCACGGCCTCATGTGCCTCAAAGTGCTCCAGGAAAAAATCCCGGACCTCACCCCAGTCGCCGCCGCCGGGCTCTCCCTCGGTGAATTCACCGCCCACGCCGCCGCCGGCACCTTCGGATTTGCCGACGGCCTAAAAATCGTCCACCAGCGCGGAAAATTCATGGAAGAAGCCTGCCAGGCAAACCCCGGCACCATGGCAGCCGTAATCGGCGGCACCGAAGAACAGGTGAGGGGACTCGCCAAAGAATCCGGCGTCGACGTCGCAAACCTCAATTCCCCCGGCCAAATCGTCCTCTCTGGCAGCGTCGAAGGAATCGATAAAGTCGTCGCCGGAGCCAAAGCCGCCGGCTGCCGCATGGCCAAAAAGCTCCCCGTCGCCGGCGCCTACCACTCCTCCCTCATGGCACCCGCCCAGGAAAAGCTCCTCAGCGTGCTTGCGCAAGCCTCCTTCGCCACCCCATCCCTCCCCGTCGTCGCAAATTACAGCGCCACCGTCGAGCAAGGCGAAGCCGCCATTAAAAACGCCCTCGCCCAACAAGTCACCGGCTCCGTCCGCTGGGTAGAATCCATCGAGCGCCTCCTAGAAGAAGGCCACACCACCTTCCTCGAACTCGGCCCCGGCGGCGTCCTCGCCGGCCTCATGAATCGCATCCGCAAAGGCACCGAAGTCATCCGATGCGGAACCCTTGAAGAAATCGAAGCCGCCGCACAAAAGCTCGCCTAGCAGCTTCGCGCTCGGAAAATGGCATGTTGATTACGAAGCCATCATTTTATGAACCTCATCTCCTGTCGTGAAGAATCCGGTGAGGCAAACCACAACGAGGACGAGGAATATCCAATATCTGCGAACGTACCTCAGTATGGATCTTCCTTCGTCCTAGTTTTCTGAATCTCTCTTTGAGATCGGGCTACTCGATCTCGAGGAGCTCGACGTCGAATACGAGCATACCGCCCGGACGGCCGCCGCCAGGGTTTTCGCCGTAGGCGAGGTCGGCGGGGATCCAGAAGCGGCGCTTCTCTCCCTCTACCATGAGCTGCACCCCTTCGGTCCAGCCTGAGATGACTTGATTGAGCGGGAAACTGATCGGCTCGCCGCGCGCGACGGAGCTATCGAAGAGCGAGCCATCCAGCATCCATCCGGAGTAGTGGACGTTTACCACATCCGAAGCCGCTGGATGTTTCGTGCCGGTACCCTTGGCGAGCACGCGCGAGGCGAGTCCCGAGGCGGTCTTCTCCGCGCTCTCCGGCACAGCGGCGACGTCTTCCGGAGTCTTCGGAGGCTCGGGAGCTTTCTTGATATCGAGGAGCTCGACGTCGAACACGAGCATACCACCCGGGCGGCCACCACCGGGGTTTTCGCCGTAGGCGAGGTCGGCGGGGATCCAGAAGCGGCGCTTCTCGCCCTCCACCATGAGCTGCACCCCTTCGGTCCAACCAGGAATCACACCATTGAGCGGGAAGCTGATTGGCTCGCCACGAGAGACCGAGGAATCAAACATCTTGCCGTCCAGCATCCAGCCCGAGTAGTGCACGTTCACAGTATCCGCAGCGGCGGGGTGCTCGGTGCCAGTGCCTGCGGTAAGCACGCGCGATGCGAGTCCGGAGGCAGTTGTTTCGGCAGTAGCTGGCACAGCAGCAACGTCTTCAGGGGCGGGGATGTCTTTCTGGAAAAGGCTCATGGTGTATTTGGGAAAGGGGGAAGAAGCGCCGTGATGGCGAAGGTGATTTTATATCGATCGCGCTAGTGGTCTGACCGCGCTATAGCGTCGGGTATAAATGAGCGAGTCTCTTTCGAGCATCTTCTGTTCTAAACAGCCACTTCACCGGACGCGGATCTAGGTTGCCGTGCTTGCTATCGCTTGCCACTGCTATCTTGAATTTTTCGAGGCTGGGGATTCTCCCTCCCAGCGCCGCTTTTGCTAATATCGATATTTTGCATTCTGCTATGTTTAGCCAGCTATCGTGTTTGGGCGTGTAGTGCCATTCGATCTTCACTGCTAATCGCCTCGCCTTTTCCGGTTCGAATGCCTTGGCGTGCGCTTCCCTTTATCCCCTACAAAGACCTGCTGCAGCCCGAGGTGGGGAGCGGTGATCATAAAAGCGCTCGGGCTTCCTTCTCTTATATATTTCGGATTCTTTTTCTCGGCCTCACTGCGGTTGCTCTCTTCAGTCGCCGGTCGTGCGGGTAGAGGTGCTGCAGCTTCCGAGACGAGCGGCTTACTGAAATTCGTCGAGGCTAGATGAGCGGGCGGGCTGGATCGATTGCCAGACCCGTAGGTTTCCAACACATCCTCCATTGCTGCCCCTCACTTACACTTGCAGTTTTGGAAAAAATTCTGGGCTACTATGGGAGCAGCTTTCATTCCTGGTTCCGGAAAAATTTTCAGTAGCGAGAATGGTTTAGTGGACTGTTCGGTGCCGTAGTAAGTTTAGGAGTCGCTCTAAAATAACTTGCTCAATTCACAGCCCACAAAAGCCTTAAGTTGGGGTAGTTATGATTGAGTATGCGCCGCTTTTCCTGAAAATTTTACTGATACTCAGTAAATTAGGTGGTCTATTTTTATCGCGCAGCGTGATGTTAGGTGTGGAAACGAAAACGCTGACCTTCCCCAGAAGAGGAAGATCAGCGCCATTGAGTATAGTTTACTATATCCGAAGCATCTTAAAAGCGGTTTGCGTTCGTCGCAGCTCGGGCACGTATTGCCGTGGAATTGTTCAACGAAGCTGTTCCAGTGGGGGTACGCTTGTACCGCACATTTGGGTTTGAATAGTTTTGTATCCAATTAGATGCCAAAGAAGGCCACATGAGCGTCACGAACGAACCGCTTGACGTGGAAACAGTATGACCCTTCTCATGCTCTGCATTGTAATTATGACCTAACTCATGCGGAATCGCCTGGTTTAGAAGTTGGTTGGCGTTGATTGCTGAGTAAAATCCTGGCTGAGGTGCCCAGCCTACAGCACCAGAAGTACCGCCTCCACCTGTTTCCGTTGTGATTAGCATCACCAGATCAGCCTTCCTTTGTGTTTCTAATTTCACTGCCTCATTGCGTGGAATTTTCTCGTTATCACTATTCCCTCCGCCAGTTAGATCATTCAAGTTACCCAAGAGAGTGAGACCTCCCTCTTTGTAGCTGATCAAACGCAGCGCTACCCGACGAAGACTAAAGTTTGTCTTTGAGCGTCGACTTGAGCGATTTGTTATAGCGATTCGTTGATTGAGTCGAGCGCGAATTTGCTTATTGCCACCATTGCGGTCTCTCGCGGCTGCCGTATACATAACTCCAATTTGAGCGCTTTGAGCCTCACTCGTTTCCACGGAGGAGAGCGAAGTGAGCGCTGCAAGGGAGAGTGTTAATAGTGTTGTGCTTTTATTTAATTTCATAGGGTTTAATTTTTGGGTGTCATTTTTGGGTTTTGTTTTTCCGATATTATTTATCGGGAAATTTATTGGGAAGATTCCATGGCATCATCGCTCTCAATACCCACGTCATCAAGGGGCAGCGCTTTCATATTAGTGATGCCTTCCGAATCTAGAAGTGCTCGATTTTCCAGCTCGATATCAAATTGAGTGAGAATTAGCTCACCATTGCGACGAGATATAATTTGTTGATAAACGGTTGCTTCTTTATCTTTGTATCCAATTGACCATACATCACCAACGAGGGAAGCGTCACCCTCAATATTCGGATTATCTTTAGACCAAAAATGGAAGGTTCCCTCGAATTCTTCAACATCCTCGTCCTCGTAAACTGTTACCGCGCCAACTTCGACCTCAAACTCCTTACCATCAAATCCTGGAAGCATAAAGGATTCATCCACTCCATTAAATATATTCTCAGCCTTCACTAGGCGCCCCTCTGGAAGATAGATCAACTGGCGCTTTTTAACCCATTCGTTCTCATCTTCGAGCTGATTGAGATTTGACGGATTAGTCGCTAGCTGCCGCATCACATCAGGAGACTTACCGTCTACCGCGGTCCACTCAAAACTATCGCTCCGATAGGCAATGTCGTAAGGGCGGGGCTTCATTTCCCAATAGTAACTAGAGGGTTTATTCGAAAGCGAAGACTCCGAAGCAATTTCAACCGCAGCACTTTTGGATGCCTCAGATTCTCGAAGCACAGATTTTGGCGATTCCGAATGATCGAAACTCGTTGCCACAGTAGTCGGCGACTTCAGTGCATCCACTTTCACTGGATCGTCCCCCTTCTTCGCGAAAATAATAATTGCCACCGCCAAAAAAAGTAGACTACCTCCAATAATGTTTGCTCTATTTTTCATTATTCTAGTTCTTTCTCCAAAGATGCACTCTTGATGATTTCATGAGCCCAGGCCTCAGCCGCTTCACGCCGCGCACTATCATGGAAAGCTTTTGCGCTTTCAAGCGCGCCTTCGGGATCATATTGAATGTCATATTGAATATACCTATCTAGTAGCTGATCAAAGAATTCATTCTTGTTTATCTCGCGTTGCTCCGGAGTCTCATCAGGGGAAGAGGCTTGGTACTGACTGTTAAGAAACTCCGGGGAAGAGAGGAGTTCCGCAGCTCGATCTGGAGCATGCTTAGTCAGGCCTCCGATAGCCGCCACCGTAAGCATCGTGTTTATATCACCACTGCTAGGTGGAAACTGTTGCAGCCAACTTATCCAAGCGTCAGCAGTTTGTGGGCGCTTGATCAGAGTGGACTCAAGAAGGTTTGATAGACTCGCTGCCGCACTCGGGTTGTGAACGTGTTTTCCTAGAAATCCGACAACTTCCTCAAGCGTCTCCTCGGTCACAAAAGTTCCCACCATATTAGCAACATCCGCGAAAAGACTCTGGCTTCGATTGTCCGCCGGGAATTCATTATTTTTAGCAGCGCTATGTATTGAAGCCCAATCAAGAAACTCAGATAACTTAGCGCGTTCTTCGTTCTGGAACAGCGATGCGGATATGGCAATATGATGAGCACGCCCAGGTGTGGCTTCACTACCAAGGTAATCTAATACACTACTGGTATCATGCTTCGCCCACGAAGCGAAAATCGAACGCTCAAGAATTGGAATCTCTGGCAAAGTATAAAACGCTCCAGCCAGAATTAGCGCATTTCGAGGATTCTCTTTAGCCACGCTTTCGAGTATGCCACTTAACAATTTAGCCTGTTCACTGGCAGTTCCCGTAAGCGAGGTCTCCAGATCTGTAATTAAACTCAAAATTTGCGGACGCGTCATCTGTGCGATGCGTGAAGGCTGTAAATTTTCGCTTGATAAAATTAATTTCTGGGTAACTGTAGCTACTTCATCCGATTGTGAAACCGCGACTACAGCTACAGGAATCTCCCGAGATTCCTTCAATTCTACAAAAGCAAAGAAAAGGCTCCCGATAAAAGCGAAGAAGCCAATAACTGGCAAAGGCTTTAAAAGCTCAAACATAATGGTGACGAGTAAAATGAAATTTACAAAGTATTAGCGCTCACAACCGAGAAGCTCTCGGGGCTTCACGCTGGGCACTCAAACGCATTGGGTGAGCTATTTGCACACGGAAGCATCTTGCTTAAAGCTTGAAATAAGGAATCCAAGTGGGCTATTTTTTGTCCTTTCATAGTAGAGCGCCAATTGAAGGGGTTTGTGAGGCGCTTCGCTCCTCGATATTAGGCTTTTCTGGAGAGAAATGTCAACAATATTTGTAACCGAGCAACATTTTGCCTGTAAGGGCACCTCAGGAAACCTCTGAACTTCAAGCTAAATAATCGATCTGGAATGCAAAACACCACCGCACCCAAGGTAACTCCCGTCTTCGAGGCCATCAACATCATCCTCGATAGCGGCTTCTAAGGCTCTCCTTCCGTATGAACTCTGGCGAGCATGGCTCCAAATCACACCGACAAAGATGCCTCCGAGATCTGCGGATTTCAGGCTTATCGGAATTTGAATTAATCGCCGATTTGGCCGGCGCGTTCTCTTACTAGGCGGATGACTAGGGCGGTCCAGCCGGTTTGGTGGCTGGCTCCTAGGCCTTCGCCGGTTTCGCCGTGGAAGTATTCGTGGAAGAGGAGGAGGTCTTTCCAGGCGGGGTCTTGGGTGTAGGGGGCGGCTGCTGGGGAGGTGCCGAAGCAGGGGCGGATGCCGGTTTGTTGATCGGGGGTGAAGAGGCTGATGAGGCGGTTGCTTATTTCTTTGGCGGCTTCTTGGAAGGTGATTTCTTGGTGGGGTGAGTAGCTGGCGGGGATCTTGATGGAGTCTTTGTAGAAGTAGGCGTAGCTTTGGAGGGCTTCGATGATGAGGTAGTTTATGGGGAACCAGATGGGGCCGCGCCAGTTGGAGTTGCCTCCGAACATGGCGGTGGTGGATTCGCCGGGGGTGTAGGGGACTTCGTGGCGTTCTTTGCCGTGTTTGAAGATGAAGGGTTCTTTTTCGTGGGCTTTACTGAGGGAGCGGATGCCGTGGGGGGAGAGAAATTCGCTGGGGTCGAGGAGGCGGGTGACGCATTTGAGGAGGCGATCCTTTGAGGGGAGGGCGAGGAGGCGGTGGCCTTTGCGGGAGCCGTCTGGGTTGTCTACGTAGCTGACGTAGCGGGCGAGTTCGGGACGGTTTTCGAGGAACCATTCCATGCGTTTTTTGAAGTTGGGGAGGGCTTCGATGGTTTTTTCTTTGATGACGGTGACGGCGCACATGGGGAGGAGGCCGACGAGTGATCGGATTTTCATGGGGATGGGGTGGGCTCCGTCTACGATGAGTTGGTCGTAGTAGAATCCGTCTTCTTGGTCCCAAAGGCCGGTGCCGCCGACGTCGTTGATGGCGTCTGCGATTTGGATGAAGTGTTCGAAGAATTTGCTGGCGATGTCTTCGTAGGCGGGGCGCTCGAGGGCGAGTTCGAGGGCGATGGAGAGCATGGTGAGGCAGTAGAAGCCCATCCATGCGGTGCCGTCGGCTTGGTGGAGGTGGCCGCCTTCGGGGAGGGCGTGGGAGCGGTCGAAGACGCCGATGTTATCGAGGCCGAGGAAGCCTCCGCCGAAGATGTGGCGTCCGTCGATGTCTTTGCGGTTTACCCACCAGTTGAAGTTGAGGAGGAGTTTTTGGAAGGCGCGTTCGAGGAAGAGGAGGTCGCGCTGGCCTTTTTTGGCGGAGATTTTGTAGACGCGCCAGACGGCCCAGGCGTGGACGGGTGGGTTTACGTCGGAGAAGTTCCATTCGTAGGCGGGGAGTTGGCCGTTGGGGTGCATGTACCATTCGCGGAGGAAGAGGAGGAGTTGGTTTTTCGCGAATTCGGGGTCGATTTTGGCGAAGGGAACCATGTGGAATGCGGTGTCCCAGGCGGCGAACCAGGGGTATTCCCACTTGTCGGGCATGGAGAGGATGTCGCGGGCGAAGAAGTGGTCCCAGTCGTGATTGCGGCCTTGGAGGCGTGTGGCGGGGGGGGCGGGGCTGTCGCCGTCTCC
>CALAIY010000004.1 GCA_937922595.1 uncultured Verrucomicrobiales bacterium | reverse complement strand
CCGGTGCCCCCCCCGAAGCCGAAGCTCCCCCCGAGCCCGCTGACACCATCCCCGAGCGCAAGCCTCAAAAAGACATCGTCATCAAAGGAAAGCGAAGCTCAAGCTAAGAGACCAGCGATTTATTCCCCTGAAGACCAAGGGAACCACGGTCTCTAAAGATCCGCAGTAGAGGAGTAGGCAATTTTACAGAAATAGTGTTACTTGATCTTATTCTATAAATCCTGTCTGAATGAATTTTTTGGACAGGATTTACAAGATCAACAGGATTCCTTCTCGCCTCTAACGAATCGTGCTTCCATCGACCAAAATTTGCACGGCCTTTGATTCGCTCCATTGCCAGTGAATTAAGACGGCATCTGGTGCTAGCTCGTCTAGCCTTGTATTTGGAGGAGGGACGATCCTGGGGAATTCGATGGCTCGACAATTAGCTGCCCCCCTATTTGATCTTATAGGCCATGCCTTAATATTTGAGGCAATTGGCTACGATCCATTCTTGGAGGACGGCGTAAAGGCGGGAGGAGCGGAGGTAGGGGGCGAATTCTCCGGATTGGAGGAGGGCGGTGATGGAGGCCATGTGCTCTTCTTCGCTGAGGGCGTCATCATCGGGGAAGTCGTGCTTGGTGTGCATGACGAGCCGGGCTTGGTTGAGGGCTCGGAACCAGCGTTCGGCGTTTTCGCTGGAAATTTCGATGGTGTATTCGTCTTCTTCCTGGGTGGCGGCTTGGAGGTCTTGGGCGACGTGGGCGAGATCTCCTTTGAAGAGGTCTTCTAGGTCGGGGTGGACGAATTCTTCCCAGTCTGCGTTATTTTCGGGGGTGGCGGTTTCGCCGGTGAAGCCGGGGGGGAGGAGGCGGGCTTTTGCTTCGGGGGAGCCGGTGGTGTCGGCGTCGGAGGGGATGTGGGAGAGGGCGGCGTACTCGGAGGGGCTGACGTTTTCGAGGGTGAAACCGCCGGCTTCTTGGAGGACGGGGTGCATGGGTTTACTCGGAGGCTTTGTGGAGTGAGGCGAGGAGCTGGTGGCTTTGGAGCTGGTGGACGTAGGCTTCGGCGCGTTCGCGGCCTCCGGTCCAGGCGATGGTCTTGCCTTCGCGGTGGATTTGCATCATGTGCTTGCGGGCTTTGGTCTCGGAGTAGCCGAAGATGCGCCGGATGACTACGGTGACGTAGCTCATGAGATTGACGGGGTCGTTGAAGATGAGGACTTGCCAGGGTTGGTCGAGGTCTTCGGATTCGTTGAGGAGAGTGGTGGTGCCGGTGTCTGGGGATTCCCAGGGTTCGGGTTCTTCTGGGTGATTTTTTGGGGCTGATCCGGTGGTGCCTGGTTGCTGGGCGGGGCGGAGCCTGTCCCTCCAGGGTTCTGGAACCGAGGACATACTAAGCGACTGCGGTGAAGGGGTGGGCTTCATCGGGGGTGGCCAGGGTTTGTTGGATTGCGGTGGTGATCGCTTGCCCTAGGTGGGCGTCGGTGGCGGCTCGGGCGAAGGCGGTTTCGATGGGCGTCTTGCCGTCGTCTTGGTAGGTGGGGCGCCATTCTAGGAAGGCGAGGGCGGCGGCGGCTTGGGTGGGGGCGACGTTGAAGAAGGCGGTGTGGCAGCCGAGGGTGGTGGCGATGTGGCCGGGAGTTTCACCTTGGGATACGGCGTTGGCTAGCTTGTGGAGGGGCTTGGCGTGGGCGGCTCCGGGGAGGGCTTGGAGGATGTGGGTGCCGGCTTCTTGGCTGGCGGTGGCTTCTTTTTCGCTGGGGGACCAGGCTTGCTGGTATTCTTTTTCGAGGGCGATGGCTTCGCGGGGGCCTTCTTTTTGGAAGGCGCGGTGGACGCGAAGGAGGTGGGGGGCGTGGATGTGGGTGAAGGCGGTTTTCACCCAGTCGCTCCAAGGCAGGCTGGTGGTGCGGGTGCCTTGGAGGGTAATCCCGGTGAGGGCGGCTCGGATGGCGGAGATGGCTCCTTCATCGAGAAGAATGCCGCCTTCGGGGGCGAAGGGATGATCGTGGAGGGGGGTGAGATGGGTCACGGATCGGGGGTGGCGGGGGCCGCTACCGGGGCAGGTGTGGGGGGCGGGGTGGCGATTGCGCTGGCGGGCGGGGTCTCGGCTTTGGGCTCGGCCTTTTTCCTGGGGGTGAGGGAGT
The DNA here is from genome assembly GCA_937922595.1 of uncultured Verrucomicrobiales bacterium. GTDB lineage: Bacteria > Verrucomicrobiota > Verrucomicrobiia > Verrucomicrobiales > DEV007 > CALAIY01. Next base: position 8,873 of record CALAIY010000004.1, on the reverse strand, counting down.
AGGTGTGGCGGTGGAGGCCGCGAAGGACTTCGAAGATGGCTGGCTGGCCGGGGGTGAGGAAGTAGATGGAGTCGATGACGTCTTGGTATTGCTCGATGCTGCGATCGCCGACGCGGAGGATGATGTCGCCTTGCTTGAGGCCGGCGGTGGCGGCGGGGCCGTTGTCCCGGATTTCGAGAATTCGCGGGGTGGTGGTGCCGTCTTCGAAGGAGAGGCCGAGGAAGCTGCGGCGGATTTTGCCGTCGGCGATGTAGTCGTCTGCGAATTTTTTGACGACTGCGGCGGGGAGGGCGTAGGCGGAATCGAGCTCATCGGGGACTCCGAGGACGATCATGCCGGCGACTTTGCCTGCTGGGGTGAGTAGGGGGGCTCCGATGCCTTCAAGGCGGCTGGCGAAATTTGCTCGGATGAGGGTGACGGGGAGGAGCTTGCCGCGGATGTTTTTTTCGCGGCCGGCGATGCGGGCTTCGACGAATCTGAGGAGGGGATCTTCTGATTCGCAGATTGCGAAGATCTGAGAGGCGAGCGGAAGTACGATGCTGTGGCCGAGGAGTGGGAGCGGGGGGGCTTTGAGGCCGGGGGCTTTGAGGAGGAGGACGCGGGTGCGGGTATCGCGGAGGACGACTTCGGCGGGATGGGCGACGCCGGCGTGGAATACTTCGACACTGATGGGCTCGGATTCGAGTGGCAGTGTGGTGGCGATGAGGGTGCCATCGCCTACGAAGAAGCCGTTTACGATGATTTCGCTGAGCTCGGTCTTTGCGTGGACGGCGACTACTGAGAGGACAGAGTCCCGATAGACGGCGTCTTTTTTGACACCTGCAACGGGGGCGGTAACACCAAGACCGACGGAGGCTGCGGGAAGGAGGCCTAGAGAGAGGGCGACGAAGATACACGCGGCGGCCAATGGCCGCCGAGGCTGGCGTGTATCAATACTCGATTTTTTCATTCGTGCTCGGGATGAGCTGTCGGCCTTCGGGAAGGAGGAAACGTTCGGTGCGGGGGATCCCGCGGTTGCGATCAAACTGGATGCGCCCGGGGGAAAATTCCACTGGAACCAGTTGTGGGCCGTTATTTAATTGGAGGCCACTTTCTCTCCAGAGCGAGATGGGCTCTGGGGCGTCGTCGATGGTGACGAGAGTTTCCGCTGAAGGCGGGGAGGAAAATTTGAGGTAGGAGATGCCGGTGACAGCGATTGCTGCAAGGGCAACGCCGGATGCTAGGATCGGCTTGGTACCGCCGGAGAAGTAGGTGCCGATGCGCTCAAGGAGGAGGCTTCGGGCGGATTGATTGAGGAGTGCGGAGCGCTGGCGGGCGTGAAAATCATCGATGAAATTTTCGAAGTAATGGTCGCCGGGATTTTCATGGCGCTTAAGCTGGAGAAGCTTTTGCAGATCGGTAAACTCTTCGTTCATGAGGGAATTCGTGGGGCGTGGGTAAGAAACGGTTTTCCGGAGCGGATGCAAATTGGCGAGGCGCTATTTTCTAAATTCGTCTAGAAAAGTCTGAAGGTGCCGGTGGGCGTAGAAGAGGCGGGAGCGGACGGTGCCTTGGGAGACTCCTAGTATTTTGCTGATTTCGGCGTGGGGCATTCCCTGGATATCAAACATGGTGACGACTGCTCTATGGTCTTCAGACAGCTGCATCATGGCTTCGTTCAATCTCTGTTGGAGTTCGCTGAGATCGACTTCGCGGACGGGGGTGTTTTGTCCTTTGGAGACGATCTCGATGAATTCTTTGTCGTTTTCGACGAGGGAATCGAGGTCGTTGAGGCTCATCTGGCCTTTACGGCGGTTCCTCTTTTTGAGGAAGTTGAGCGTCATGTTCGTGGCGATGGTGTAGATCCACGTGTAGAAGGCGCTCTGGCCACGGAAGCGCTTGAGGGAGCGGTAGGCTTTGGCGAAGACGTCTTGGAGGATGTCGTTGGTGTCCTCGTGATTGGACGTCATGTTGTAGACGAGGCCGTAGAGGCGCTGGCTGTGCTTGCGCACGAGCTCATCGAAGGCGGCGGTTTCTCCGGCCTGGGCGCGCTCGACGAGGGGGGCGTCGGGGTCTGGTTTTCGCGGCTTTTTTACAGGCATCGGTGAGAGCGTCCTAGGGCGACTGGACGCGGCCCGGCAGAAAATTCAATGACTTATCCACGACGGGTGATGCGGACGGCGACGCCTCCGGGATTATCAACAAGGATGAATTTGCGGACTTCGACTTGGATTTCGGCGATGGAGAATTCTTGAAGAAGGGTGGTGGCGATGTCTTGCGCGAGGGTCTCGATGAGCTGGCGAGGCTGCTGGGCGGCGGTGGCACGGACTGTGAGCGAGACGGCGTGGTAGTCGATGGTACCGGTGATATCGTCCCCGGCGGGGAAACTGCCAGATGCGGGGGTGATCTGGAGGGAGACTTCGAGGGTTTGCGCGTGAGCGCGCTCTTCGGTGGGCACGCCAATGTGGGCGACACAGCGGAGGCGGTCGATATGAATGGTGTCGGGGGGAGGATTAGGCATTACGTGCGCGAACTTGATTGACCAGGACACGGGTGGGGATGTTCAAATTCAGTGTGTGGCATTCCTCGAGTGGGAGCCAGAGGAAGTCTTCGGCTTCGTCATTGAGGACGACGGATGCTGGATCTGAGGTGGTGCGAGCGGTGTAATTGAGAAGGATAAAGTGTGCGGGGCGGAAGAATTCTTCGGGGTCGATGGCGTCCTGCACGCAGGTGAATTGGATGTCGGTGATTTCGAGGGCTGTCTCTTCTCGGATTTCGCGCACGAGGGCGGATTCAGCCGTTTCGCCGCGGCGGATCTTTCCTCCGGGAATGCCCCATTTGTCGGACCACTTGTGGGTGCGAACGAGAAGGATGCGGTCGGTGGCATCGAAAATAAGCGCGCCGACTGTCGGGATTGGGCGCTCTTTGGGGCGAGCGGTGAGGAGATTCCCGAGTGCAGCGACATCGGCGAGGAGAAGATCCGGCTCCGCAGCAGCAAGAGTGCTGGGGGTATCGTAGCCGCTACGAACGGCGATCGCGGTGACGCCACCAGCACGAGCGGCAGCGATGTCGTGCTCCATATCGCCGACGTAGGCGGTTTCCTCCGGGAGGAGATAATGCGCCTCAAGGATGGCAGCCATTGCCTCGCGCTTGTCGCGCACGCCGGCGTAAACGCCTTCGAAATGGTGCCGCACATGAAAATCCTCTGCGTGCCGCTCGAAGTGATCCGCACGGATCGAGCTAAGCAGGAAAAGCCGAACGCCAACGACCTCACATGCCTCCAAAAAACTCTGCGCTCCATCCAACAGCACCACTTCCGACTTAGCAGCAAGGAACGCCTTCTGATACTCGACCTCCAGCACCTCCATCGGCTCCCCCGGCAGCAACTCCTCATAAAACTCCGAATACGGCAATCGAAAGCGCTCACGGAATTCGTCGCGACTCAACGTCGGGAGACCGTACTGCGTAAGCACGACATTTGTCGCTTCAAGCGTAGGCGGGAGGTCATCTACGATTGTGCCCGACCAGTCGAGAATGAGGTTTTTCAGCATCGCAAATATCACTCCCCTACCCCGCAACAAAACGCACACCGTTTATCGTCGCTTCGCCAAATTCGTCTTTGAGTTTCTTTAGAAGCGATACTTTAAGCTCGCGCTCGAGCGTATATTTCACCGCACTCTGGGAGACAGCCACCCACAAAATCCGACGCTCCAGCTTCGTCGGCCGTGAATGCTGAGCGATAAAATCACCCACGATTCCACACCAAGCCTCTTCGAGGCGCTCGGAAGCCATCCGTTGATCGATTCCATATTTCTTGAGAATCCCCGGCACCATTTCAGCCGCCGTTCGGGTAAATTTCTGGAGATTTCCACGATCCTCACCCACCCGCCATTCCGCGAGCGCACGCCTCCGGAGGAGCTTCCAGCGCATTTCCTCCGTAAGCGGCTTCTTCTCGGGAGCTGGATCGTTTTTCTTCACTCCCTACCCCTAATCAAAAAGAAAGCCGCTCGCCGAAAAAATCAGCAAGCGGCTTCAGAAAAATCGGTTTTACGAGAAACTACGCGTCGTCGCCATCATCACCGATCGCCTCGACTGGGCAGCCTTCGAGAGCCTCTTCGCAAAGAGCCTTCTCATCGTCGTTTTCAGGCTGCTTATGCACGTATGAGTGCCCGCCGTCCTCATCGCGAGTGAAGTTTGCTGGTGCAGTCTCGCGGCAAAGGTCGCAGTCGATGCACTGGTCATCCACGTAAAAGGTCCCTTTTACGTTTTGCTCGTAGGTGTTTTCGAGATCGGCCATGATATGGAAAGTGAAATGGTGTCTTTAAGGACTGCGCTAGAGCACAGTATGGGGAGGCGGAGTCTCCCGAGAAGAGAGCTAATGTCAAGCCAGGCTTGCTCCGGAATGCAGGCAGGTTTAATGCCACAAGTATCCCGCGAATCCTCTGCAATCTCCCGCCACCCCCAAGCTATGGCATCTTCCGACCCTACCACCTCTAAAACAACGCCCTCCCCCATGGACGCAATGGACACCTCCGGCAAAACACCCCCCACCAATAAGCGATCTCCCCTAGAGCTTCTCGGCCTCGCTGGCTCCGCCGCCATCCTTATCGCATTCATCTACTTCCTCTTCCACATGCTCAGCACAGATCTAGTGGACGCCAGCGCCAACGCCCCCCTCGATCTCGAAACATTGGACACTCCAATCTCTGGAGAATTCATCACACTCAAGTCCCTCCAATCCACCTGGCGCCCCCTGCGCGAAGACGACCGCACCGATAAGCGCAACAAAGTTCTCCCCGAAGTCACCATCACCGCAGCTCAAGCAGCCGGAACCCCCAGCTTCATGAAAGTGCAATTCCGCACCCCCGAAGGCGAAATCTCCGGAGACGTAAAAACCATCAAGATCGAATCCGAAAGCACCGAAGCCATCTACGGCACCCGAGGCATTGCCGATGAGACCGCCTTCGTCTCCTACAAATTTGGAGCAGGCAAAGGCAACTGGTCAGTCGAAATCCTCGAAAGCTCCGACTACGGCAGCGGAGATTGGAAGCGCCTCGCCTACTTCACCGTCCCCAGCACCCTCACCAAAGACTCCACCGAGCCCAACGAATAAGTGCCCTCCACCCAATCAAATTTCCCTGAAAACCGCCCAATCACCATCGGCGGTCGTGAATTCACCTCGCGCCTCCTCACTGGCACCGGGAAGTTTTCCTCCAATGAATCGATGCGCGACGCCCTTGCCGCATCCGGCACCGAAATCGTCACCGTCGCCCTCCGCCGCGCCGACCTCTCAGGCACCAAGGATCCCTTCGCCAACATCCTCGATTTCATCGACCCCAAAAAATACCTACTTCTTCCCAACACCTCCGGTGCAAACACCGCCGAAGAAGCCGTCCGCCTCGCCCGCCTCGCCGAAACAGCAGGCATGCCCAAATGGGTAAAACTCGAGATCCACCCCGATCCTCGCTACCTGCTCCCCGACCCCGTAGAGACCCTCAAAGCCGCCGAAATCCTCATCAAAGAAGGCTTCACCGTCCTCCCCTACATCAACGCCGATCCCGTAATCGCCAAGCGCCTCCAAGACGCAGGATGCGCCACCGTAATGCCGCTCGGCTCACCCATCGGCACGAATCGTGGCATTGAGACCCGAGCCCAAATCGAAATCATCATCGACCAAGCCACCGTCCCCGTCATCGTCGACGCCGGCATTGGCCAGCCCAGCCACGCCGCCGCCGCCCTCGAAATGGGAGCCGACGCCGTCCTGGTAAACACCGCAATCGCCATCGCCCCCGACCCCGTCCGCATGGCTCGCGCCTTCCGCGCCGCAGTAGATGCCGGACGCGCCGCCTACGAGACCGGTCTCCCAGCCCCCACCACCACCCAAGAAGCATCCGCCACATCACCGCTCACCGGCTTCCTCTACGCCAGCTAGACGATGCAGACCGACAAAGAAATCTACACGATTTTCAAAAATTGTCCGGCATCCGTCGCCACCCTAGCAGGCATTGAAGACCAAGGCTCCTGCACCCTCGAATCTATCACAATCAAGCGTCTCGAGCGTCGCCTCGATGCACTTCTCCGACCCGACGATCCTGAAAAACCGCTCATTGTCATCGAAGTCCAGTTTCAAAAAGATCCCGAGATCTACCCCCGGATCGTCACCGAAATGGCCGCCGTGCAGCAGGACAACGACATGCGCCACATCCGTGGAATCATCTTCTTCGCAGACGACAGCCTCGATCCAAAAACGCCCCCCTGGAATTCCATTGTGAAATCTATCGCTCTCGACAGCACACTTGCCGAACGCGAACGCCTATTCCCGAACGATCCATTTGTCACTGTTTTCAAGCCCGTCTTCGAAGACCTTGGAACACTTGAAAAACACGCAGCCAAATACTATCGTTCCCTGAAATCCAATAAAGATCTTTCGCCCCGCCAGGCCTCCACCCTGGCCGACGTCTTCTTCCACTGGATCCTCGAACGCCTCGAAAAACGCACTTACAAAGAAATGGCCGCCCTCCTAGAATTCAAAGACGTCAAAGAAACACGCGCGGGAAAAGACCTCATTGAAATGGGCCGCGAAGAAGGCCGCGAAGAGGGTCGTGAAGAAGGCACCGAGCGCAGCATCATCATGATCGCCCGGAAGCGATTTGGCGCGGAGGCGATTTTTCCAGACCTCGAAAAAGCCATCCACGCGCTTCACACCCCAGCGCTCGATCAGCTCCTCGACGACCTCCTCGATCTTCCAGACGCAAAAGCTCTCGCAGCCCGCGTCGCCGAGCTAAAAAACTAGCCCGCCGAGCGAAGCCTCCGAGGGGAAAACCAAAAAATCCATTGGCGCGCCGCCACCAGCGCCAACATCATCCAGCCTCCGGATGACCCCCCTCTTCAAGAAATTCCTCGGCATGCACTGGCTGCTCTTTGCAGTCATCGCCGCCCTCATCATCACCGGGGTTTTCACCATCTACGCCGCCACCGAATTCCGCGAAGGCGCCCTCGCCCTCAAATGGCGCTCCCAGATCCAATGGGCTCTCATCGGCCTTCCCATCTACGTCGCCGCCGCCGTCATCGACTACCGCTGGCTTAAATGGGGAGTCTTCCTCGGCTACCCCGCAGGCCTCGCCCTCCTCGTCTCCACCCAATTTATCGGAATCGAAGTTCACGGCTCCAAAAGCTGGATCGACCTCGGCCCCATGCTGCTCCAGCCCTCACAGCCCATGATCGCCGTTGGCATCATCGCCATCGCCTACTCCCTAGCGGAAATGCACAAGCACATTTCCCTACTTCGCTACCACTTCTTGCGCCTCGTCGCCGTCGTAATCATCGCAGGCATACCCGCCATCCTCGTCCTCAAAGAAGGCGACTTCGGCTCCTTCGCCGTATGGGGCGTCGTCATTGCAGCCATGCTCCTCGTCGGCTCCATCCCCCTCCGCTACCTCATCGCCATCGCCCTCGCCATCGCCACCGTCGTTCCCGTAGCCTACAACTTCGGCCTACAAGACTACCAAAAAGCCCGCATCGAAGTATTCATCGCAGCAGCACAGGACAAGCCCATCGACGTCCAAGGCGATGGCTGGGCCCTCGACAAAAGCCTCAAAGCCATCGGCTCCTCCGGCTGGGAAGGAAAAGGCTTCCTCGGCAAAAACGTCCCCGGCCAAAAAACCATGAACCGCATCGGCTTCATCCCCGCAGACGTCGCCTTCTCCGACTTCGCCTTCACCACCTTCGCCGAAGAGCAAGGCTTCCGTGGCTCCCTCCTTCTCATCGGCGGCTACTCCATCTTTCTCCTCCTCCTCTTCCGCATCGCCTTCGCCGCGCGCGACCAGCTCGGCCGCCTCATCGTCATCGGAATCGCCGCCCTCTTCTTCGCCCACATCTACGAAAACATCGGCATGGTCATCGGCCTCGCCCCCATCACCGGAATCCCCCTCCCCTTCATCAGCTACGGAGGCACCTTCCTCGTCACCCTCATGGCACTCCTCGGCCTCGTCCAAAGCGTCTGGGTACACCGCAACACCCCAGCACCAGAAAAGCGCAAAGAACCCACGCTGGACTGATTCCCATGATCGAAGCCATCTACATCTCCTCCGGCCACAACTACTACGGCCACCACGAAAAGCCCCCAGGCACCTCCCCCATCGAAACCGTCCCCACCGCCGAAATCATCCAAGGAAAAGGCATCATCGGCGACCGCTTCTTCGACTACAAAGACGACTACAAAGGCCAAGTCACCTTCTTCCAGATCGAAGACTACCACCGCCTCTGCGAAAAATTCGGCATCACCGACAAATCTCCCACCGCCTTCCGGCGAAACATCCTCACCAAGGGCGTCGATCTTCCATCCCTCATCGGAAAAGAATTCACCATCGGCAGCGTACAATTCCTTGGCACCCAAGAAGCCAAGCCCTGCTACTGGATGGAACAAGCCTTCTGCCCCGGAGCAGAAAAAGCCCTCCAAGGCCACGGCGGCCTCCGCGCCAAAGCCCTCACCAGCGGCCCCCTCAAAATAGGCGACACCATCTCACCCCTGTGAGCACAGCCATCATCCTAGCAGGCGGTACCAGCCGCAGGATGGGACGCGACAAAGCCCTCATTGAACTTGGAGGCACCCCCCTCTGGGAACGCCAGCTCACCTTCCTCCAGGAAAACGGCTTCACCCAGATCCTCATCTCCACCCGCCCCGGACAACCCATCCCAAGCGACGACCCCCGCTTCACCAACATCCCCGACCCCACCCCAGATCTCGGCCCCCTCGCAGGCATCCACTCCTGCCTCACCGCAGCCCACTCCGATACCGCCCTCATCCTCGCCGTCGATCAGATCCACCTCACAAAAAACGCCCTCCCCACATCCGGCACATTTCACGACGGCAAGCGCTTCCACCCCTTCCCCGG
>CALAIY010000003.1 GCA_937922595.1 uncultured Verrucomicrobiales bacterium | reverse complement strand
AGTCATTTAAAAGGCGCAGCCGGTGGGGAGATTGCCGGTGATGGCGGCAGCGGGGGCGAAGGTGGGTGGGAGCGTGGCAGGGGAGAGGCCGTTTGCGGCGGAGCCGTGGAATGCGGAGGAGCTGTAGCCGCCGTTGTTCATGTGGACGCGAACCCAGATTTCTTCGTCGGCTGAGATGGGAATTGGAGAGCCGCTGCGGGTGAAGGGTTGCTCGTCTACGTGGCTGTGTCCGAGGACGCGGCGGTAGGCGAGGGTGCCATCGGCGCGGAGGACTTCCCACCAATCTGCATATTGGTCGCAGCCGGTTTCGGTGCTGGTGATTTCAACCGCGAAATTATAGGCGGTGGGGGTGCCACTAGTAGTGACGCCGGTAATGGCGGCGATGTTTTCCCCGGTGGCGGGAGCGGTGCGGTAGAAAAGCCTTTCGCTTTTGGCCATGGCTCCATCGCCGAGGGCGGTGGCTTCTTCGCTGAGGAGGATGGTGGCTAGGGTGCGCCAGTTTTTCAGATCTGAGGAGACGGAAATGGTGGAGAGTGTGCCGGTGGTGCCGGAGAGGTTGAGTTCGATGTCTTTGCCGTCGGTGAGAGTGAGGGAAAGAGTGGTAGGGGTGTTAGTGGCTGGGAGGAATTGGGCGAGGAATGCATCTGTGGCGGCTTCGTATTCTTCGTGGCCAGCGGTTGCGGGTTTGATTGCAGTAGATCCGTGCCGGCCGACGGAAGTGGGAGTGAATTCGATTTTGCTGCTGCCTGCGGGGATGGCATCGAAGATGGATTGGCGCTGGCTTACCTCGCTGCGAGAGGAGGTGATGAAGGTGGGGATCTGGATATTGGCAGCAGCGGTGGCGATGAGGTCTTTAGGGGAAAAATACTCACCGGGGGAAAAGGAGAGGGCGCCGGCTAGGAGATCCGGTTGCTCGCCGGCGAGCTTGAGGACGAGGGAGGAAGAGTAGGAACTGCCCCAGGCGATGATGGGCGTTTCAGGAAAACGCGTTTTGGCCTGGGCGATGGCGGCTTCCATATCCTGGATGGCATCGAGGAAACTGGTGGGTTTGCCTTGGGCGAGAGCCCGCTGGTTCGTCTCATTGGTAATGCCGCCGGAGGCGTTCCCACGGCCGCCCGAGCGTTGGTCAATGGCGATGCAATGGAATCCGATGCTATTGAGACGCGGTGTGATGGTGGCATATTCGCCACGACTGGAACCTGCCTGGTGAAAAAGAACGATGGTGGCTTTCCCCGTTTCCGAAGGAGAGAGGTCAGCAGTGATCTCGAGGCCATCTGCCGCAGGAAAAGTGATTTTAGTGGTCTCCGCGAGGCAGGAAGTCGCGGCAAATAAGAGCAGGCTGAGGGTCGTCTTCATCACCGATACCGAGACATGGTATGGGGTTCTATTCCAGTAATGATCTCTGTATTGCGAGCGGTAAAATCCTTCAGTTTAATCTTGACTATACACTGCCAGTTTGGTTCTTTGAACAGCATGTCACGCGTCCCAAAACTCATCAGCCTATTCACTGGAGCTGGCGGATTGGATCTAGGATTTGAGGCGGCAGGTTTTGAGACAGCTGTCGCTGTAGAGATGGATGCTATGTGTTGTCGCACGTTAAGGCACAATCGTGCATGGCCAGTAATTCATCGTGACATCCATGAAGTTCCTTCTGATGAGTTGTTAGAAGTTGCAGGACTTGGAAAAGGTGACGCTAATCTCCTTATTGGAGGGCCGCCCTGTCAGCCATTTTCGAAATCAGGATTTTGGGCGACTGGAGACTCAAAACGTCTTGAAGATCCCAGAGCAAGCACTCTTGACGCCTATTTGCGCATTCTTGAGGACACGTTGCCCCAAGCATTTCTTCTTGAGAACGTCGCCGGGATTGCCTTTAAAGGAAAATCGGAAGGTCTCGAATATCTTTTTGATCGGATCGCCGAGATCAATCACCGTCAGGGCTCATCTTATAAGGTTGAGGCTCTTCGAGTAAACGCAGCTCAATATGGAGTTCCTCAAATTCGGGAAAGGATGCTCGTTATCGGTCACCGAGATGGTCTTAGATTCGGGTCTCTTTCGCCCACTCATTCCTGGCAACGATCAGTAGACGCCCAGCGAGATTTTGAAGACCTCGCGCTTTTACCTGCAATAAATGCCTGGGACGCCATTGGTCATCTTAAGCCGAGCCCTGAGGAAAAACTGGCTATGTCTGGCAAGTGGGCTGAGCTTCTACCTTCGATTCCCGAGGGAGAAAACTACCTTTTTCATACGGAGCGTGGAGGTGGTCGAGCGCTCTTCGGCTGGCGCCGACGATTTTGGAATTTCCTTCTCAAGCTTGCAAAAGATAAGCCGTCCTGGACACTCACTGCACAGCCTGGTCCGGCTACAGGGCCTTTTCACTGGGAAAACCGGCACCTCTCGGCAGCTGAACTCTGCGCTCTTCAGACCTTCCCTTCCGATTATGAAGTTTTGGGCAACCGCTCTGATGCCCAGAAGCAAGTTGGAAACGCAGTGCCCTCCGCGCTAGCAGAACTTGTTGGCTTGAAAATGCGTGCCCGTTTTTTCGGAGAAGCATCTCTTGAGCAAGCTATGGCTACTTTGATTCCCAAGAAAAAAGTAATTCTCCCTAAGCCAAGACGGCGGAATCCTGTCCCTGCAAAATATCTTTCCCTCGTAGGTGAGCACGAGGCACATCCTGGTACCGGTAAGGGCTATGGAGCCGTGAATATGCGAGAAAAAGTAGGAGCCTGAATCGATCAATATGGATTACGAGCGCTATTCTGTAAGCGAGCGTCACAAGTCGCCGCTCCTTGCCTTTATCCTCACTGCTTTAAGAAATTGTGGGTGCCGAATTTTGCGAAATTCATCGCCACAACAAGCCCCTTTCAGAATCACCTTCGAAGACCCTTCAGGTCAACGGCATGGTATCATCGTCTATGCCTTCTTCGCTAATTCTCAGCCAACAAAAAATCGGCCAACCGACGAGCATCGGTTTCAAATAAAATATGGAACCAAAGATGGCGAGCTTCATCAGATCTGGCAAGACCCTTACCTGCTCTACACTACGCTCATGGTCGGAATCGACACCGAGCGTGGTATTTTTGTCGGGATCGACCCGGTTCTCCACGAGTTCACCAAATTTTTCATCTCCGTCGAATTCAAGCGCACCGAAGTCGAAGCAATCCTCGACACTGGATGGCACTGCTGGGAACGCGCCCGCCGCAGTGTTGACGACTCACCGGTAGAGACCGTCGTAGGTGGTCGGAGTGAGGCCTTCTTCGACTATATCCGTTTCGAACAAGCCGGCCGCGGCCTCGACCAGGGCCACCGGTTCCTCCTCGCCGAAAAACTCGATGAGTTCATCGCCCGTCCTCAACGAGACCCCGTTCTCAAGTCTAGCACCGAAATCCTTCTTCCAGAAACTCCCCACGACCTGGCCAGCGAGTTCCAGATTAGTGAAGACCAGATTCTCAATATGATCGAAGCTGCTCCTCGACTAAAGATGGCCGTTCGTGGCTGGGTCGCGGAGCATCATCTCGAAGAAATTCTCAAGACCACCGAAGGAGTCGATTCCTGTGTCTCTCTCGAAGAAGACGGCCGTCCAGACTTTGAAGTCACTTATATGGGTAGTCGGCCCTTCCTCGTAGAATGTAAAAACGTCCTCCGTAAAACCCTTGCCGATGGCACTGTCCGCGTAGATTTTCAGAAAACTCGCGCCTCTAAAAGTGATCCTTGTTCCCGATTTTACAGAGCTTCCGACTTCCAAGTTTTAGCGGCTTGTCTTCATCCTTGCACTGAGCGCTGGGAATTCGCTTACCGCCTCACTCGTGAAATGGATCTTCACACTAAAAAATGTCCTGAGCATCTTAGCAATAATGTCCGGATTTCTGAGGAATGGTATCCTGCGGTTGGAGCAGCTTTTGATTGTTTAGTGGGGTGATGGAAATGAGCAGAAGGGAAAGGCTCCTACGCGTAGAAGGGCGTTCGGATTTTTGCTTGGGTAGGCTCTCAGTATTCGATTAATGCTCTTCATCATCTTCTTTGAGGAGCTGGTGCATCATGTGATCTGGGTCTTGGAGGAAGCGGCGGGTGAGGTCGTAGTGTTGGGTTTCTTTGTAGGTGGTATTGGTGATGCCCTCTTCGTCGAATTGGTAGATGGTGGCTCCGGGGTAGGCTAGGATGATGGGGGAGTGGGTGGCGATGATGAATTGGGAGTGGTCTCCTATTAGTTGGTGAAGCCGGACGAGGAAGGCCATCTGGCGGGCTGGGGAGAGGGCGGCTTCGGGCTCGTCTAGGAGGAAGAGGCCGTGGCCATCGAAGCGGTTTAGAAAGAGGGAGAGGAAGGCTTCGCCGTGGGATTGGTTGTGGAGGGATTTTCCGCCGTAGTTGGCGTAGCCGTTGCCGCAGTATTCTTCGCTTTCTAGGTCTTCCATGGCGGTGGCGAAGTTGTAAAAACTTTCGGCGCGGAGGAAGAATCCATCGAGTGGGCGTTCGAGCCTACGAATGCGGAGGAAGGGGGCGAGGCGGGTGTCGTATTCGCGGGTGGTGTGGCTTTTGCTCCGGTTTCCGCTTTCTTTGGAGAATCCCCATTTATCGGCGATGGCTTCGAGGATGGTGGATTTACCGCTGCCGTTTTCGCCGACGAAGAAGGTGATTTTTTTATCGAGGGTGAGTCCGTTCGTAAGGGAGCGGACGGCGGGGATATCGAAGGGGTGGTGGTCGCCTCCAATCTCGGCGGTGATATCGTGGAGGAAAGGCATGGGTGATTCGTTTGGCTGCGATGCGGAGATGATTCTTGGATCTATTTTGGTGCGAGGGCTTGGAGGCGGCGGACGGTTTCCGGTTTTTCGGCGGCTAGGTTGTGGGTGGAGTATTGGTCTTTGGAGAGGTCGTAGAGTTCGGTGGATTTTTTTGAGGTGATGAGGCGGTAGTCTTTGGTGCGGATGGAAGTGGCGTTTTTCCAGTAGCTTATGGCGGCTTGGTGAACGGATTTTTCGGGGTTTTTTAGAATAGGTACGAGGCTGGTGCCATCGAGGGGATGGGCGGTTTTGTTGTTTCCGAAGGGGCCGCAGAGTTCTAGGAGGGTGGGGTAGATGTCGGTGGTTTCGGCTAGCGAATTGGATGCGGTGCCGTGCTTTCCGGTGCCGGGGGCGCGGATGATGAGGGGGCTGTGGAGGGCGCGTTCGAAGGGGGTGTGTTTCCCCCAGATGGCGGAGTCGCCGAGGTGCCAGCCGTGGTCTCCCCAGAGGATGACGATGGTGGAGCTGGTGAGGCCGGTTGCATCTAGGGTATCGAGGATTTTTCCGATTTGGCGATCGACATAGCGGACGCAGGCTAGGTAGGATCGGCGTGCTTCTTCGGTGGCTTTGGGGGAGAGGGTGCGGTTTTCGTTTTTATGGGGGTGTTCGTAGCGGAAGAATTCGCGGCTTTTGTGCCAGTATGGGCTGTTGGGTTTCTCGGGGTGGGCTGGCGGTGGGATTTTGATTTTTTCGGCGGCTTCCCAGTCGTCTTTTGTGGCTACGAAGGGGAGGTGGGGTTTGAGGAAACCTAGGCCGATGAAGAAGGGGGGATCGCCTTTTTTGAAATCGGTGAGTTTGTTGATGGCGGTCTCGGCAAGAAGGCCATCAGGTAAGTCGGTGTCTTTTTCGACGACGAATTCGGTGAGCTTTCGATTCCCTAGGCCGTCTTCTCGGTGGAGGCCGTTTGCGTAAGCGAAGAAGATTCCCCAGCCGCGTTTCCATTGCCCGAGTGGGGTGGCGAATTCATCCCAGGCGTGGGGGAGCTCAGGGCTCCCATTGCCTGTGCCATCGTAGGCGAAAACTTTCCCATCAGCGGTGTGGGATATTTTGCCGATAAGGGTGGTGTGGTAGCCATTGCGCCTAAATATTTCGGGGAGCGATTGGGAGCCAAGCTGGGGCTCGTGGGAGAGTGCGGTGGAGCCGCGGTAGAATGCGTCATTGGCGAAGGCTTGGGACTTCGCGGGGCTGCGGCCGGTGAGGAGTGCGTAGCGGGAGGCTCCACATGTGGGAACTTGGACGAAGTGATTTTTAAAGACGACTCCGCTTTCCGCTAAACGGTCAATATTGGGGCTTGGAGCGTGTTTTTGGCCGTAACATCGGAGCTCGGGGCGGAGGTCATCAATGGCGATGAGGAGGACGTTTTTGCGGTTTGCGAAAGCGGTTCCGAGCGTCGCGGTTAAGAGCCAGGTCAGGGCGATTAGTAGAGGCCGAGGCATCCTAGAGATTAGGGCGCGTGCGGGTCTCTATGCGAGTAGGTCTTTAATGACGTGGCCGTGGACGTTGGTGAGGCGGCGTTCGATGCCGTTGTGGTAGTAGCTGAGGCGTTCGTGATCGAGCCCCATGAGGTGAAGGATGGTGGCGTTGAAATCGTAGACTTCTACGGGATCGATTTCTGCTTTGGCTCCGAAGCGGTCGCTCTGGCCGTAGCTGTGAGCTTTCTTTACGCCGGCACCGGCGAGGAAGCAGGTGAAGGCATCGGGGTTGTGGTCGCGGCCGGTGCCGTTGCCTTGGAGGAAGGGCATGCGGCCGAATTCGGTGGCCCAGACAATGAGGGTGTCGTCGAGCATGCCGCGGCGTTTGAGATCGCCGATGAGGGCGGCAGTGGGTTGATCCATGATCTCGGCCTGCATGGCGTGAGTATCTGCGATATTGGAGTGGGAGTCCCAGTTGGTGATTCCGTTGCCACCGGAGGGGTCGCTGCCGTTGAAGAGCTGGACGACTCGGACGCCTTTTTCGAGGAGGCGGCGGGCGAGGATGCAGTTCTTTGCGTACTCGCGTTTCACTTCTGTTCCGGTGTCGGTGCCGTATTCTTTGTGGATTGAGGTGGGTTCGCTTGAGAGCTCCATCATATCGGGGACGGAGGACTGCATTTTCCCGGCGAGTTCGTAACTTGCGATACGAGCGGCAAGATCGGCATCGCCGGGGTAGCGATCGAGGTGGTTTCCGTTGAGGCGCTCAAGGAGGCTGATGGTGGCGCGGTCGTCTGCGGCGGAGTAGCCTTTCGGGCGGCGGAGATTGGAGGGTGGGCTTTTGGCCGTGAAACCGGTGCCTTGAAATGCGGCAGGGAGGAAGCCGTTTCCGAAGTTATTCTTTCCGGAGCGTGCCATGCCGCGCGGATCATTGATGGCGACGAAGGCGGGAAGTTCATCGCATTCGGAACCAAGGGCGTAGGTGACCCAGGATCCGAAGGAGGGGAAACCTTCCATGGTGAATCCGGTGTTCATGAAGTTTTCTCCCTGGGGGTGCGCACTTGTTTGGGTGTGGAGGGAGTGGACGAAACAGAATTCATCAACGTGAGAGCCGAGGTTCGGAAGAAGGTCGGAGACCATTTTTCCGCTTTTGCCTCGAGGGCGGAAATCCCAGAAGGGCTTGGCGATATTGCCGGTGGGACCTTCGAAGGTGACGGCGGGAATTCCTGGTGGCTTTTGGCCGTGGAATTTTGCGAGGTCGGGTTTGTAATCGAAGGTATCGACGTGGCTTACGGCACCCGGGCAGTAGATGATGAGAACTTGTTTTGCCGCAGGCTCGAAGTGTCCGCTCCGTGGGAGGTAGGGATTGTTGTGATCGATGGCTGGGCGGATGGGAGCTTTGCCGCTGAATTCAGTGGGGTTATCGGATGCTGCATGGCCATCGCGGGCGAGCAGTTGGGCAAGACCAACTCCGCCGAGAGCGAATCCGGTATTCCGCATGAAACTGCGGCGGTCGAGAAGCTGGCGTCCTACGGGGCTGAGAGATTCTGGGCGGTTCATTTTTTTACGATCTTATCTAACTTAGCGGTGAGGTCGGCGACGATTTTTGGGTGCTTGGCTGCGATATTTATTTTTTCCAGCGGGTCTGATTCGTGGTCGAATAATTCCGCGAAAACGGCGGGAGCCGAGTGGTCGCGATGGTCTCTCCAGAGAACGAGGCGATGGCGATCGGTGCGCACGGTGTATCCCATGAGGTTGTTTTCGAAGAGATCGCGATCCCAACGCTCGCCTTGTTGCTTGATGATTTTTCCTTCTACTTCTTTTATGAGTGGGCCGAAGAAGGTCTCGCGCATTTCGGGTGAGAGTGGATTCGCCGCCCATTCGCGAAGAGCAGGGCAGGGGAATTGACTAATGGCGGCACTCTTCCACGCTTGGTCTGGCTTATCCAAAAGCGGGGCGAAACTTTTTCCTTCAAGATGGGCGGGTAGCTTGAGTCCTGCGAGGTCGCAGAGTGTGGGGTAGATATCGAGAAGTTCTACCAATGCCTTAGTGCTTTTGCCCTTGGCTTTCATTCCTGGGGCGGAAACGATGAGGGGGACTCGGGTGGAAATTTCATAGTTAGTCGCTTTGCCCCAGATACCCATTTCGCCAAGGTGCCAGCCGTGGTCTCCCCAGACGATGACGATGGTATTTTCTAACTGACCACTTTCAGAGAGTGCGGTGAGCATCTTTCCAATCTGGGCATCGACGTAACTTACGCTGGCGTAGTAGGCGTGGAGTAAGGTGCGTGAGAGATCATCATCAAAGGCTCCAATTTTCGGTATTCCGGCGCGAGTGCGGAGTTCGAATGATGCGTGGAGCCCCATCTCTGCTCCGTCCTTTGGGCCTTCGAGTTGATCTGGGAGCTTTATCTTATCGCGGTCGTAGAGATCCCAGTATTTTTTTGGAGCGATCCAATTGAGGTGGGGGAGTTTGAATCCGAGGGCGAGGAAAAATGGCTTTGAGCCTTCTTCTACCATTTCGCCGAGGGTGGCGATTGCGAGTTCGGTATTGTAGCCGTCGATATAATGATGGTCGGGGACATTCGCACTTTCGTAAGCGGGGCCACTTCCAAGGCCGCGTTTTGCAGCTTCGCCATACTTGGCGATCATCTCCTTCTTGTTGGCTATATGGAGCTGGTGATTTTCCTCCAGGGCATAGACGTAATTCGGTTTTTTGAACGGTAGCTTTTTCGCGGCGGCAGGTTTGCGATTCCAGGATTGCGGATCGTCTTTAGGGCGGTGGAAAATTTTTCCACAGGATGCGGTGGAGTAGCCGTTTGCCCCGAAGTATTGGGGGAGGGTAACATTATTGGGATTGAGGTCGCGGAATTGCACGTAGTTATGCGTGATTCCGGTGGTGTCTGGGCGCATTCCAGAGAGAAGGCTGGCTCGGGATGGCGAACAGATTGCTTGTTGGCAGTAGGCGCGATCGAAGCGCATTCCTGATGAGGCGAGGCTATCTAGGTTGGGAGATTGTACAGCGGGGGATCCGTAGCAGCCGAGTTCGGGGCGCAGATCATCAATGGCGATAAAAAGTACATTGAGTGGTTTCTCGGCGAGAGCGGAGATGGTGCAAGCGGCGAATGCGAGAGCGCTAAGTGCAGGGTGGGAGATCATGGTAGGAAGGCGAACTCATTAGAGTTAATCAGAGTGCGGCAGAGCAGATGGAGAGGGACTTCTTTTCCTGCTGCCGATTCGTCGCTGGTGGGAACTCGACCAAGGAGGAGTTCGAATGCTCGATCAACAGCGGCTACTGGGTCTCCACCGGTTTCGCGAAGCGCTCGTTCTGCGATGAACTCGGATTGGCCGACGACAAATTCGCTATTCATGAGGTTGAGCGCCTGGAGTGGGGTGGTGGAAACAGGGCGTTTTGCGCGAACTTGACCACAATCCGGAAAGTCGAATGCGGTGAAGATTTTATCATCTACACGTCGCATCCGCTCTTGGTAGAGCATCCTGCGCCAGGTGTCCGGGCCGGCATTATCTGTCACTTCCCACTGGGCGTAAGTTTTCTTTACATTGTGGATACGGAAGCTGCGTCCGCCGATGGAGGGAGTGAGTTTTCCTGAAGCTTGAAGAATGCCATCGCGGATTACTTCCGCTTCGACGCGCTGAGGTGGGTAGCGCCAGAGGTAGTAAGAGCTGGCGTCTTTTGCTAGAGCTGCTTCGGAAGGGATACTTGAGCGCTTGAAGGCATCGGATGTAACTAGCAGGCGAATCATTGACTTGGTAGACCAACCTTTGTCGATAAATTCAGCGGCGAGCCAATCGAGGAGCTCCGGGTGACTTGGAGGAGCTCCGGCTAGGCCGAAGTCTCCGCCGGTGGGGACGATTCCTGATCCGAAGATATGGTGCCAGAGGCGATTCACCATGACGCGGGATGGAAGTGGGTTTTTCGGATCGCTGACCCACTTGGAGAAGGCTAGGCGGCGCTCTCCATCGGGGGTGTCTGAGCTAAGGCCGAGGTCTCCATTGAGGATATCAAATCCGGCTGGGGCTACTTCGTCGCGAGGATTTTCGGGGCTGCCACGGTGTAGCACTTTAGTTACTCCGGGCTGGGAGAACTGCCCAACAAAGCTGTGACGTGGGCCTTCTTCTCTTAGCTTTGCGACGAGGCTAGTAAGTTTTTCCGATGCTTTCTGAAGATCAGGATTCTTCTTTAAGAGGGCGGTGGCCCAGCCTGTTTTGGCAATTTCTTTCCAGCTGCCGTCGGGCTGAAGTGCGGATATCTTATAGCCAGAGAAGGTGGGGGTATTGATGTCTAAGTAGTCGGTCTCGAAATAGTATTCGCGGTTTCCTGAATGGCGAAATTGATCGACTTCGACTATTTCGGGGAAGCGGATTTCTAGCCAGATTTGTTCGGAAGATTTTTTCTCTCTTTTCGCCCTCCATTGCATGGTGCCGTATTCGCCATCATTGGCTTTCCAGGGTTCATTTCCTTCGATCGTCTGGGTTTCATCGGCAACGAGTGTTGTGCCTGAGGATGCGAGCGCGAAATTTTTCTCGCGATTGGCGGGGCCGTAGATATCGAGTTCATCGATTCCCATATTCGGACGAGCGAACTCTATTCGGAGTGCAGATGTCTTGGTGGGGGGGAAGTAGTGGTCTTGGTAGCCGCCTAGATTTTCGATCCATTGACCAGCGCCGTTTTTTAGTTTTTTGCGCTCAGCTGCAATTTCAGATTTAAGCTTGGCCGCAGTTTTTGCTAGAGGTGTATCTGGAGCATATTCGGGGACTCTGCCTCCAAATTCGACGCCCTGAAAAACAGCGGTGAGTGCGTAGTAGTCTTTGATCGAAATTGGATCGAACTTGTGATTATGGCAACGGGCGCAGCTTATTGTCATGCCGAGCATGGAGGCTCCTACGGTCTGCATGATTTCATCCATGCGATCGGCTCTGGCTTGGCGAATGGCAGTAGGCTCGCGACCGACTGTCGCTGCTGGGACGTGCGGGCCGGCGACGAGGAAGCCGGTGGCTACGCCTGCGCCGATCTGGTCTCCGGCGAGTTGCTCGGTGATGAATTGGTCGTAGGGAAGGTCGTTGTTGAAGGCGTTGATTACGTAATCGCGGTAGAGCCAGGCGTTTTTTCGATAGAGATTTGCTTCGGAGCCGTTGGTCTCTGCCCAGCGGATGACATCTAGCCAGTGTTGTGCCCAGCGTTCGCCGTAGTGGGATGATTGAAGGAGTTCATCTACAAGAAGGTTGTAACTCGCTTCGGGATTCTCTTCATAGGCGCTTACAAATTTTTCGATACGCTCGGGGGTCGGAGGAAGGCCGGTGATAACGACTGAAGTGCGTCGGACGAGCGCGCGGGCTTCGGCGGCTTCATTGGCAACAATTCCGGCTTCAGAGAGCTTCGCGTCTAAGAATGCATCGACGGGGTGTGGGTTTCCTTCGGGGATGGTAGGGCGCACGACCGGGAGGAGTGACCAGTGATCGACTGTTTCATCAATGGTGGCATCCATTTGGCCTGGCCAGATGGCACCTTCTACAATCCAAGTCTCAAGAAGTGTGATCTGATCAGCCGTAAGTGGATCGCCCTTGGGTGGCATCTGCATGTCGGGGTCGATCCCTTTGACGACTTCCATGATGTAGCTCGCTTCGGGATCGCCAGGGACTACTGAGGGAAGACCATTGTCTCCGCCTTTGAGCATGTGCGGCCTCAGATCTAGGCGGAGGCCAGATTTTTGCTTATCGGCATTGTGACAGTCGATGCAGTTTTCCTCAAGAATTGGTAAGACGTCTTTGATGAAATCCACGGTGCCATCTGTGGAAGACAGCGCCGCCATTGGAATCGAGCATGCGGATGCCAGCAAGGTTGTGATGAGCTTGATCATTTCTATCTCATCACTTCCGGTGAGCGGAATTCAAACGCCGGAATCTTTAAAAATTCACTTTCGTGTTCAGGTATCGTGTCTGCCAATACCGGTCATTTCTTTTTCCATACCCGAACGTAATCGACTTCCATGGAAGTGGGGAATCCGTCCTCCGTGGCGTTGGGTGGGTTTGGCTTCATTTCTTGGCCGACCCAGCCGAGATGTGGGTGCCGGAGACCGAGTGAGAGGGTGAGATTCATTGGTTCGTGCCAGTAAGTGTTGGGCTTCTCGGCTACCTTTTTTCCGTCGATATACCAGGTGATAGTTTCTGGCGTTACCTCACAGCCATAGACGTGAAAATCATCTCTTGGATCCCAAGGCGCGGTCCACTTATTGGCGCAGAGTTCGGGATGGGAATTAGGGCGTTTCCATTCGATGTTTCCCTTTTCGTCGGCGAGTTTGAGGTGGAGATTCATGTCGATGACTTCGACGGGTGCGCGCTTGCCGGTATGTTTTTCGATTTCGTGCATTTGGAGCTCTACAAAATCGATTTCACAGTAGCGGACCTCGCCAGTATATTTTTTCCCATCGCTGTAGGACCAGAAGGCAGGGCACGCGCCGGGAAAGAGCTGGCATCCACGCATTCGAGTTTCGTAGTAGCCATAGGTCATCTGGCTGTGTGAGCGTAGGATGCCGGATTTATAGAAGAGGGGCGTGCCATTTCGGCTGTGCGGTGCGTAGGTCATTTGGATGGAGAGGTTTCCATCCTTCTGAGTGGTATTTTTTTCTTCCCAACTCCAAGCTCCCCAGCTAGCGGGGTTGTTATTCCACTTTCCAGGATTGATCTGATCTCCGTTGAATTCATCGGAGAATTCGGTCAGTAGATTCCAGCTGCCTTCTTGCCCGACCGGCTTCACCGAAACTGCGCTTTTTGAAGCGGGCGCGTGGAGTAATTTTGTCACTTTGATGTTATCGATCGTCATCGATGGCATCGGCGCGGAGCTTCCTCGTTTTAGTTGGGTCCATACAAGGGCGAGAAAATCGCCTGGTTTGCCGGCTTCGCTGATTCCGAAATTAAGCGAAAACTTCCCGTTTTTACTGATGGGTTGGTCGATGAGGATCCTCCCTATGGTCGCGCCTTTCCCTGTCGTAATCCCTGGAAGGCTTGGGGAGATTTGGGGGGATGGGGCTTGGTGTGTAAGCCGAAGATTTATATAGCCATTTTCTGTGCTACCTCCCTCATAGAGGTGGAAGTAGAGGGCTGTGTTTTTTCCTGGAGAGCTGAATTCTGCGACGTCGAACTCTGCACGGTATTGGCCGACTTGCGCGGTGGAAGTATCGATGAAGGTGACGGTGGATCTGTTCCGAGATTTGTCGTGGATGACTTGATCTGAGCCGAGGGTGAGATGGCCATCGGCGAGGGTGCCATGGATTCTTGTATTAGAAAGATATTGGCCAGTGCCTCCGAATTGGCCGGGCAAAATGAGTGGTGCTTTGGATCCTGCCGCTCCAAATGAGATCGACGAGATGTTGTTGGCATTCGGACCATCCGCTGAGATGTAGCCGGGGTTGGTATCGAAATTTTCAGAAAAAAGAATCGCTGAATTGGAGCAAAACCCTGCCTTGGCCAAGGCGAGGTATGTGATGAGAGAGAAGAAGGGATTCATCAAGGAGGGGAATTGCGTTGCAGGGGAGTCCCGCTTGCGTTGTAAACTTCCGGCAGAGAGGAAATCTAACAGCATTTCCCAGTTTCCCCGGTGTTAGCTTTTTCGATGACCGGAAGTCCCTAGCGAAGTCACCTTCTTTCCATATTCCAATGAAAATGCTCCCTTTTCTCCTCTCAAGTTGCGTCCTAGTTACCGCAATGGTTTCTCCTGCAGAGACTATTATTGGAGGTGCCCTGGGAAACGGCAACTTTAACGCCACTGGTGCCAGTGGGACGGAGGTTTACGCTCAGACTCCATTGTGGTTTAACGCTAAAGGGAGCGAATCAGAAAATTTCGTATTCACGAATCAGACAGCGGGGAGTACAGATTCCAATCCAGCGACTCCCGCCGGGTTTCCCTTCCCAGGACGGGTGCCGGTGAATAGCATTGGGTATCTTATTGCTGAAGCGGGAGAGATATTCACTCTGAGCTTCGAATTTGGAGCAGGTGGTAATGGCTGGGATGCCGCGAATGGGCTCGATGAGGTTTTGGAGACGTTTCTATTTACGGTGGCTCCGGGGGATGCTGTCGACGGGGATCTGGGCACGGCTGACTTCGTCGAAACGCTCGGACTCGTCTCGACGCGCGTCACTAATAATCCACAATGGAAGGCGCTCTCCGTAAGTGAGTTTTATACCTCAACGGCGAGCGATATTGGGAAAACGGTCTATTTGGGTATGGAATTTAAGAATCCGACGGGCGTGAACGTTTTTCCTAGGATTGACAACGTCCAGCTCGATGTCCTCCCCACTCCAGCTCCCACTTTGAGCGGCTGGCAGAAATTCGTCCAGGACTATGGCCTCAGTGGCGACAAGCTCGCCGATTCCGATGGAGATGGCCAAGGGGATGTCTTGGAGTTTTTCCACGGGGGCGATCCGACAGATCCGATGATTCAGGGGATTGAGCCGAGTATTGAAAAAGAGGCAGATGGGGCAGTCGTCTTTACCACGACTGAGGCTGATCTCGCTACTTCTGGGATCCCTTATGTGGCGGAATATTCTGAAAGCCTTGCCTCCGATGAGTGGTTCAATGATTGGAATGAAGAGATCAGTACACCGTCTTCTAGCGCCGAATATAATTCCGTAGAGCGCCGACTCACGGGGAGTGAGCGCAGGCGGATGTTTTGCCGGGTGAAGTTATTTGATCCTCCTAGCCGGCCGAATATTCTCGTCGTGCTGACTGATGATCTTGGCTACGCAGATGTTGGTTTCAATGGATCTCCAGATATCCGCACTCCGAATTTGGATGAACTCGCCCAAGGGGGAACCAAGTTTACCTCCGCCTATGTGGTTCATCCCTTCTGTGGGCCGAGCCGAATGGGGCTCATGTCTGGTCGCTACCCGCATCTTTTCGGGACACCATTTAATCTTCCTGATATTAGCAGGCAGGCGTACGCGGATGAAGGGATCCCCGCCAGTGAGACACTCATGAGTAAGGTGCTCCAGGATTCTGGATACTTTACTGGGCTCATGGGAAAATGGCATTTAGGGGGAAAGTCTGAGCATCATCCGAATGCTCGTGGCTTTGATGATTTTTATGGGTTTCTGGGAGGTGGGAAAAATTACTTCGGCCCTTACCGTGAGCAGACGGGGACGCGCTTCAGCTACACTGTGTATCCCGAGCGCAATGGTGCGGATGATACTAGTCTCACCAGCGCGGATTACATGACCGATGTCCTCACGGCAGAGGGCGTCCGGTTCGTTGATGAGGCGAAGACTAAAGAGGAGCCATTTTTTCTCATCATGTCCTACAACGCTCCTCATACGCCGCTTGAGGCGAAGCAGGAGGACATGGATCAATTTCCCAATCTTACGGGAGATCGGAAGACTTATGCGGGCATGGTTTATGCAGTGGATCGCGGGGTCGGTGAGATCGTAGGTGCGCTCAAGGCAAACGGGCAGTACGAGAATACGTTAATTGTTTTTCTGAGTGACAATGGTGGCCGTACGGATCGGGGGGCAAATAACTCACCCCTTCGCGGAGTTAAAGGAGATGCCACTGAAGGTGGGTTTCGTGTCCCGATGTTTTTCCACTGGCCGAATGTAGTCCCAGGGGGCGAGACTTATGGGCATCCGGTGACGGCTCTCGACTTTTATCCCACGTTCGCTCGTCTCGCCAAGGCGTCGGTTCCTGCAGGCAAACAGCTCGATGGTAAAGACATTTGGGACAATTTTATTGTAAACCGCAGTGCCCGCGCGGGTGAACCAATCTACGCTGTGAGACATCGTATCGGGAGTTCTCCAGAAGGGAATAGCGATATTGGAATCCGCGTGGATGATTGGAAAGCCGTAAGGCTCGGCACCGATCCTTGGAGGCTTTACAATATTGCCGCCGATATCGGAGAAACCACCGACGTCAGCTCGGCGAATGCGTCCGTGCTAAGTAGTATGGTCACCGAGGGGAAAGCGTGGAGTGACTTACATATTGAGCCAATCTGGTTCGATAGCTTTCAGGCAGGGGCTGATTGGGTATCTAAGGAGATGCCTCATTACGACGCAGCGTTCTCACTTCCGTGAGAGGATTTACAAAAAAAGCCACCTCCCGATTAGGGAAGGTGGCTTTTTTGCTAGGAGGCGAGACGAGACGAGAGCGTTCTAAAGTCGCTTGCGGCGCGTGCATAGAGCGAGTGCTCCAAGACCCATGAGGAGGGCAGAGGATGGCTCAGGGACCGGCTCGACGGAGAAGTTTACAACATCCGTTCGCGGGAAAGCCACGTCATTTGCAAGGTCTCCCGTGTCGAAGACCATTCCGAGATAGACCGTCGTGCCGACATCGGCGGGAGTAGATGTGTAAAAGATGGGAGTGGTTCGGGTCGTCCATTGCCCATCGCTGGCTCGGTCGATCATATAGACGTCCGAAGCGAGCTGAGTAATACTGGTCGAGGCGGTGGTGTCATCAGGAGCCGTGGGAGAGGCGAAAATGAAGCTAGTCATTGTCTCGTCACCGTCCCAGCGGGCAGCTTGTCCGCCGGCACCAAAATCGTAGCTGAGACTGAAGATTTCACCTGCGGAAACAATGCTATATCCTGTGTTGTTTACGATTGTTCTGCCGCTTGCGAAAAAGCCGCCTCGAGTGATGGCGCTTGGATCAGTGCTGCCTCCAAGCTGGTTAGTTTGGGTGAAGTTTAAGGTTTCTGCCCCATCCGCGTTAAACCAGTTCGATGTATCGGCGAAGGATTGGGCTGCGGTAGGCGGGTTTCCGCCAGCGTTGAAGTCTCCGTTGCCGAGAGCTCCACCGATAATAGTTACCCCCTGAGCGGCGGTTCCGGCGAGTAACAGCCCTGAAATAATGTAGCAAGTTTTTCTCATGATATGTCTATGAAGGGTTTTTTATGAGTCGCTAATCTGCGACTTCTACTTTAAAACTGAACGGAATAGAAAAAGTTAACTTTTTTTTCACTTTTTTCGGTTACCGGATCATTTGCTCCGAAGCGAGATTACGAGTCGGGCGAAGCCCTTTGGGTTGGCTGGGAGCTGAAAGCTGATTTTTCGTGTGGAATCAGTAGGCTCGAGTACTTGATCGATAATGGCCGGAGTGATTGTTTCCCAAGATTCCAGATATTCTGAGTATTCGATTGTGATTTCCGCACTATCTGCGGTGAGATTAGTTGTGTAGGAGAGTTGTATCTCAGCGTTATTAAGAGCAATTGTTGGGCCAGATGCGAGGGCATAGGCGATGATCGAGCCGCCATTGAAGGGGGAGGCGTCTGAAGTGCCTGGATTTCCACCACTTGCTGCGGAAGGGCGCCAGTTTTTTACAGTAGAGGGATCACCTCCGGTGAATACGAGTGAGCGCCCATTGCCATCGGCGGATTCGGGCCAGGGCGCGTCATCGCGGTAGGTGACGGAGAAGACCGTTTCGCCGGAGGCGTCCGAGAGGGTGATGGTTTCGCTGCCGCCATTGGCCAGTGCAGTCTCATTCATGAATTCGCCTGCGATGAGGGAATCGAGATCAGTGCCGTAGGTATCGCGGAAGGCTGCGGTATCGCGGATGATGAGGAGGCGGGCACCGGGAGCGAGTGACTGGATGGGAGAATCTGTGAAATCGAAATCGATGCCGTCGGTGAAAATTAGACCGGTGAGCCCTATTTCGAAATCTC
Source organism: uncultured Verrucomicrobiales bacterium (assembly GCA_937922595.1). Classification (GTDB taxonomy): domain Bacteria; phylum Verrucomicrobiota; class Verrucomicrobiia; order Verrucomicrobiales; family DEV007; genus CALAIY01. The sequence goes on along the minus strand of CALAIY010000003.1, from coordinate 19,569 downwards.
CGGTATTGGTGAGTTCCAGAAATTCGGCCAGGGGATTTGTGGCCGGATTATACATAATCTCGGTGAGACTCAGATCAGTGACAGAGATCGTAAATACGGTATCACTAAGTGCGGACCACTCACCGTCGCTGGCCCGTGTGCGTGCTCGGAGCCGGGTAGATTCATTGAGGGTGAGTGCGACGCCAGGGGATGCTTGCGTCGCGGTGCCTGCTACTGTTCCACCGGTGGCGCGAGGATCGGAGCCATCGGTCGTGTAAAATACGGTATCGGGTGCGTTGATGGCTACTGAAAAACCTCGGGGAACCGTGCCGCCGTGCTGCGAGAATGTGGGTGCGTCGGTCGCAGGATATAGGCCAATGGCACGGAACTGATCGAGAACGATTGCGGGGCGTTGAGGAATGTAGGTATCAAGGAGCCAGGTATTGGTGGGTGTGTAGTGGTCATCGCGTGTGAATAGATCAAATTGTGATGATGCCCATGGACTGGGATTGATGTCGCGGCGGAAATCTCCCCAGCGGGCGGATTCTGCAATGATGGCGTCGTGCATCGGTGTGGCGCGTGTGATCCAGGCCTCGGCTGCCTTTTCGGAAGTGAGCGTACCGCCGTCGAAGAAGTGTGCGCGGATGCGATCGGCGTAGCGCAGCCGGTACTCGGGATTGAGCGCCAAGCGCTGCTGGATTCCGGTTGGGCGGTTCCGGCCATTGTTGTTGGTGATGTCAGTAGCGAGAGCGGTGGTGAAAAATTCGGGAGGATTTTCAAAATTTCCACCGCTTACATGAGAAGCGGCAAATTCGCTGTCCCACGGGAAGAAAAGGAATTTGGCACCGGGTTCACGTTTCCGAGCGGCACGCCAATTATGTGCGTCCCAATCGCGGTTTCCAATAAATGTATTTAGGATCATGTAATCGATGAAGGCATCGAGATCGAGGTACTCTTGGATTGCGCTGTAGCCTGAGGGTTGGGAGATCGTGGTGCTATTTACGATCCTCGTCATCTCATTGAAGGCCGCGAGATTACCGTTGGTGGCGAGGGAAGAATTGATGGTATCGTAGTCTTCGGGATTGCCTCCGAAGTAGCTTGCCATGTAATCAGCGTCGGGACGTTCGTGGATATCGTATAATCCCCAGTAGATACCGTTGAGAAATAGGTGAACCCAGCGGCCTCGGGTGCCGTTTTGCCCCATGGCTAGGAACATATCACTGGTCCATTGGTCGCGTCCGTAGAGGGCGTAGCGAGCCTGATACCAGTGGCGGTGCATCCAGCCGAAATTATACTCGGGGCGGAGCTGCAAGAGATCGAATTCATCAATGGCTCCGGCGCCGCCAGGGGTGTTTTCAAAGAGTGGATAGCGGAGCGTGTTCGCACCATATTCGGCGCGAAAGCGCAGAGAAAGCGAGTGCTTTGGCGTATCTGGATTACGCGACGAGCCACCTTGAACCCTAATTCCTGCATTGATTTGAAAACCTTCTTCAGAATCATCGGGGACAAAAAATTCGGCGGACAATGGGCGCTCCCATTCGGCTCCTTCTTCTCGCGGGTTTTGATAAATACCAGATGCTGAATCGAAAAATGCATCTGGATCAAAGACCAGCGATAGGGTGGGAAATGAGGCAAATGCTTCATCGAACAGTTCGGTATATCGTGAATCCTCCACGACTTCGGGATCCATCGCGTAGTCTGCCGGGGCGCCTCCCCAGGTTGTAGGATAGCTGGTAGGGCGCTCTTGTTGGACGATGTCTGCTACGAAAAGATAGGTCTGGGTATCGATGTTCGTTGGTTGAAATCTCTCCTTTGTTGCGATTGCTCGAAGTGTAGTCGTTTTAGTGATCGCAATTTCTCCATTGTAAATGGTGCCGTTTTCCTTCGAAGGTGGTGTTCCGTCGGTGGTGTAGTAGATGATACTCTCAGGAGTGTCGGTCGTGATAGCGACGTTGAATGGTTCGGTGAAGTAGCCACGGTCGACGGAGAACTTTGTATCATCGACCAAGCCTAGAAATGGGACTCCGGTATTTTCAGCGCCAGGTGTAGGTGAGAGAAAAAAGCCAGTGATGGATTCAAGACCGGTAGAGATCGTGGTGAGCTCTGGGAGCGCGAGGAAGTCGTTTGAATCGCTGCCTCTTGAGGTTAGGTTTAGACCGTGGATAGCGAGAATATTTGTTCCAGCGACTAGAGGGGCAGTAGGAATGGCGAATGTTTCAGGGATTACTGCTTGGTTGTCGGGATGAATGGCTGTTGCCGTGGAATTGAATTCTAAAGAGGTTTCATCAGGCGCATTTGAGGATGCAACACGTGTTCCATTAAGGTAGGCGACAAAGCCATCCTCATAGCGCATGGCAAGTTCTAGCGAATCGATATTCGAGGGGTTATTAATTTCGAAAGGAACCCGAAGAAACGCGGATGGGTTGCCAAAAAACATTTGGCTGCGTGTATTTCCACCAGTTCCTACGAGATCATCGTATCCATACCCAATTGCGGTATTGGCGGTAGCCCAGCTGCTATCATCGAAGTTGATCTCTTGCCATGTAGATCCAATATCGGATGTGGGAACAAGCCATGTGGATGGAGCTCCTTCCAGGATGGGGGTACTTACGGGCGAGGGGAATCCTAATCCGTATGAGACGTTTTCAAACTGCTCAGGGTATTGAGGGGAAAATTCCTGGATGATCGTGTTGTCTGGAGCAGAAAGTGCGAGGTAATCTCCATTTCTACCAAGGCTAAAATTGGTATGGAGATTGCCTTCTGGATCGACGTAATCGGGCTCAGGTCTCCCAGAAGCGAAAACGACGAGGTATCCCCCTGCTTCTATTTCAGCACCAGTAGGAAACGTGAAGAGCCCCAGGTTCGCTGGGTCATCAGAGAGGCGATACCCGGAGAGGTCGAGTGTGGTTGCGTCGGGATTGTGGATCTCAATCCAGTCGGATGTATTCTGATTCCCATCGGTGAGCCCTGAGCTATTTGCGGCGACGAACTCGGTGATTTGGGGTGCTGCTTCTGCTATCGCTACAGAAAATGCGGCGATGGCAGGGTTTAAGGTACTGCTTAAATGCAGGGATTTAGAATGCATGAGCCGATCATTTTATTATTATTGGGCGATGACTCCGAGATCTATAATTCGCAGGAAGTAGCGGCTTGCATTTGGGCCGGGTGTCGGGAATGCCTTGGTTGTGGTAGTTGCTACTGCAACGGCGGTTTCGCCTAGATTATTCCATTCGTTCGTATCGGTATCGAGGAATTGAGCATCGTAGGTATTTCCAGATACCGACTGCCAGGTGAGGCTGAGAGTGTTCGCCTCGGCGTCGAGAGTGACTGCGGTGATATCGAATGAATCGTCGGCAGGAGGATTGACTGTCCCCGTGGAAACTCGATTGAATGCAGTGATAACATCGGCTTCGGAGAGGACGCGATCATAGACATTTACGATTGCAATTTCAGAGCGGAAATTCATTAATCCAGGGATTGGCGTTTCGACGCCTTCCGTGTGTCCTCCAAGTGCATTTGGGTTGCTATTATCGCCGCCGCGGAAAGCGAAAAGTCCGGCACCATTCCCTCCGATAAGGATTTCTACATCTGTTGCTGAGACTGTGCGAACTTGGGCGGCTGTGTCGCGTATCGAAGCGTTGAAGGTATCGGTCTCAGTGCTGTATGAGAAGACGACTTGGACGAAGTCGCTTAGGAGAAGTCCTGAGATGGGGATGGGGACATCAAGGGTTCGTGCGTTGTTGAAGCTGCCAAGGAATCGCAATTCACTTTGGTTTACGATGCATGAGAGGCCGGCGAAGCCGCCGCCGGTCTCGAATACGACATTGTAATCGGGCGTGAGCTGATTGAGAGCTAGCCAGATTTCCGCAGAAAATTCTGGGTAGCGGAAGCTGCCGGCTCCGCCGCCGAAGACTCCGGCATCTGTGCTGTAAGCGGCGGTGATATTGGTGGAGGGAGAGGTGGTGAGCGAAGGATTGTTTACGGTGCTTCCATTGAGTGTCCAAGTGCTCGTACCGATTTCATCTTGCCATGCGGTGTTTGAATTTGTGGAGGTAGAGGCAAGGTAGCGGTTGGCTGGTAATGGTGCTTCGATGATGGTGATGGTCTGTTCTGAGGTTGTGGATCCGTTGTTGTTTGTTGCGGTGAGAGTGTAGGTGGTGGTCTCGGTTGGATTGACGATTGTTGAGGTCTCTCCGGTAACGGTGATTGAGCCAGGGGTGATGGTGAGAGAATTGGCACCGGTAACTGACCAGTTGAGAGTGACAGGGGCACTAGATAGGGAGACCTTTGCGCTGGTGGTGAATGTATCCACGAGCGGCGGGGAGGCTGCTAGCACTGAGATGGCTGAGACGTTTTCAGCATCTCCTCGGGTGGATTTGAGAAAGTAGCTGGTTGAATCGCTGGGAGAGACTGTGGTGGATCCGCTGCCATTGGTGGTGCTGGAGGCGACGTCGGTTTCAGTGCCTAGGGAGTCTGTAATGACGAGGGAATCGAAAGGCTCGGTTACTGTCCAGGAGAGTGTGGCGGATCCGCCGGAAGGAATACTGGAGATATCACTTTCAAAGGATGAAATGAGTTCTACTCCGGATGGGCCGAAGTTATAGGTGGCTGCAAGCTGGGCATTGCTGAGGAATCCTGCATTGTCTGAGTTATTGAAGAATGCGATTTCATCCATTTTGGCATCGAGGCCAGTTCCTGCGGGGCCGCTTGCCGTGGCAACGCCGACAAAGGAGGCTGAGGCATAGGGTGCGAGCGGCCCGGTTATTATGGTGGCAGGGCCCGTTGTATCATTTGCTATCGCGGTTTCATCCAGAAGGCTATCTCCGGATTCGATGAGAGTGATCTGCATGGGGCTGGTATCTACTAAGGTGGAGTCGTAGCGGAGGGCGAAAAAATACCATGTGCCATCGTTTTTAAGGATAGTGGGATGAGATACGATTTGTTGTTCGCCGGAACCATCACGGATAAGAGTTCGAACGGTGTTTCCCGCGGAATTGAGATCGATTCGAATGCCGCTTTGATTCATATCGTTTCCAACGAGGGATTCGAATAGTCGTGCGAATGGGTTCTGCGTTTGCGGCTGAAACCAGAATGAAATGGTGAATTGGTTACTTGGTTGTACTTCGGATGAAGTTCCGAGGTCGATTCCGCCGATGGCATCGAAATCGTAGGCGGCTCCTAAGTTGGGGCGGGCTGAGGAGGCAATTCGGGTTATGGGAGACTCTGCGGGTGTATCGGGATCGAAGTTGATTAGAAGTGCCTCAATGTTGGATATGTTGTCATTGATGAAATCGCTGTTGGATGAAAAATCATCGAGGGGGAACCAGGCGGCGAGCTTTGCATTTGCGGGAGCGAGGGAAAATGCGGCAGCACAGAAAGCGGCCAGAATGAAGCGTGAAGGATTTGCGTCCATCGGAAGAATCAGTTTTAGGGGTTGTAATCAGGACGGCAGAGGTCTGCCGCCCCGGAGGGGGGTTTGTTATTAAATAACTACCGGGCGGCGGAAAAGCTAACCGTGTAGCGGAAATAATTTATGACCTAATTCGCGCTTAGCGGCGACCTACGCGGCTGCTCTCGTAAAGTGCCGCGATTTCTTCTGAGGTGAGAGCGCTGCGGAAGAGCGCGATTTCGTCCATTCTGCCGTTTAGGTGGCGGATGGCGAAGGTGGGGTCTTCGCGGAAGGGTTGCCCCCAATTGCCGATTTCGGCGTTGCCGATTCGGAGTGTTGTCACTTTGAACATGGGTTCGATAGCTTGTTGGGAAATTTGTTTACCATCGACGTAGTGAGATACGGTCTTTCCGGTAGGATCGAAGACTGAGGCGAGGTTCATCCATTGGCCGCTTTTGGAGCGATCCCACATGGGGGGGGAGCGGTAGACGTAGTGGTATCGTGTTTTTGTGGGGTAAAGTGGATGGGGGGCGGTGTGATCGACCATTACGGAGAGCATCATTTCTCCTTTGTTGTTGATCTGCCAGTGTGGTTCACCGGTTTCGTAGCCATCTCCCATAAAGAGGGCGTTGTAGAGGCGATCGAGGCTATCGATCCTTACCCAGGTGAAAAACGTGAGTGCGGAGAATTCTCCAGGAATACTGACGCGTACGCGGGAGCCGGGACGGCGGAATTCTAGGGCGGATTTGAGATCGGGCCAGCGTCCGTTTACCGATTCGGCGAGGATCAGAGCTCCATCGGATTCGGGGTTTCGAGGGATGGTGAGATCGGGAATTAGGCTGAAGGCTTGGGGGCTATCGAAGGTGTAGTAGGCGAGGAGATCTTTTCGGGTGGCGAGGGAATTGCGGTGGGCTTCCCAGCGGGCGAAATCATTGATTTTACGTTGGTTTGCGCGGGGATTGAGTTTTCCAATTTCTGGGAAGGAAATTTTACCAGATGGGATTTCGAGAGATGGCTGATTATCGTAAATTCCCCGAGCGGTGCCTTTGGTGAGGAGGACGGCGCTTTCCTGGCGGTGGCGGAGGGAAATTTCTCCATCGAATACTTCGACGTGTGCTTTTCCTTCGCGGACATGGAGCCCGAATTCGGTGCCGAGATCGATGATTTCGCTGGAGGGGGCGTGGAGCTTGAATCCGCGGGCGGCTGGGGGGACGCGCATTCTGATGGCTCCTTCGACACAGGAGGCTTCCCAGGCCGATTTGAGTGCGATTTGGGCGGGGCCTTCGACGATCATCATGGCTCCGGAGAAGAAGCGGATTTCTGCGGTCCCGCTGGTGAGCTGGAAGATTTCGCTTCCGAGGACATCTCCACTGTGGTGGGATGAGCTGTGGGATGGCCAAGTGGCATCAAATATATTTTCTATGACGGCGAAGCCTTCGGCGGAAGGTTCTTGGTTGGAAACGACGGGATTTTTTTGGAGTGGCTGTTTTTCTTGGATGAGGAAGATGGCTCCGAAGCTGAGGAGAAATAGGATGGCGGCGGCGGCTGCTATGGGGGCGAATGCGGGAAAATGGATGATTTTCTGGGGAGAATCTTGTGTGTTTTCTCCGGCCCAGGCGTCGAGGGCGGGAAGGCTGGCTACGTCATGGCTTTTTTCGAAGAGAAAGGCATCGAGGGAGAGGAGGTTTCGGGCGATTGCGCGGAGTTTTGGGTCCTCAAGCATGCGTTGCTGGAGGGATTCGAAGGCAGCTTTCTCGATGGTGCCATCGAGATAATCTTGGAGCCATTCCTGCTCTTTGGCGGGGAGGTCTTTGAAATGGGAGGCGCTCATGGGATTAGGCTTGGGTGGATTGTTGGATCCTGGTCTCCATGCATTCCATGAGTTTTCGCCGGAGGCGTTTGAGGCGCATGTAGAAGGCGGCGGCGGAGGAGCCTGCGTCTTTGGCCATTTGCTTTACTTTGATGCCGGGGGTGTAGGCGAGGAGCATGAATTTGCGTTGTTTCTCGGGGAGGAGATGCATGCAGTATTCGAGAGCTTCGTGCTGGGCTCGGCGGATATCGACTTCTTCGGCTCCTTCTTCGGCCATGAGGTCCATGATGTCTTCGCGAAAAACGAGGCGGTCGCGTGCCATTTTCCTGCGGAAGGCGAGTGCTTCAAAGCGTGCGATGACACAGACCCATTTCATGAAATTGGTGGTCTCATCGTAGTTGTCGAATTTTCTCCAGATGACGAGGGCAGTGCGTTGGAGGACTTCGTCGGTATCGCTCCAGCTGGGGAGGAGGGAGCGGATGAAGCGGCGGATGTCGGGCTCGTGCTTGGTGAATCGCTGGACGAAGAGTTCGTAGCGGTCGTTATTGGGATCTTGGTCGCTTTCTTCGGAGCTTGGCATTTCAATGGGATAACTCCTAATTTCTAGAAAACTAACGGGGGAGATTGAGGGGTTTATGTAAGATAGGCTTTCGCGGTGTTTGCGATTTTGGTGATGGCTAGATCGGTGAGGGTGGCGGTGCTGGTGAGCTCTTTATTGGAGAATTCGTGGAGCTTGGCGATGCGGTGGGTTTTCCAGAGGAGGGCATCGGGCCGGTGGGGGCCGACTTTGCGGGGGTCGGTCCAGGTGTGGATGCTGAGGATGGCGGGGGAGACGGCGGCGGCGATGTGCATGGGGCCGCTGTCTGCGCTGATGGTGAGGGTGGCGCGTTTGGCGAGGGTGATGAGTTGGGGGAGGGTGGTTTTCCCGGTGAGGTTGGTGACGTTGGGGGGGAGGTTTTTCGGGGGTGTGGTGGGGTGGCCTATGAGGAGGATTTTTTGCTCTGAGAGTTGCTGGCAAAGGTTGATAATTTGTTTTGGAGAGAGGGCTTTGCCTGTGCCTCGTGCGTAGGGATGGAGAAGAAGGAATTTAGAATTGGGAATTGGGAATTCTGAGATGTCTGCTTCGGGGAGGTGGTAATCGAGGTGGCTGGTATTGGCGCCGAAGGATTTTGCGAGGGCGAGATAGCGGTCGATTGCGTGGGCTCCGGGGTCGATTTTTGTGATGTGGGTGTGGAAGTGGCGGGCGCCTTCGCGGGAATCGGAGAGGCCGGCGCGAATGGGGGCTCCGGATGCTTTGGCGATGAGGCCACTGCGAAGGAGGCCTTGAAAATCGAGGACGAGATCGGGCTTGGGGAGGGCGCGGAGATTTTTGAGGAAATTCCTGATTCCTGTGGGTGCACTGAGGCCACGCATGGCGGTGCGGGGAAAGTGGAGGAGGGGGCGCTCTTTTGCTAGGCAGGGGTTTCCCTGGAGGAGGGCGGCCCAGCGGGGGTCGATGATCCAGTGAAGCTGGAGGTGGGGGTGGGCGCGGTGCAGCGCGGCGATTGCGGGGAGGGTGTGGACGACGTCGCCAAGTGAGCCGGGCTTTACGATGAGCGCGTGGGTGGCACGGGCTGCGGTTTCCTGGAGGGGGCTCATGAGAGGGAAAAGCCTCTCTTTAGCGACCGTGGGCGAGGCGCTCGGCGAGCATGGGTGGGAGGCCGGCTTGATTGATCTTGTCTTGGGCGGCGCGGAGATCGTAGGGGATGCGCCGGATGGTGATGGTCTTGGCGTCGTTGTCGTAGATGCCGTAGGAGGCGCGCCAGTCGCCGTCGCGTGGCTGGCCTACGCTGCCTACGTTGACGAAGTATTTTTTGCCGGGCTCGATGCTGGTGGTGAGAGCGTCTTCGGCGTTTACCCTGCCGTCTTTGATGTAGATTCTTGGGGCGTGGGTGTGGCCGAAGAAGCAGAGGGGGGTGAATTGGTAGGAGAAGCTGGCCATGGCGTCGAATTTATTCATGACGTAGGCCCAGCCGGTGGGGCTGTCGAGGGTGGCGTGGACGATGGTGAAATCGCCTACTTGGCGAACCATTCGGAGGTCGCGGAGCCATTGTTTTTCTTCTTCGCTGAGGGCGTCGCGGGTCCACTCGAGGGCTTTTTGGGCGAGGGGATTGAGGCCGGTGATGTCGGTGTCGATGCTGGCTTCTTCGTCGTGATTGCCTTTTACGGTGGGGCAGTTGAGCTCAGCGACCTTTTGGAGGCATTCGGAGGGGTTTGCGTTGTAGCCGACGATGTCGCCAATACATACGTGCTCGGTACAGCCTTGGGTAGCGGCGTCTTCTAGGACGGCATCGAAGGCTTCGAGGTTGGCGTGGATATCACCGAATATGGCGAATTTCATCGGGGTAAGGTGGGAAAAGGGCTCCAGGGAAGCTTGTATTGTCGGGGGGCAGTGGGCAGATTGCAACAATTACGGTAGTTTTATTAGAGGTAATCGATGGGTTATCTGAGGATTTTTTGTGGTCCGGGGGCTTCGGGGAGTGGTGGGGCTTGGGGAACTAGGCGTTTGTGGGGGGGGATGCTGAGTGTTTTTTCAAGATGGTGGAGCTTGCGGAGGAGGGTGGGCTTGTGATTGCGCTCGCTGGCATGGAAGAGCTGGGTGAGGCGCTGGTGGGCTTCTTTTTCTTTGCCGGGGCAATTGGCGAGCTGGAGGGCGGCGAAGCGGGTGTAGTAGCTGGGGGCTCCGGGTGCGGCGGCGGCGAGGGCGTATTTTTCGGCGGCGAGGCAGGGGTCGTAGGCGAAGGGGCGCTGGTCTTTATTGGAGAGGTAGAGGGCGTAGGTGGCTGCGAGCTGGCTGTCTCGGGGGTTGGCGGCGAGGCCGTCGTCGAGGAATTTGATGGCGCGTCGGGCGTAGCGGATGATGAGGGAGCGGAGTGTTTCGATGGGGAGGTGGGTGTTGTCTTCGTGGTAGCTGTAGTAATGGATGGCGTCGTAGCCCATCTGGAAGTGGCTGTCGCGCCAGTAGGAGGCGACGTTTGGCTGGAGGCGGGTGGCGAGGGAGTAGCGGTTTTCTACTTCGCCCCATTGGTTGTCGTCGCGGGCGGTGGTGGCTTCGATGGTGAGGATGCTGGCGACGAGGGAGCGGAAGCCGCCGAGGACGGCGAGGAGGCCGTTTTGGCCGAGTTCATCGCGGAGGGCGAGGGTGACTTCGCCTTGGTGGGCACCGGCGGTGCGGAGGGTGTGCTCGATGTGGGATTCGAGGGGGAGGCGGACGGCGCCGAAGGTGAGGAGGGTGCAGGCGACGATTGCGGTGGTGGCAGTTTTCGAGGGCATGCTAGAATTCTTTGTCGGAGAAGATGAAGCAGGCGATGGAGGTGTAGACGAGGATGTAGAGGGCGGCGAGGCCGCTCATCTGGGCGATGGCTTCGAGGGGGACGGGTGTGCCGGCGGTGACGTCGTCCACAATATCGAATACTTTCATATCGGGGAAGACGAGGGCGGTGAGGGCGGCGAGGATGCGTGCGAGGAGATCGGGAGATTCGCCGGTGAGGAGGTATTTGCGGGCGAGAGATTGGAAGTGTCCGATGATGTAGATGGCGACGCCGCAGATGCCGGTGAAGAGGGTGGAGCTGGCGAAGGTGGCGAGGAGGAGGGTGAAGGCGGCGGCTATGGAGGCTTTCAGGAAGATGGAGAGGGGGGCGAGGAGAAGGCTGGGCTTGAGGCCTTGGGCGGAAATCATGTTGCGGATTTGATCGGCCTCGCCTTCGGCGTATTCGGCGGTGGCGGGGATGCGGGTGGCGCGATCTGCGATGGCGGCGAGTTCGCGGTCGAGGATTTGGCTTTGCCGTAGATAGAGGATGGCGCTGAAGACGACTTGCATGACGGCGAGCGAGACGGCGATGAGGAGGAGGACGCCGATGAGCTTCCCGATGAGGTATTCGGGGCGGCGGACGGGCTTGGTGAGGATGGTGTAGAGGGTGCGGTCTTCGAGGTCGCGTGGGAGAAGGACGGCGGTGCCTGCGATGGCAAACATGATGGTGAAGAGGCTCATGGAGCCGAATCCGACGTCTTTGATGAGCTTCAGTTCCTGGTCGGGGCTGGCGCTGATGACGATGAGGGATGCGGCGATGATGGCGGCGCAGAAGAAGAGCAGGAAGTAAAAGACCTTCATGCGGACGAGCTGGGTGAAGGTGGCGGACGCGATTGTCCAGATGCGTGCTGGAGAGTAGCTTGGGACGTTTTGTGGCATCGTGGGGAGTGTGCAGTTTTCAGAGTTCCGTTTTCAGAGGGCAGACGGATTCTTTGGGGTGGGGGAGGGGGATGCTGAGGTGTGAAAACTGAATGCTTTTTAGGTGTCGAGGCTGTCTTCGGAGTTTGTCTCGGAGAGGAAGAGGGTCTCGAGGGAGGCTTCGGGGTGGCCGGTGCGGATGAGTTCGGTTTTTGGGTGGTCTATTAGAGATTTCTTTATGGCGGCTAGGGCTTCGGGGGTGGCGTGGCGGAGGAGGATTTCGGTCTCGTCTTTTACGGAGAGGAGTTCGTCTACGGTGCCTTCATTGACCATGCGGCCGCGGGCGATGATGCCGATGCGGTCGCAGACTTCTTGTACTTGGGCGAGGAGGTGGGAGCAGAGGAAGACGGTGATGCCGCGGTCGCGGAGGGAGATGACGAGGTCGCGGATTTTGCGCGACCCGGCGGGGTCGACTCCGGCGGTGGGCTCGTCGAGGACGACCATGCGGGGGGAGCCGATGAGGGCGGCGGCGAGGGCGATGCGTTGGAGCATGCCTTTGGAGTAGCCGCCGAGGCGGCGGTCGCGGGCGGCTTCGAGGTCGACGAGGGCGAGGAGCTCTTGGGTGCGTTCACGGAGGGGTGCGCGCTTTAGTCCGCAGAGCTTTCCGTAGAAATAGAGTGTCTCGCTGGCGGTGAGGTGTTTGTAGAAATAGGGGTTTTCGGGGAGGTAGCCGACGTCGGTGCGGGCGGCGAAATCACGGCTGTCGCGGCCAAAGATGGCGGTGTCGCCGGAGGTGGGAGCCATGAGCCCGAGGAGGACTTTCATGGTGGTGGATTTGCCTGAGCCGTTTGGCCCGATGAGGCCGTAGATTTCGCCGGGGGCGACGGTGAAGGAGAGGTCGTCGACGGCGGTGACGGTCGTTTTGTTGCGAACGCCGGGGAGGGAGAAGGTCTTGGTGAGGCCGGAGATGGTGACGGCTGCTGGGACGGATGTGGAGGCGGGAGCGGGGTCCATTTAGGAGGAGGCGGTTTTCCGTGAGGCGAGCCAGGAGGTGGCGATCCAGAGGATGGCGGTGATGAGGATATTTTGGATGAGCGGCGTGGAGGGGGTGCCGAAGAGGGAGAGGTAGCCGGGGCGAAGGTGGGTCTCGAAGATGGAGTGAAGGGAGGGGGCTAGGGTGTGGAGCGCGATATAGAAGGCGATGCCGTAGGTGCCGATGGCATTGAATGGGAGGAGCTTTCGGGGGATCAGATGGAAGATGGCTGCGAGCGCTATGGCGGTGCCAGATCCCAGTAGTAGCGTGCCTAGAGGAGCGTCGGGAAGTCGTGCAGGGGCGATGCCGAAGTGATGGAGTGCCCAACCGATGGCGATGGTCGCGACGCCTGCGGCGAAAACTGCCCAGGTCCAGGCGGCTGTTTTTCCAGGTGTGATGGATACGTGAGGGCGGAGGAGGGCTTCGCCTGCGGCGAGGCCGAGTAACATGAGCCCTAGGGCGGGAAGTATGGGTAAGAGAGAGGCTTGAGCTGCGGTAAAATCTTCGGGCGTGGCTTGGGTGGCGGCATACCAGCTGATTCCGAAGGCGAATGTAGCCAGGAGGAGCTGTGCCCAGCGTGGGCGGCTCCAAAAAAGCGCGACGACAGGGTAGACGAGGCCGGCAGAACTCAAAATATCGGCAAAATCCCAGCGTGTGCTATCGGAGCCGAGTGATTTTATGACGATTCCGAGCAGGATGAGCGAAAGTGATGTGAGAGCGACATGAAGGATGACGCGGGAGATGGTATTGAATTTTTGATGGCGGCGATAGAGTGCGAAGGCAGCGATTCCTCCGATGGCGGTGAGGAGGGCGGCGCGAAGAGCCTCCCAGATATTACCGGCGAATGTGGAGCTGCCAGATTGCTCGGCGAGCCAGGCAGCGGTGGGATTATTTGGCGAGGCATCGGCAAGGGCTTTCGCCCAATCCCAGTGCGGGACGAAGAGTGCGGTGAGGAGAAGGGCAAGTCCTGCGACCGAGGTGAATGCGTGGGTGTGGAAAAACCGCGTCACGGCGGGCGCGGGAGTTTCCGCTGCTGGCGGCGATGGAGCCGGTATTGCGACGGGGGCTTCTGGTAGGGCTACAGGCTCCGGGCCTGGGGGAAGAGACGATGGCTCAGGCTGGAGCTGGATATGATCGTCAGCGTCTTTTACAGTGGTAGTTTTAGCGCCAATTGGGATTGGCTCGGTCACGGGGGCTGCGGCTGATTCGGGTGTGTCGGCTTCGCTATTTGATGGAGACACGTTGCCGCCGATGGGGATGGGGGAGATACCAGGTTCGTCGGACATGGCATGACTATGGGCGAGACTCCGCCCTGCTCAAAGCCCAAGACGTCCTTTCTATTAGAGTCCTACGAAAAAATTGATTTCGCTAGCTCGCTAGGCTTAATCCTGCGGAGGTCTCAGCATCTAATGTCACCTTTGCGAGCGTGGTTGTTAGCTCCGCCAGGTTAAACGGCTTTGAGAGGTAGTCATTCATTCCTGCATCAAAGCAGCGCTGGCGCTCTTCGGGTAGGACGCCTGCCGTCATCGCGATGATGTGAATATCGCGGTCTAAAAGCGCGGATTGCATGTCACGATCGCGGATTTCACGGGTCAGTTCGAGTCCATTCATCTTCGGCATCTCGATATCCATTAGGATCACATCGACGTTATTTTTATTGATGTGGGTGAGTGCAGTTTTCGCGCTTGAGAAGGTGGTGCATGGGAGGCCGATTTGCTTTAGGTAGGCCTTCACCAGGAGGAGGTTCGCCGGGAGATCATCGACTGCGATAATTTCCAGGTCGGGCAGGCTGTTACTTGTGTCAGGCTCATGTCGTAGCGGGGGGGACTCTACCTCCGGACATGCGGGGCAGGTGATTGAAGCGACGAAAGTCGAGCCCTTATCCTCCCAAGTCGTCGCCACCGTCACATCACCCCCCAGGATACGAGCGATTTTTCGGCTGATACAGAGCCCCAATCCCGTCCCTGGGAATTCACGGCCGATCGAATTGTCTGAACGATAAAATTTCTGAAAAAGCTGCCCAAGAGTTTCCGCATTCATTCCGATGCCAGTGTCCTTCACGGTGAGATGGAGGCGCACTCCGCAGGGGATGTCGGTCGTAGGCGTCGCCGAAAGCGTTGCCTTTACTGTGCCTTTTGGAGTGAATTTGATCGCATTGCTCAAGAGGTTGCGAATGATTTGCCCCCAGCGCACCGGGTCGCTCATCACCGATTGGGGGAGATTGTCTGCGATCTCAGCCGTGTAGCCGATTCCGCGCTCCGCGGCCAATGGCTCCATCGCTTCGAAGTGGCGGGTAAACACCTTTACTGGATCAAACGCCACCTTTTCCGGGATGAAATCATCTGATTCGATCTTCCCAATATCAAAAACGTCATCAATGATCTCTCGAAGCCGCTGCCCGTTCGTAGTCATTGTCTTCAGCGTGTCCTTCTTTGCAGCATCTTTTTCCTGAATACTGAGGAGATCGATATAGCCGAGGATCACATTCATCGGCGAGCGAATTTCGTGACTCATCGTAGAGATGAACTCTCTCTTCATCTGGTTTGCGACCTCCGCCGCATCACGCGCTTTCAGAAGTGCCTGCTCCGCCTTTTTTTTCTCAGTAATCAACCGCGTGATTCCAAGGACACCCACGATCTCACCCGCTTCGCAGTAAAGGGGCTTCTTCGTCGTCTCCATGTGGCGAATTGAGCCATCCGAAAGCAATTGCTCTTCGTCAAAATTCACCTTCGGCTTCCCCGAATACATCACCGAAAGATCCTCCTTTCGGTAAGCCACTGCATGAGCCTTGCCCCAGGGAAGATCAAAATCTGTTTTTCCGATAAGATCTTTAGGATGATTGAGCCCTGCATCTCTAGCTACCGGCATATTGCATCCCAAATAGACTCCGTTCGGGTTTTTCCAGTAAATTCTTAAAGGCAGCTCATCTAGCACCAACTGAGAAAGCTCCGTAGGTGTATCCGGGAGACGATGATCCAGCAATCTGGGCTCAAAAGAATCAGCATTGGGGGGGGAGTGCATGAGGCGACAAACAGACTTTCAATATTTACCATATTCAGTGTGATAATCAATTTCCAAATGCACCGGGATTTTGAGCGCCGATATTGATTAGAGAAATAAATGGTTTTTTTGGAGAGAGGGAGCGGTTTGAAGTCTAATGAGCAGGCTCTGGCTGAGTTCTATGTAGGATCTGCTTCCTTTGCCGATGGCCTCGAGAAACGCCGCCGCTCCACGCACTCCAGAGATCGTTTTCCGCGCTGTGCTATCTAAAAATTTGCGTCCTAAGAATTGGTGGTCAACCATCAAGCATGAAGGTTTCACCCTACCTGCTTACTTTTCTCCTTTCGGCTAATATCGCTTACGCAGAATCGCCTGTCCTCGATAGCATTTCTTTTTCGCAAGAAACATTCGATATCAGCAGCGGGGCGGCGGCGGCCACCACGGTCACGATGGGAATCACTTCTCCCGACGATATCAAATCTATCTTGATCCAGGTATCGGATTCGATGTCCGATCTTGCGGCGAGCGCCGGATACATTGAAGGAGGAGAGGGAGTGCTTATGCGAACGTCTGGTGATGCCGCCGGGGGAATCTATTCCGGTGAGCTTGAAATCCCAGCGTTTCGTCCCGCTGGAGACTGGGCAGTTGTCGTTACCGTTGAAGAAAATAATGGCGATATGTCCAGCTACTCAGCCGCCAGCAATGCATTCCCTGGAAGCTTCGGCGGCACCCTCGATATTATGAATACTGGAGACGTCGATATGGATCCTCCTGTGCTTTCGCTCCTTTCGATTTCTCCGGCTATGGCAGTATTCCTTGATGATGGCACTGATCCACAAACAGTGACCTTCCGTGCCGAAGCCAGCGATGATCGAGGCATCGACTCCCTCATCCTTGAGCTTTACCTCGACGATGCTGGCGACGGTGAGCTCATCGAACCACCTATCGAGCTTATCGGAAACCGAATCTCAGGCGATGCGACCTCAGGCGTCTATGAATTTACGAGAGAAATTCCTGCGTCAGTCGACAACGGGACTAACGAGCCTATCACCTGGAAACCAGCCATCCGGGCGGTTGATGTGTCTAATCGCACCACTAACTATGGTACGATCATTGATGCCCAGGCATTCCCTGGTGATTCCGATCAGCAATTCGAGGTCATTGAGGATGAGGTGGCTCCAGTGCTCATCTCCTTTAGTGTTAATCCTACCAGCGTAGATGTTTCCGATGGATCTCAGACCGTAGTTTTTCGTGCTGAGGCAGTCGATCTAGGCGTCGGCATCGATTTTATGTGTGTCTTCTTCAATGAAGCTGAAAGCTTTGTCGAGCTGGAGAAAATCGAGAACTCTTCAAATATTTACGAAGGCGAGTTAAGAATTTCCACATCTTTTGAGCCAGGAAGCTATCCTTTATCCCTAGATATAGCGGATGAATTTAACAATTCTGTTCGTTATAGTAATGATGGTGCTAGCGATGATATTCCGTTCCCTTCTGGTAGCAGTGAAGTCCTCACAGTTATCAATACTAATTTAACAATCGATAATACGCCACCTGCTCTTGGCGCAGTCACCTTTTCCTCCGATCCCTTCCCTCGGAACACTCCCCTGCCTGCCACTATCAGTGTTACTATCTCTGCTACCGATGATATTTCCGGTGTCGCAAGCGGGAGTATTTCTTTTTTCGATGACGGTGGTGCTGAAGTCGGCTTTGGCGAATTTGATTCTGCGGATATCGTCGAAGGCACTAGCCTATCAGGCACCTACACCTTTAATGCTACTATCGATGTCCTCCCGGAAGAAGACGAGTTTATTACTTCCATTGTTCTATCAGACAGTAATCAAAATCAATCGGAACAGGAGAACGGTGACAGGATTTTACTCGCTGTCACTCCTCGCCTAAGCTACGAAGACTGGGTGGCTGCGAATGCAGCATCCCTTCCTGACGGCCAGAGAGGAGCTACCGATGATCCCGATGGTGATTCGCTGCCCAACGCAATCGAGTTTGCCCTTGGTTTTGATCCCTCCGTGCCCAATCCCGCTCCTGCGATAGAGCTTGGTGATAACACGATTGGCCTAGCTCTCCCCGCCGACCTTCCGGACACGGCATCGATTCTTATCACTGAGTCTTCCACAGACCTGATCAATTGGACCGATCTCTCAGGTTCCACAACTCCTCTCGATCCAGAAATGCGCATTTTCCTTCGGCTAGTCGTGTGGCTCGACTGACGGTAGAAAACCGCGATTGCCGGACATCGTCCAGAGCGAGAGCCCAGCCCAACGCTAGGGTAATCCATCCATCATAGTGAAGAGTCTTTACTGATTCCCTCTATGTAGCTTGAGGCACTGGAATTTCCATGGACAGGGCGCCGGACAAAAGCCTCGTCCCATTCTACGAAAAATTCGGCTTCACCCGGGTATCGCCGGAATCGCTCCGTCTGATTATCTCGAAGCAGTCCTTGGTCTCGTGATTCGCAGCGCCGGTATTTGCGGATCAGCTTGATGAGGCTGAGGTGGCTTCGGTCTGGATCGCGCAGCTCCTGCTCCAATGGTTGAATTCTTACCAGAAGCATATGTAGTAAAAATTATGGAACAATTCGAAACCTGCCGAATCACTTCGAAAGGCCAGATTACGATTCCTTTAGCCCTCCGGGAAACTCTCGGCTTTTCAGTCGGAGAGCGGATCAGTTTCATGAAAACTGACGATGGTGATGTGCTGCTCCGTAAGAGAGCTCTTCCCGAAACTTTGTTCGGGCTCATGGACAAGTTCTCCGACCCGAGGAAATCGGTTTCGCTAGTCGAGACCAATGAGGCTTCTACAAAAGCGCTCGGATGAGGTGAGTGCTGTTATAGCCGTTTGTTTTTTTGAGTGTCAGCGGATGTGAGTGACCTCCTTTAATGGGAATTGCCCATCTCGGTGGTCTACAGTCTTATTACTCGCACCAGAAATACCTCTCTAATATTTCATTTATATTACAAAAATAGTGTAATTTGGAGAATAGCGAGTCGTTTTCTCTCGATATATTCTATATTTGGGTGATAAATCTCACTCATGAGCGAGTTTATTGCACGATCAGGGCATTTTGTGAAACAAAGAGATGGCTACACCGCCTTCATCCCGGCTTCACTGCCCCCGGACGCGCCTCTCGACCAAGATCAAGAGATCGCTCGCCTCCTTTCTGATGCCGACCGCGCCTTGGGTCGGCTGGATGGCGTCTGCTCCGTCCTTCCTAGCCCCGATTTCTTTGTCGCGATGTATGTTCGCTACGAAGCTGTTCTCTCATCCCAGATCGAAGGTACTCAAAGCACGCTTGAGGACGTCATCGACTATGAGTCTGGAGAGCACGATACACCGAAGGACGTCGAAGAAGTGGTAAACTACATCAAGGCAATGAACCACGGCCTCGACCAAATCCGCAGCGGTAACCTACCGCTGTCCCTTCGCCTCATTCGGGAAATCCACGCCAAGCTCATGGCTGGCACGCGCGGCAGCGAACGAAACCCCGGGGAGTTCCGCCGCTCGCAAAATTGGATCGCCCCCGGAGGCTGTGGTTTGAAAGATGCCACCTACGTTCCGCCACCCGTTCACGAAATGACTCAAGCTCTCGGTGATTTGGAAAAATTTCTCCACGCCCCCGGCGATCTCCCCGCCCTTATCCACTGCGCCTACGCTCATGCTCAGTTCGAGACCATCCACCCCTTCCTCGATGGCAATGGTCGGGTCGGCCGGCTTCTTATCACCTTCCTTCTCTGCCATCGCGATATCCTCGAATTCCCGCTCCTTTACCTCTCTCACTACTTCAAGCTCCACCGCATGGAATACTACGATCGCCTTACCGCGATCCGCCGCCATGGCGATTGGGAAGGCTGGATTAAGTTCTTCCTCCGCGGAGTCGCCACTGTCTCCCGTGATGCTGTGAAGACTGCCCGAGGAATCATCACCCTCCGCGAAACGACCCGCCAAAAGGTCGCCGATGCCGTCGGCAATATGAACGGTGCCCTCCCGCTCCTTGACTATCTTTTCGAGTATCCCGCCGTCACGGCCAATCAGGTCAAAGAACGCCTCTCCATTTCGTTCACCCAAGCCAACAAAGTTCTCTCTCGCTTTGAGGAACTTGGCTTAATCAACGAAACCACCGGCCAAAAAAGAAACCG
>CALAIY010000002.1 GCA_937922595.1 uncultured Verrucomicrobiales bacterium | reverse complement strand
GCCTCCTAGATCTGTCCCTTGGTGGAGGGGATCGCTCCCGCGGTGCGGGGGTCTACCTGGGTGGCGGCGTCTACGGAGCGGGCGAGGCCTTTGAAGAGGGCTTCGGCCATGTGGTGGGCGTCGCGGCCGTATTCGATTTGGGCGTGGACGTTGGCGTCGATATTGAAGGTGAAGGCGCGAAAGAATTCTTCGACGAGGGTGAAGGAGAAGTCGCGGATGCTGGTGACGTTTTCTGGGACGCGGTGCTCTAGGAATGGGCGGCCGCTGAGGTCTACGGCGACGCGGGCGAGGGTCTCGTCCATGGGGAGGAAGAAGAAGCCGTAGCGCACGATGCCGGCTTTATCGCCGAGTGCTTGCTTGAAGGCTTGGCCGAGGACGATGCCGACGTCTTCTACGGTGTGGTGGTAATCGACTTCAATATCGCCGTCGCACTTTACTTCGAGATCGAAGAGGCCGTGCTTTGCGAAGAGCGTGAGCATGTGATCGAAGAAGGGGACTCCGGTATCGATGCTGCTCTGGCCGGTGCCATCGATGGTGAGGCTGAGAGCGATATCGGTCTCGGCAGTTTTTCGGGAGATTTGAGAGGTGCGTGCTTCGGACATGGTAGCTATTACGATGGGGGAGGTTACTTGCCGGGCTGGCCGGAGTCGAGCAGAACTCCGAGGGCTTGAATCATAGTGGCGCTTCGGCCGGGAAGTTTGTTGTAGTAGGGGCTGAGGCCGTAGAGCGTTTCCCAGGCTTGCTTGCGGTATTTTGCATCGCCGGTGGCATTGGCAAGGGTGATGAGATTGAGTGTGGAAAGAGAATTTAGGGATGGTGCAGAGGCGTCGAAAATGGGCTTCATTCTCATGAAGAGGTGGTTATTCGTTTCACCTGCGAAAAAGCCGCGTGCGTTGGTGTCGTAGAATTTTGTGGTTTGTTCTTCTTGGGCGGCGGTGGCCTCGGCTAGCCATTTTGGATCTTTTGTAGCACTGTGCATTTCTAGGTATGCGTAGATGAGGGTGGCGAAGTCGTGGGCTGTCGCTGCGAGGCCGCTGGTCTTGCCCAGTGTATTTCTAATGGATGGAATGGCGCTGCCGGCACAGTGGGTGTCGCGGAGGGTGCTGAGAATTTTTTCGGCGCGAGTGATGAGGGCAGGGTCATTGAAAATGCGCCCGGCGCGAGCGTAAGCGTATGCGGCGCAGGCATTTGGTGCGAGGGCAATGCTCTGATCTATTAAGGGGGTGGGGCGTGCAGTACGCGCCTCGGCGAGCTTTTCTAGCTCGATAGCGAATTCTTTAAGGACGGAGGGCGATTGGGGAATGAGGACATTGCGGCCATTTAGGTCGTTATGCAGGCTGCTCGAAGAGGGGAGGTTTCCACGGCTCTTGATTCCGAAGGCTTGCTGGAATGGCTCGGTTATGTTGGTGCCGAGAGCGCTTTGGATTTCTTCGATGCTCCAGGTGAAGTAGGAGCCAATAGGGCTGGCAGGAGTGTTATCGGGCTGGGTGGAGGCGAGGAATCCTGAAGCCTGCGAGCTGTAGAAAGTGCCCGATGGTGAGGCGAATGTGTTTTCTAAGAATGCGAAAGTCTCGTAAGCGACCTCGCGGTAAAGTGGGGTATTCGTAGCTTCATAGGCTAAGCTGTAGGTGGCTGCGTTGAGTGCTTGGTCGATCAGGTGTTTTTCGAAATTGGGGCCGTTCCAGTAGGAATCTGTGGAGTAGCGGAAAAAGCCACCAGAGAGGATATCGCGAGTAGCCGAGAGCGCTGCGTTATCGAGCGTGGTGGCGACCATATCGAGGGCGCGTTTCTTTTGGTATTTTTCGGAGGATGGTGAGGCTGCTCGAGCGAGGAGGAATTCGAGGCGTGGCGGGAAGATGAATTTAGGGCGCGAATGGAAGCCTCCAGATAGTGGGTCGAAGCTGGCTGCTAGGGAGGAAATAGTGGAATCGACGATCTCGGCAGAGGGGCGGACGAGAGCTTCGGGGGAGTGTTTGTTGAAGCGTTTGATGAGAGGCTTGAGGTCGCGCAGTGCCTGGGTTGCATAGTGCTCGGGATATTGCTGCCATTGCTTGGAAATATGCTCAGCAACATTTAGGAATCCGGGGACTCCAGGCTTGCTGTCTTTTGTCATGTATGAGGCGGCGCTGAGTGGGGCACCGTTGGGTGTGAGGAAGATATTGAGTGGCCAGCCGGAGACTCCTTTGGAGGCTTGGATGTAGGCCATGAAAACGCGGTTTACCTCGGTGTGTAGGTCGGCATCGACGATGACTGGGATGAAGTTTTCGTTGATGAATGCAGCGATTTTCGGATCGCTGTAGACTGTTTCTTTCATTCGGGCACACCAGGGGCAGACTGAATAGCCGATGAGAGCGAAGATTGGGCGGCGGTGCTTTTCTGCCAGCGCGAATGCTTCATCATCCCAAAGCCTCCAATTTATTGGTGTATTGGCGTAAGCCCTTTCGAAAGTGGAAGGGGAGGTGAGAAGGGGGGAGGTGGTAGGAGCGGGGGCTGCAGGAGGTATATCGAGGGCGGCCTCGGTTATATCGGTTTTTTCGGGCGGCGTAGCGGATTTTTGTTTCTCGCAGGATACAAGAGAATAGGCTGCTGTAACGGCAATGAATGCGGCCATCGTGGGGGCTTTGAACAACATGAGTTAGTTTTTTTTGAGTAATAAAAGAGGATCCCTTATTTGGCGGGCTGGGATTTGAGTTGGCCGGTGCCGCGGATCAAATATTTATAGGAGGTGAGTTCGCGCAGTCCCATCGGACCACGAGCATGGAGCTTATCTGTGCTAATGCCAATTTCGGCTCCAAATCCGAATTCTTCGCCGTCATTGAATCGGGTGGAGGCATTCCAGAAGACCCCCGAGGAATCGATCTCATTCATAAAGCGGGTGGCGGCGGCTTCATCGGTGGTGACGATGAGATCGCTGTGGTGGGAGCCGTATTCATTGATATGGGAGACGGCTTCGGCGAGGGATGCGACGGTTTTAAAAGAGATGATTTTTTCAAGATATTCGGTGGACCAATCATCTTCTGTCGCAGGAGTGGCATTTTCGCCGAGGTGGGAGAGGGAGGCGTTGTCTCCCCGAAGCTCGACGCCGCGTTCGCGGAGTGCTGCTGCGGCGGCGGGGAGATATGCGGTGGCGACGTCCTGGTGGACGAGGGCGGTTTCCAGTGCATTGCAGACGCCGGGGTTCTGGCATTTGCCATCAATGGTGAGGGCGACTGCGAGGTCGATGGCTGCGGCAGAATCGATGTAGATGTGGCAGATGCCGTCGTAGTGCTTGATGACGGGCATTCGGGCGAGTGAGACGATGGTCTCGATAAGGCCTTTTCCGCCGCGTGGGATAATGAGATCGAGATACTGATGCATTTCGGCGAGGTGCTTTACGGTCTCGCGGTCGGTGGAGGGAATGAGCTGGATACTGTGATCGGGAAGTCCTGCGGACGAGCCACTCTGCTGGAGTGCGGTGGCGATGGCGGTATTCGAGTGGAAGGCTTCGGATCCGCCGCGAAGGATGGTCGCATTGCCCGTCTTGAAGCAGAGGGCTGCGGCGTCGGAGGTGACGTTTGGCCGGGATTCGTAGATGATTCCGATGACGCCGATGGGGACTCTGCGCTGTTCGATGTCGAGACCGTTTGGACGTGTCCAGTGGTCTAGAGTCTCGCCAATGGGATCGGGGAGCGAGGCGACTTGGCGAATGCCATCTGCCACTGAGGCGAGGCGCGCTTTATCCAAGGTGAGGCGGTCCAGCATGGCGGGGCTTAGCTCTTTGTCGCGACCAGCGGCGAGATCGATAGCATTGGCATCAAGAATGGTGGTGGCCTGTGTGTCAATACCATCGGCCATTGCAAGAAGGATGGTATTCTTCTGCTCTGTGGTGAGTTGGCTGAGTTCGTAAGAGGCGGCGCGGGCCTGCTTGCCTAGGTGGAGAACTTGTTCTTTAAGCGTCATGTGATCTCAGATGCTTTGAATCGCGTGGCGATGCCTCCGCCGGAGAGTAGGGCGGAGAGTTGGGAGGGGTTACGACCGTTAGCGATAATGGTTTCAACGCCGGAGGCGGTGGCTTTGCGCACGGCTTCAAGCTTGGACGCCATGCCGCCAACGGAGAGGTGCCCAGTCTCACTACGAACGTGCTGGAGTGCGTCGTCAATATCGGTGACTTCGGGAATTAGATCGCCGGAGGAATTTGCCAGGCCATCTACAGCAGTGAAGAGGATCAGGGTGTCCGCTTTGGCGAGGGCAGCGACATCTGCTGAGAGGGCATCGTTATCGCCGAAGCGAAGCTCTTCAGTGGCGACAGAGTCGTTCTCGTTGATTACGGGAATGACGTTTGGCAGGTCGAGTAATTGTGTGAGCGTGGCTCCGAAGAGGGCTCTCCGCGAATTCTGCTGGAAATCAGCGCTCGTGACGAGGAGTTGAGCAACAGCGTAATCGTGTTTCTCAAAGAGTTCGCTATAGCGGTGCATGAGAAGCCCTTGGCCAACTGCGGCGCAAGCTTGGAGCATGGCGGTCTCGGTGGGGCGAGAATTTAGATTGAAGGCCGCAAGGCCAGCTCCCACAGCGCCGCTGGAGACAACGATACAGCGCGTGCCATCCGATTGAACGCTCGCCACGGCTTGCGTGAGATCAGAGAATTGCTGAGCATCGAGATGAACGGAGCCAGGCTTAGTGAGGATGCCCGTGCCGAATTTAAGGACGACGGTACGGGCGGGATTTGTCGAGTGAGTGATCAATTTGGAGGGGCATTTACCCCAAGTCACTATTGAAGGAGCTACGCTCAGTGTAAACTGCGCAATCTCTAGTTTGCGGTTTCCGCATGGCGGGTGTATGGGCTCCCCACACGCGGTATTTGCCGAGTAAAAAGCGCCCATAGTCCAACGGATAGGACGTCGGTTTCCGAAGCCGAAGATCCAGGTTCGATTCCCGGTGGGCGTACTTTTTAAATCAGATAAACGGTGAAACTGGGGGTAGGGAGTGTTTGACCTCACGGGGGCTTACGTGTTTCTTATGGGGTCTTTAAGACTTCCAGAATCCTCCTGCATGCCTGCCCAAAAAAAACGGTCCACTCCCGAAGAACGAAAGAAGGGCATCGCTGAGGGCGAGCCGATCGATGCGGATCCGAAGGTGAAATCGAACTATGCGAAGACGCGAAAGAGCCTGATTGAGCGTCTCCACAATTGGGAGGATCAGAAGAGTTGGGATGATTTTTATAAAACGTATTGGCGGCTCATCTATAGCGTAGCGCTCAAAAGTGGCTTGCGTTCGGAGGAGGCTTTCGATGTGGTTCAGGAGACGGTGCTTTCGATCGCGAAGCAGAGTCTTCAGCAAAAATACGATCCGAATGCGGGTTCGTTTAAATCGTGGCTGATGAATATGACACGTTGGCGTATTACGGATCAGCTTCGCCGCCGGGCAAAAGATACGGCGATGGCGAATCCCTATGGTGCGGATGAGGACGAGCGCACGCACGCGCTTGATCGAATGGCAGATCCTAAAGCGGATAAGCTCGATAGTATCTGGGAGTATGAGTGGAAAAAAAATATAGCGGATCGCGCGATTGAGCTGGTGAAAGGACGCGTCTCGCCGAAGCAATTTCAGATCTTCGATGCGTATGTCATCAAGGGATGGGACGCAAAGCGCGTCACCCGAGCGCTCGATGTGAGCATGGCGCAGGTCTATCTGGCAAAGCATCGCGTGGGTGCACTGATCAAGAAAGAGATTGCGACCCTTGAAGCAGCCCCCCCCCAGTAGGCGGCCTCCGGCTGAGACCGGTAATTTTCCGTTCCGTCACGAAGCTCCTCCGATTCCAGATCACGAGGTCTTACGATGTATTGGTAAAGGTTCTTATGGTGAGGTGTGGATGGCACGTGGGCTTACGGGTTCACTTCGTGCGGTGAAGGTGGTGCACCGGAAGGATTTTGAGCTGGAGAAAACCTTTGAGCAGGAATTTGAGGGGCTGAGGGCTTACGAGCCGATTGCGCGGGAAAGTCCCTACATCGTTGATATCTTGCACGTTGGCCGGAATACCGAACACAGCTTCTATTACTATGTAATGGAGCTTGCGGACGATGAGCAGACGGGACAGGAAATCGTCCCTGCTGAATATGTCCCACTTACATTGGGCTCGGAAGTGAAGCGACGGGGAAAGGTCCCTCTCGATGAGTGTCTTACTTGGGGGATTAGTCTCTGCCGGGGGCTAGGGTATCTCCATGAGCATGGTCTTGCTCACCGGGACATCAAGCCTTCGAACGTCATATTCGTGAAGGGACTTGCAATGCTTGCGGATATGGGGCTCGTCGCAGAAAGTGGTGGCGAGCAAAGTTATGTCGGGACGGATGGATTCGTCCCGCCGGAAGGGCCGGGTACTGAGCAGGCGGATATCTTCAGTCTTGGAATGGTGCTTTATGAAATTAGCACGGGGCTCGATAGGTTTGAGTTTCCTGCATTGCCGGAAGATTTTTCGAATTCGAGAGAGCGGGATCGTATGCTTGCGCTCAATGAAGTTTTCTGCCGAGCTTGTTCACCCTCGCCGAAACGTCGATTTCAGACGGTTGCGGCGATGGCTGAGGAATTGCGTTCTATCGCTGCTGGAGAGTATCTTCCATCAAGGATTCCAGGGTTATTTACGATCCCCGTGGTCGCGGCGGGGCTTGCTGCATTGATCGTGAGTTTTACAGAGGGGGATTCGGTAAGGCTCCTTACGGGGCCGGCTCCGGAGCTGCCTATCTCGATTGTAAACGCATTGCCTCCCGAAAGGCAGCGCTTAGCAGAGATCGTATTGCAATCGGATCCTTCGGGGGCAGAAATTTGGCTGGCAGGGAAGAAGGTCGGGAAAACTCCGGATCCATTATCGATGCCGGGTGGGAATTACGAGTTTGTTTTGAAGAGTCCACGCTATCAGGACGAGGAACTCAGGGTAAGTGCACGATCGGGGGCTCGGATTAACCTTGGCGTGGTGAAAATGCGTTTCTTCGATCCTCCCACGCCGGGGAAGTGGTGGCGCAATCATCTAGGAATGCGCTTCGAATCGGATAACGATGGAACTTGGGTGGCTATAGAGCCGACAACTTATCAGCAATTTATCCGAGAGAATGGGGAACTGTTAGAAGGGGAGGTCATTTCGTGGAAGCTTCGCAATAACAAGCGAGGTTATATTGTGTATGTGCCGCGTACTGATATTCAGAGCTTCTGTGAATGGTTGACTCAAGAGGATCTTAAGCAGGGATTTCTCGCTCCAGATTTTAAATACAGATATGAAATCGTAACGGAAAATGTACTAGACCAAGTGGGGGACGTGCGGGGCTCATTTCATGCATTTCGCTGCGTTGTATATAAGCAGGAGTTTGGCGAATTGACGATCAATTCGGAGCCTTCTGGTGCGGAAGTGTACGATGAGGGTGTCTACATTGGGCAGACTCCCCTCACTCGAAGGAGGACTGAGGCCGGTGAGCGGAGGATTGAGCTCCGGCTCCCTGGCTACCAAATTGAGCCCTACTTACTCGCGCTGAATGCTGGAGGAGCCGTGGAAGCTACGATTCCTTTGCGTGTGAGTAGCGCCGTGGAATTTGGGCAGACTTGGGGGAATAGTCTGAGAATGCGTTTTGTCCCGGTGGGCGATCCCCTCATCGAAAACTTCCTTGTCGGTGCCCATGAGGTTCGAAAGCGGGATTTCAATGCCTATCTCAATGCGACAGGTGCGGTGGCTCCATTGAAGCCGAAATTTCAGCAGGGTGGGGCGCACCCAGTGGTGAACATTATGCGATCAGAAGCGGAGGCATTTTGCCGCTGGCTTACCACTCACGAGCGTGAAATTGGAAGAATTGGGGCAGGGGATACCTACCGGCTTCCGACTGATGCGGAATGGAGCACGGCGGCTGGGGCTGCGGTAGAGCGTGGAGACAGCCCAGCAGATCGAGGCGATCGAATATTCGGGGTTTACCCTTGGGGAGTGCAGTGGCCGCCTCCGGCAAAGGCGGGGAACTTTGCGGACAAGACCTATCGACGAAGCTTGGGGCGTGCGAAAGATGAAGTGATCGAGGGCTACAATGATGGTGTTGTGTATACTTCACCGGTTGGAAAGTACAAAGGAAACGCATACAAGCTTTTCGACGTTGCTGGAAATGTCTGGGAATGGGTGAGTGATAGCTACGGCGGTGAGGAAGATGATGCTGCTGAATTGGGCGTGCTGCGGGGCGCAAGCTGGCAGGATTTCGAAAAGGACGATCTTGGGCTTGGCCGGAGGCTAGCGGTGCCTTCGGAAACTCAAGCGGAGAATATCGGCTTTCGCATCATCCTCATACGTGGGACAACGCCAGTGGAGTTTCTTCCTGAAGACTTTGGGTTCTAGTCTTGTTTTTATTAAAGGTATGGAAATTATAATTATGTATGTTATACTTCCCCATGTCCTATCGCGCAGGTGTTCTACTCATGGTTGGAGTAATGGTATCGTTTACCTTGGGTGTTGCGGCATTTGAGATTTTTCGAGGATCTTCGGCACTCCCAGATGTCGATAAGACGGGTGATCATTCGCTGATGCTCATTCAGTGTGCGCTTCTTTACTGCGCTTTCATCTGCCTTGGTGGAGCAATGGACTGCTTCTTAGCTCGCAGGTCGAGAAACGACCCCGAGCCCAGTGCGTGGCCGAAGAATCTCTCAGACGACGAAATGGGTCACCGCCCAAATCGTGGAGCAGCCCACGAGGGCTAATGCCGGACCATCGTTTGTGTGCGGGCTGATGGCCTCCGCGAGAGTCATGATAATGGGGAGCACCGCGAGTAGAATTCCGAATTGCATCCCGGTGAACTCCGCTTTGTAGAGGAAAAGCACAATGATTGAGACCAGGAAAACCATCGCGCTGCCTTCCACGCTGCGCTCGAATTTACCTGCCCAGAATTTCCCTTTGTAGTAGAGCGAGCGTGTCCTGTACTTGATCCGCCCAAATCGAATGCCAACGGGCTCGGCTAGGCCATCCCCAAACTCATTAATTAGATTTGGAATCATCACGAGCATCGCACCTTTTCCGAAGATGAGAATAAATGGGAGGTAGACGAAAAAGCGGAAAACATCCTCAAGGATATCGTAGCGAAGCGTGTAAGGCCGGTCTTCAAGGCGATCCCAGGAGACGAACGCACGAGAAAGAAATGTCGATTTCCGACGGATTACATGCCACTCGGTAAGCATGGTCTTGAGAAGATCGAGGAAGAAAAAGATGATCACTCCGGCCACCGCAGAGCTTGCCCCATCGGGCACTCCCAAGAGGCCCACCACGATGAGTGGGATTACGTAAGTCTTGAGTTTCCGCCAGGGGCGCAGAGCAAGCTTCCTGATGTAATTGATCTTGATCCGGAATTTAAAGATCACGATTGAGAAGAGGAATTTCCCAAGAAGTTCCACGAAAATCCATGCGATAAACACACCGTAAGCCTTTGGGCTGAGCTGGCCCAGCACCCCAGTGGACTGAGCAACGAAGGCGGCCACTAGTCCTGCGATGGCAAAGGCGATGAAGAATTTTACAAATTTATCTTCCTCCGCCCAGTCGTAGCTCGGGTTGTTAAAGCCATAGGGGTCGGCATCGAGAGCCCGGAAGTAGAGGTCTTTTGATTTATGCACCAGCATCGGCTCTGCCTCTCCGGTTCGGATGGAATCGAGTTCTTTGGCAAAGGGGTCAGCAGGTTGATTCATAAATCTTGAAAAACGGGGTTTCCGAAAGATTATCTGACTGGCTCTCTAATGGGAAGCTCAATGTGAATTTTTTGTCACAAAATAAATTTTCATTATGCAAATTCTAATGGCTTTGGGGCAGGCTTCGATGAGATCGTGGCATTTTTGGCCAATATGGGTACGGTTGAGCTTTGGCGTGCGCTCTGAGGTTCTTTCTGGTGGCGATGGCCACCGCCTTCCCTATGGTGATCGACCCGCGAATCCTCTATTTAATGTTTTCCGACGACGATATCCATTACGCCCTTGAAACGACCCGTGTCATTCGCGAGCCGGATCGTAGGATTGACACCTTTGGCTCAACGGCCTTTGAATTCTTCCTCGTGACCGAGCTGATGGATTCCGTAGGCCAGGTACGCGTCCGCGAAGGGCGGATTGAGGCTTCAAAGCCGCAGATCCTTCGACCGGACGCCTTTACCGAGATGTCTTTCGAAGGTTTTGGCGACCAGGCAGGTGCGTTTGCCGATTGGATGAAGCGCGAGGGCATCGAGCTCGATGTCATCCGCTACGGCTTCAGCTTCACCAAAGCGGACATTAAAGAATCCCTGGTGGAAGACTCGTTCGAAATCGTCTGCGACCGTCTCAAAGATCGTATCGAATCTGGGAACAATCCCCTCGCAGCCGTCATTAAAGGCGTCGATGACACCTGGGAAATTTGCCTGCTTAAGTTCACCATCGAGATGATCGAAAAATCACGGGGCACGAACGTCTTCGATTTTAAACGGAAAGGACTTCTTTAAAGAAACGACGATGCGCGCTGTCCGCACCAAGCTCGTCATTCTTTTTCTCGCCGTTGGGTTTTCCAGCGCCGCGATTCTCTTTGCCTACCGATATCTGCGGAAAGAATACATTCCACAGAGGCAGGCGATTGAAGAGATTGAGGAGTTCTACGAAGAGCCACCAGCGCCGCCCGATCCTGGATTGAGGCAGTTTGCCAAGGCGGTGTCGCTCCTTAAATCGGGCGAAGAGCAGGCCGCCCGCGCGGAGATGCTCCAGATCATGGCCGTCTACCCGGAATCATTGCGTACGCCGATGTCCAAGCGGATACTCACCGAGCTTAATCTTGATCGACTGCTCTCGCGGCGGCCAATGCCAGGAAAGCTGGATTACTTGGTGCAGCGAGGTGACGCGCTTGCCGCCATCGCCCGTGAGCATCACACGACACTTGCCTTCCTCCGTCTCGTCAATGGTGTCTCGAGCTACAATATTCATCCTGGCGATCGATTTGTGCTCTACCCGATGGAATTCGAGGTGGAAGTCTCACTCTCCGAGCAAACTCTCACCCTCAATAAAGACGGTATCTTCTTCGCGGAGTTTCGTATTGCAGATGTCGCCGTGCCCAAGGGGCTCCGCATTCCTACGAAAATGCAGGTGAGTGCTAGCTCGGCTTGGCGTGGCGAAGAAAAAGTTGGTTTTTCGGACGCTGATTACGGCACGGCTGCAAAATGGGTGCAGCTTAAGCGCCCGGGCTCGCCAGTAGGCCTCGTCCTCGCCACTGCCGACCAAAAAGAGCGCCTTGGCGCTGGTCTATTTTTTGATCCCGGAACCATGGAAGAACTTTTTGCCATCATGCGAGATGGCTTGATTGTATCCATCTCCGGGTAACGCTCCGTCCTATTTCCTTCCCCGACCGATGAAAGAACAAGTCCTTGAATTTGAGAAGCCACTCGCCGATCTCGCCATCCAGCTGCAAACGCTGCGCGACCACTCCGCCAATCAGAAAATTGATTGCTCAGACGAAATTTCGCGCATTGAAGCCAAGCTTGATGAGACCAAAAAATCCATTTACGAGAATTTGACCGCTTGGCAACGCATTCAGATCGCGCGCCATACCCAGCGGCCATACATGCTCGATTACGTGGAGCATGCCTTCGATGATTTTTTCGAACTCCACGGCGACCGACACATAGGCGATGATCACGCCATGCCCGCTGGCTTCGCCCGCATCGGCGGCCATCGTTGCGTCCTTATCGGCCACCAGAAAGGCCGTGAGCTAAAGGAAAATATCAAACGCAATTTCGGCAGCGCCCACCCAGAAGGCTACCGCAAAGCGCTTCGCCTGATGAAGCTTGCAGAGCGCTACGGTATTCCCGTGATTACCCTGATCGATACTCCAGGAGCCTATCCGGGAATCGGAGCAGAAGAGCGAAATATCGCTGAAGCCATCGCTTTCAATCTCAAAGAAATGATGTCTTTGAAAACGCCTACCATCTCCGTGGTCCTCGGCGAAGGAGGGTCGGGCGGCGCACTCGGGATCGGCGTTTCAGATCGCGTCTACATGATGGAGAACGCCTACTATTCAGTGATTAGCCCAGAAGGCTGTGCTGCGATTCTTTGGAAGCACCGTGAGCATGCTCCGGAAGCTGCTGCGGCTCTTAAAATCACCGCACCCGACGTCGAAGGTCTTGGGATCATCGATGGGGTAGTCCCTGAGCCTCAGGGGGGAGCCCACCATGATCATGCGGTCGCTGCCGATTCTCTCAAAAAAGTAATCGTAGAAGCCATCGAAGACCTCGGAAGGCTCTCTCACGAAACTCTCCTCGAAGAGCGTTACCAGAAGTTCCGCAAATTGGGCGAGTTTGAAGTCGCCAGCTAAGGCGAGGGA
>CALAIY010000001.1 GCA_937922595.1 uncultured Verrucomicrobiales bacterium | reverse complement strand
GGGAGGTTTCTAAAATTTAATCGATCTCAATCGTCGTTCTTGATCCCACACGTTATCCTGTGCGTCATAGAATTTGCGGAATACCACGAGCGTTCCCGGGCGTCCTTCTTCCACCCAGTAGAGATCGATTTCGCCATCGGGAAGGTAGACTTCGAATGCGCTGACCGTGCCGCGGGGCACTTGGCGGTGGTTTCTTGAGACCTGCCGCGCGTTCACGAATTCGCCGCCATCAGTAATGTGGAAATCGCGGTCGCCCATTAAGATGTCTAGGTGATAACCGGTTCCGGCAGGTTCCAGTTCCCATGAAAACGGCGGGATTGCTACGTGGTCGGAATCTGAATGCGGGCGTTCGGGTGGAGGCTCTTCGGGATAGGTCTCCGGCTCGATGGTGACGCAGCTGGAAAATGCGAGCAAGGTAGGGAGAAGCAATAGCAAAGAGAAGCGGTTCATGAGAGTTGTAGGATTACACAGGGTTACTTGAGAAAAAAGCCGCGTTGTTTTTCGGAGATGGGAAGTCCAATTTTTTCCATCATGACCATCATATCTTCCCAGACTTTCCGCCGCTCGGTGAGCGCTTCATTTCTCAGTAGATAGGATGGGTGATAGGTGACGATTGCTGGTATCCCGCCAATGTCATAGGTGTTTCCGCGAAGTTTCGCTAGCGGATCGGTAAGTCCTAAGAGTCCCTCGGCAGCGCTCGCGCCTAAGGCGACGACTACTTTGGGCTGAATGACCTCGATTTCTTTGAGGACGAATTGCTTCGCAGCACTCATTTCGGCAGTAGTCGGCTTTCGATTGCTGATCCCTTGGGTCGTGCCGTCTCCCATCATGGGGCGCCATTTCACGACGTTTGAAATATAGATTTTCTCGCGGGAAAGCCCGGTAGCTTTCACGATTTTATCGAAAAGCCGCCCGGGAGGACCTACGAAAGGCTCGCGCTTCAGCTCCTCTTCGTGTCCCGGAGCTTCGCCCACAAAGACCACTGGCGCATCCGGCGTCCCGGTGGCGAAGACGAAAGTAGGCCGAAGGGTGCCGAGTTGGGCGCAGATGCCGCTCGATTTTGCGGCGGTTTTGATGGCGGCCAGTGCCGCCACCTTGTCGCCTGCAGGGATATCAAATTCTACAGGGGCGATGATTTTTGGCTCCTCGATCGCTTGTGCAATCGGCTCGGGCTTCACTTCCACTGGAGCGGGAGCCGCTTTCACTTCGGCCAAGGCCGCTTGAGCTTCAGGAGTCAGGTAAACCGTCTTCTCCCCAAGACGTCGTTTAGACTTCAGGTGTTCGATAAGGAGGGATCTAGCTTCAGCGGCGGGCATTTTTTTGATGGTGCACAGACCTTAGCCCGTGATCAACTTGCGAGCCTCCACTTTCGCCACATCCCAAGCCGCGTCCATCTCCTCCAGCGTCGCGGAATGCACATCCACTGCTTTTTCCACCGCCGCAAAACGCGCGCTAAATTTCATATTGGCCGCCACGAGCAGTGTCTCGGCATCGAATCCCGCCTTTCGCGCCAGGCTCACGGTGGCGAGCAATAGATCGCCGATTTCCTCGCCAAGTTCTTCTGGTGGCGCTGTCGCAATCTCCTCCACTTCTTCGCGCACTTTTTCTAGCGCTCCCTTCATATCAGGCCAATCAAAGCCCACTTTGGCGGCTTTTTTCTGAAGCTTCTGTGATCGCATCAGTGCGGGAAGCCCGTGTGAGACTCCATCCAGCACACTTTCGGATTCCACTCCGCCCTTCTCTGCTTTTTTGATTTCTTCCCACTGGAGAAGCACTTCATCAGTGTCCTTGGCGTCGGAATCGCCAAAAACGTGCGGATGCCGACGCACCAGTTTTTCTGAAATTCCATTCGCCACCGAGTCCAACGTGAATCCATCGGTTTCATTCGCGATCTCAGCATGTAGCACGACTTGGAGTAATAGATCTCCGAGTTCCTCCTCGGTATGCTCTCTATCACCACTTAGAATTGCCTCGGCAGCTTCGTGTGCTTCTTCGATAAGATTCGGGACAAGGCTCTCATGGGTTTGATCCATATCCCATGGGCAGCCTCCGGGGGCGCGCAGGAGGTGCACAATTTGGCGGAGGCGGTCGAGGGGCGGCTGGTCAGTTTCCGGGACGGGGTGCATACTTCTAAACTGCTTGCGCCCCAATGGGCGTCCGCTCAAGTTGAGATCTCTATGAAGCCCCTGAAAAAAATATTCTTCGCAATCCTCGCACTCTCCTTCGGAGCGTTTGCCATAGCCGCAGATGATATGTGGAAGCCTCTCTTCAACGGTACTGATACCACCGGCTGGAAAAATCCCTACGGCTTCGGCGAAACCAAAATCGTTGATGGCGAAATCCATCTCACTGCCGACAAAAAATTCTTCCTCGTCACTGAAAAGACCTATGCCGATTTCATCTTTGAAGGCGAAGTTCTTCTTCCTAAAGGTACGGCAAATAGCGGTTTCATGTTCCGCGCCCACGTCGAGCCGGGTAAAGTCTACGGCTACCAGGCAGAGGTGGACACCAGCGAGCGCGCTTGGTCCGGTGGGCTCTACGATGAAGGCCGTCGCAAATGGCTCTATCCCTCGCGCAAAGACTCCAAAGACGAAAAACTCGCAGCAATGGCGGAGGCATCGCAAGCGGCAATGAAGGCGCACAAAGAAGTCCTGAAGCGCCACGATTGGAACCACTATCGAATCGAATGCCAAGGCGATCGGATTCAGATCTCGGTAAACGGCATCAAAATCACCGACGTCGAAGACTCCGCCGATGCATCAGGCCACATCGGCATCCAGCACCACGGTGAAAAAGGCCAGACCTACCGCTTCCGTAATCTCCGTATCCAGGAACTCAAAAGCTGATCGAAGTCGATTTTTTCACGAGATTCTTGAAATTAACCGTTTTCTAAACCACTCTAATCACACGATGAAACAAATCCTCATTCTTGCCCTCGTCTCTGCCCTGGCAGTATTTGCCAGCTCATGCACCTCTACTTCCCAGTCTTCAGGCCCTGCCTGAGGCCAAGTATCGGCTTGAAGCCGATAGAAAAGAGCGCTGGTTCAGCGCTCACATGAAAAAAAAGGCCGCCCCGATTTCGATCAGGGCGGCCTTTTTTGTGATTTTTTTCTGGGGTTAGGAGCCTGCGGTGATGCCTTTGTGGAGGGTGGCATCGGGCTTGTCTTTACCGAATTTTACGGTGTATTTTCCGGAGGTGTAGACGGGGGGAGCAAATCCTGCTTTAGCTCGAGTGGTGTAGAGGATTTCTTTGCTGGCCTCGTCGATTACTTGGATGACGCCGGCTTCTTGGAGGGGGGGGAGGGTGCCTTTGACGGTACGTCCGTCGTTTTCGCGAGTGTTGAATTTGATTGGCCAGCCGGCGAATTGTGCGTTGTCGCCTTCGGTGACATCGCAGAAGCGGGGCCAGGCTTCGAAGGTGACGTCGCCGGTTTTGGTGTGGAAACGGGCGATGCCGTAGCCATCGGCGCGTTGTTTTTCATCTTTGATGTCGGGGGCGTTTGCGTAGGCGAGCATACGGATGTGATTGCCGAGCCCGTCGAGGTAATCGCCGGTCCAGGGGAGTGGGCTATTGGGGACGGCATTGGTGCCGGCTTTTTCTTCAAGTGGGTGCCACCAGCGGCCGTAGATCGTATTGACGAGAGCTGGGCTGGTGAAGGCCATGGGGCCATCGCCGGGGGATTCGATTCCGTGCTTCACGACGACGCCGAGGTGCTGATCTCCACAGAGGTGGGTGGCCCAGGAGCGGCGGATTTCGGTGAGGGCTTTGTTGCGACCGGTTTGTGGCCAGGCGTTGGAATCGAGGTCGGCGAGGAGGCGCTCGGCTTTTGGTCCGTGAAGGTGGACGGCTCCGCAGAAGGCAGTTTGTGAGAGGACGGCTTTCATTTTGGCTCCAGTCCAGTCCTGCCCCCATTGATTGAGGAAGCTGAGCTGGCGATCGCCGAGAAGTACGAGTCCGGGAAGATCTACCGCGCTGCGGTCGTAAGCGGGGTCGTTGATGTGATCGGGGCGGGGACCCATTTTAGGGATGGTGCCATCGGGGCCGGTCTTGAATTTGCGGTCTTCGATGATTGCGAAATCGACGCCGCCTACGGTGATGCTCGTGTAGTAAACGCCGATTCCACGCTGGATGGGGGTGGGATCGAAGGCGTCGGGGAGGTGCCAGGTCTGGTGGCGCTGCACCATGTTCACATACTTGGGTGGGTAGAGGTAGCCGCCTTCAGGTCCGGCGGTGGTGGTGGCTTTTGTGCCGCCGGCTCCCCAGAGGTTGGCTTGGCCGATATCGTGATCGTCTGGGATGGTGATCGTGGGGCGATCTTTCATGACATCGCGGAATTGAAGGCCGAACTGGATCCATCCGGCGGTGTGCTGGGTGTGGTGGTAGGTCTGGTCGCCAGCGAAGAAGAGGACGTCGGGATCTTGGGCGATGAGGTTTTTCAGCATCTGGGGGCGTTCACCTGGGCTGCGCGAGCTGTTGCAGGAGAGATTGCCGACGACGATTACATCCTTGTCGATGGGATCTTTGCGGACGATGCCTTCAAACGTAGCGGCGTCGCCGTGACGGACGCGGTAATTGACCGTTTTACTAGAATCCCAATCTTCGATGCGGAAGTGTGCGCTCCAGCCTGGGTAGAGGACTTCTGTGGAAGCGACTTCTTTCCAGGCGTCGCCTTCTTTGAATTCGAGGCGGGCGACGCGTGGCTCGCCGGGCTTTAGGGGGTAGAGCTGGGCGGAAAGTTTGAGGACGCTATTGTCCTGAGTGTAGAGGGCAAAGGCAACGACTTCATCGCGTGGGACGTCTAACTTGATGAAGGGGCGGCCTTTCGCTTTTTTCGAATTGACTGTCCACCATTCGCCGGTGGTGAAGTGATCTAGTCTTTTGTATTTTTCGCCGAACGGATGAGGGTCTTCGGCGGCATGTGCCGAGAAGGCTAGGCTCGCTGCGGTGGCAAGAATGAGATGCAGGTTTTTCATGGAGATGAGGGATCAGGGATGGGGAGCCTAACTCATAGGTAGTGTTTGATCTTACTTGCTTAGCTCGAGCATTCTTGTGAGGGGGGCTTCGGCGCGCTTGCGGAGATCTTCGGGCATTTCGACTTGGGGGGAGAGGAGGTCGAGGCAGGAGTGGAGTTTCTCCAGGGTATTCATCTTCATGTAGCGGCAGTCTGCGCAGGCGCAGTGATCGGTGGGGCCGGCGATGAGGTTTTTCTCGGGCGCTTCTTTGCGAAGGCGGTGAAGCATACCGGATTCGGTGACGACGATGATGTCTTTCTGGGGGGCGTCTTTTACGAAGTGCACCATTTTTTCAGTGGAGCAGACTTCGTCGGCGAGGAGGCGGACGGCGAAGGTGCACTCGGGGTGGGCTACTACGGCGGCGTCGGGGTGCTTGGCTTTGATGGATTCGATGGAGTTTTTCGTGAACTCGACGTGGACGTAGCATGCGCCTTGCCAGAGATCCATTTTGCGACCGGTTTGCTCTTGGACCCAGGCTCCGAGGTTTTGATCGGGGACGAAGAGGATGGGGCGGTCGGCGGGGGCGGATTCGACGATTTTCACGGCGTTGCCGGAAGTGCAGATGACGTCGCAGAGGGCTTTGACGTGGCCGCTGCAATTGATGTAGGCGATGACGTAGTAGTTTTTATCGGCGTTTTCTTTGAGGAATGCTTCGAGCTCGGGGCCGGGGCAGGATTCTTCGAGGGAGCAGCCGGCGTCGCGGTCGGGGAGGACGACTGTTTTCGAGGGGTTTACGATCTTGGCGGTCTCGGCCATGAAGTGGACGCCGCAGAAGACGATGACGTCGGCGTTGGTTTCTTTGGCTTGGTAGGCGAGGCCGAGGGAATCGCCGACGTAATCAGCGATGTCCTGGATGTCGCCTGATTGGTAGTTGTGGGCAAGGATGACGGCGTTGCGTTCCTTTTTGAGGCGGAGGATATCTTCGCGGAGATCGAGGGAGGGGGAGGCGGTGGACATGGGGAAGCTTAGTGTACGGGAGTGGGGGCTGTCTTGCGCGTTTTCAGGTAGGCGATGAGATCGCGGAGTTCTTCGGGAGTGAGGAGGCTGGCCATGGGGGGCATGGCAGAAATGGGTGGGGTGCGCGTGGTAATTTCTGATTTTAGAATTTTGCGGGGTGCGGTGGTGGGAGTGGCTCCGGCGGCGAGGAGTGAAATTTCGGTGTCTGATTCTTCCGGGATGGTGCCAGCGAGGATTTCGCCGGAGGCGAGGGTGATGGTCGTGAGGCCGAAACCTTTGGCGACGATCGCGCCTGGCTCGACGATGGATTGGAGGATGGTCTTGGCGTCCTGGTGAAGGGCGATGTCCGAGAGGTCGGGGCCGGTGATGCCTCCGTTGCCATCGATTTTGTGGCAGCGAGTGCATTGGGCGGCTGCGTGAGTGGTGAAGACGGTTTCGCCGGAGGCGGGATGGCCACCTTCGAGGGCGTAGCTGTGTTGCTCGGTGAGGGGCTTGCCTTTTTGTGATTCGAAATGGGACTTGAGGGCGGCGGTGATTTCGGGGTCTTTGCTGATGGCGCAGGCTTCGAGGATATCGAGATGGAGGGCGATGGGAAGATCGGAGATGGAGGCGAGTGTCGCTTTGAGGTAGCTGGAGGCTTCAGTCTTGGAGAAACTCCCGATGAGTCGTAGGGCGGATTGCTGGATGTGGAGGTTTTCTGGAGTGATGGGGGATGCGAGAAGAGCCTGGATTTCGGGGAAGGCGGATTCGCCTAGGATGGTAAAGGCGGCGGCTTTTAATTTTTGGTCGGTGCTTTGAAGGAGGGGGCGGGTGATGTCCTCAAGGGCAGAGCGTTCGAGGCTTTGGGAGAGCTGCCGAAGGGCTTCGAGGCGAGAGGGGGTATCTGCGGATGGTTCGGAGACGATTGCTTGGAGGGCGTTCGGCTCTAGGGGGACACGGTATTTGGTGGTGAGATTTATGGCGGCGGCGCGGATATTTGCGGGTGTCTCAGGGGAAGTGATGATGGAGAGGAGCTGGGAGGAGATCTCGGAGGCGGGTGGTTGTTCTTTCGTTTCAAGTGGCCACCATTTGGCGGTGATTCGATCGATGGGGTGGAGCTTTTTCCAATTGGCGAGCACTTCGAGGGCTTCGAGACGGATGGCTTCTGGGGCTTTTGGGCTAGCGGCGTAATTCGCGAGTGCGTAGCCGGATCCAGATGTGCGGAGGCGAGCGTGTGCGCGTACGATTCGGTGTTGTGTCAGAGCGGGGAGGGCGAAGGGGGCTTTGATCATTGCGGCGAGGCTCGAGAGGGCGGTGGGGATCTGCTTGTCGTAGATGGCAATGGCGGCTTCATTTATGATGCGGGGATCGGCGTCGCCGAGAAACTGCGCGATGCGTGGCGAGGCAAGGCGCCGAAGGGCGATGCAGGCGGCGAGGCGAACGCTGGAGTGACGATGCTGGGCAAGCGAGGTGATCGCGGTGACGTCTTTGCCGGTGGCAGCAGTGCCGATGAGTGCCATGACTCCAGCGTGACGGAGCCAGGGATCGTGGTCTCCATTATCTTCAATGAGATGGAGGACGGCGGGAGTCGCATTGTGATCGCCTACGTGGTGGAGGGCGATGGCGGCCATGGCGCGGACGTGGTGATCGGAGTCTTTCAGGAGGGAAATGAGATCGGGATTGGCGGTGCCGATGCGAAGCTCGCCGACGAGCTTGGCGGCGGCGGCGCGGATTTTTGGAGACTCGTCGCGAAGCGCGCTGGAGATGTCATGGCGGAGCTGACCGAGTCCCCAGAGGGCGTGGAGGCGGGCGAGAATTGGTTTTTGGGTGTCTGATAGGGTTTCTAGGAAGGGGGCGGGATCGGATTTTTCAGCGAGGGTGAATTGTGCCCGAAGCCGCATTCTGCGGTCGGCGTGGGAGAGGAGGGTGGTGAGTGTGGAGGGCGGTTTTATTGAGAAATCGGAAGCGGCGAGGTCTCGGAGATCGGAATCGGCGGCAGCTTGGGGAAACTTCATCGCAAGGACACGGCCTTTCTCGCGAGGGGCATTGTGCCAGCCGCCGATGTAATCACTGGCGAAAATACGGCCGTCGTAGCCGAAGGCGAGATCGGTGATGCCGGTGCCCCAGAGGAGTTTTCCGTGCGAGGCGAGGGAGAAGCCGGAGCCTTGGTGATCAAGGGCGAAGTGGTGGATACCGCCATTGGCTCCTCCGGTGTAGTCGCAGACGAGGAAGTTTCCGCGCAGCGCGCGGGGTAGGCCGGAGCCGGGACCGGGATCAAAGGCGAGGCCGCTGGGACCTGAGGTGAAGTTCGCGATGGGTGGGGTGAGGTAGGCGGGTTGGCCGCCGTCTTTGCCGAGATAGGGCTGCCACATTTTTTCTTCCATCCATGGATTGAGCTTCTTTTCCGCCATCCCTGCCTGCGTGCTGAAGGTTTGGTGGACCTGCCAGCCGGCGTGCCAACCGGTATCTCCGCCTTCGATGAGGTAGATGATGCGGGCTTGGTCTCCCATATCTCCGTTGTTGTCTATGGTGAAGAGATTGCCGAAGTCGTCGAAGGCGAGTTCCTGCGGATTGCGTAGCCCTAGATGGTAAAGCTCAAGGCCGGTGCCATCTGACCAGCAGCGAAAGACTGCGCCTTCATACTGGCTGGCGAGCTTGGTGCCTTCCTTGGTTTGGACATCGAAGCCGCGATCGCCGAGTGAGAAATAGAGCCGACCATCTGGCCCGCGGAGGAGACCGTGAAGATCATGCCCACTGAGCGAGATCCGGACGCCGAAGCCGGTGAGAAGCTCTTCGCGTGCCTCTGGCGAGAGGTCTTTATCTGCGTCGGTGAACTTGGTGAGTGAGGGGATACAGGTGACGTAGACGTCTTTTCCTTCCACCATGATTCCTGCCATACCCCCTGTGACGGCGCTATCGAAGCCTTCGGCAAACACCTTTCGGGAGTCGGCGCGGCCATCGTGATCGGTGTCCTCTAGGACGGCGATCTGTTCGCTGGTGGAGGTGTAGGTCTCAAACGGGCGCTTCCCTTTTGCTGACCACTTGCGGAACATGGCTTCCCGCTCGGCGAGAGTTTTCAGCTGCATGTCATCCTCGAAATAGTAGTCGCGATCGCGGAGGTCATCGACACCGCCGATGCGGAAACGCTTGGTCTCGGCAAGCCAGACCCGACCGTTGGGATCGATGTCGATTGAGACGGGATTTACCACCTCGTCCATTCCTGCAAAGACGCTCGCTTCGAGGCCGGGCATTTTTGTGAGGGTGGAAAGAAATGCGGACTCGTCATCAGCGAGGGCTACGAGTGGGATAAGAATGAGCGGAAGAAAACGCATGGAAAGAATCGGGGTCTTGTCAGCCTACGAGGCAAGGGCTAAGAAACTCGCATGGTAAACCAGGATGATGCAAAAAAACGTTTAACTAAAGGATGTTGTTTTTCTGCGTTGATTGCGGGTGCCATCTTTGGGCTGGTCTTTATCACGGTGTGCGTGATTACGTATATTCAGCCGCGTATCTATGAGGGACGCGTGGTCTATGATTCGAACACGCCGCCGGAAGAAGTGGCTTCGCTGCTGGTGGAATCGCTTGGGCTTGAACAGCGCTGGACGCTGAATCAGGACAGGGCTGTGATTGAGCTGAAGAAGAGTATGCGCTTCGAAGGTGAGCGAGAGCTCGTTGTTTCGAGGACTGATCCTGATGAAGCTGCTGAAATTGCGAATGCCTGGGCAAAGGCGGCAAAGGTAGCAGTCGCGCAACCCGCTGAAGCGAACCCGGCACCTAGCCAGCCAGATATTCAGCGAAATTTGCTGGCAGGGCTTCTTGCTGGGCTTGCGCTTGGAATTCCTCCTGCTGGATTGGTACTCTTGCTTGTGGCTAAGAGAAAATAGCTGATAGGGCTTCTAGAAAATTTGGCCGAGCAGGTAAAGCGCTAGGAAAGCGAGGGCAACGGCGGAAATTGCTGTCCCAATAACAAACCACTTTCCAAGACGAAACGCCTCTTCGGGAGCGACCGGTTTTCCTGGGTTTGCCTTGCCGGAGTACTTTTGCAGGAGTGCGTAGTTGCGGGCGTTCGACTTAAAGAAGGCCGAGAAGATATCGCCGAGAATCGGGATGGCTCCGACGAGGGCATTGAGGAGGATGTTTCCTGCCATTCTTCCAAGCACCCATTTGGGGAGGCCTTTACGTGCGGCATCGTTGAGGATAATCGTTCCTAGGATGGCGCTAATGGCATCGCCAATCCCGGGGAAGAGGCCGAGGAGGGGATCGATACCAATTTTGATATTGGTCCGCGGGATCGTGATGCACTCGTCGAGGACGTAGGCGAGGACTTTCGCTGCTGGAGAATCCGGATCGAGGCCGGGCTCGATGCGACTGAATTTTTGGGGGCGTTTGCCGGAGGCGGGTGACGGACGTTTTGCTCCGGGGCGCACGTCAGCGATTTCGACTTCGACGTCGATTGGGTCTGAGGGGGCTTGTCGTTTCTCGTTCACCCAGGAATTTCCAGGAGCATCTGGTTGTTGCTCGGGAAACGCTCGCAGAAGTGGAGTAGACGCTCGACCGCTTCAGCCGGGCGGTGCCCGGCAAGTCCCCGGCGGAGCTTGAAGATTTTATCGAGCTGATGCGCGGGGAGAAGGAGTTCCTCGCGCCGGGTGCCCGTCTTGAAGATATCAACGGCGGGGTAGATATACTGGTTCGCAATTTGGCGATCGAGGACAAGCTCCATGTTTCCGGTGCCTTTGAATTCCTGGAAAATCACTTCATCTGCGCGGGAGCCCGTATCGATCAGCGCGGTTGCCACGATCGTGAGCGAGCCAGCCTCGCGGGTATTGCGAGCAGCAGCGAAGAGGCGGCGCGGGACTTCGAGGGCACGGACATCAAGACCTCCGGAGCCAGTGCGGCCTTTTCCTTTGGTGTTGTTGTTAAATGCGCGTCCAAGACGAGTGATCGAATCGAGGAGCATGAAGACGTGCTCACCGGCTTCGACGTA
This sequence comes from uncultured Verrucomicrobiales bacterium, assembly GCA_937922595.1. GTDB lineage: Bacteria > Verrucomicrobiota > Verrucomicrobiia > Verrucomicrobiales > DEV007 > CALAIY01. The sequence continues at coordinate 12,573 of CALAIY010000001.1, read as the reverse complement.
GCGCTTGGCGCGCTCGATGGCGACCTCAGCGATTCGGGTGTGATTCTTTACGTTTGAGTCGTTTGAGCTGGCGAAGACTTCAGCTTCAGGGAGTTCGCGGCTGAGCTCGGTGACTTCTTCCGGACGCTCATCCACGAGGAGAAGAATAAGCTTCATCTCCGGGTGATTTTTCGTGACGGCTTCGGCAATATGTTGGAGCAGCGTGGTCTTTCCTGTGCGTGGCGGGGCGACAATGAGGCCGCGCTGTCCGCGACCGATGGGAGACATCATGTCGATGATCCGCGTGGTGTAGCGTCTTGGATCGGTTTCCAGTATGATCCGCTTGCTCGGATTTACCGCTTTGAGCTCCTCGAAAATTGGGAGGTTTTTGTAGCGATCGGGGAGGACTCCATTGATCTTTTTCAGCTCGGTAAACTGCGGTCCACGGCGTCCATCCTGGACGGTTCCTTCAAGCCATAGGCCATCGCGGAGTCCGTATTGGCGGATCATTTCCGGCGTCACGAAGACGTCGGCAGGAGTCTGTTTGAAATTGAGTTTCCGCTGGCGGAGGAAGCCGAAGCCTTTTGGTGAGATTTCGAGAAGCCCTGCTTCGTCCCGCGGGGGGCCGAGTTCGATGGGGCCTCTTTCGCGTTTTTCGAAGCCGCGCTCGGAGGGATGATCGGAATTTTCGCCGCCATCTTGGTTGCGGCTTCCGCCGCGGCGGCGGCGCGGGCGGCGTTCACGGCGTTTTCTCCGACGCGGGGGGCGATCACCGTCCTCGCCGTGATCGCGCGGAGGACGCTCGGATCTTGGCTCCTGGTTGTTTCTTCGTGGGCGTTCTGTCTGTTCTGCTTTGTCTGGTCTGGGCTCCCGGGCTGGCTCGGGTGGCTTCGAATCCATTTTTTCAGGAGCTGGGGGCTCTTCACGCTCCTTGCGTTCAGGAGCCTCTTTTGCGGAGAGCTTCTTTTTGGGAGCACGCTTCTTCTTTGGCGTAGCTGCTTTTTCGGTGGGTGGGTCTCCGAGCGGGAGCTCCGCCGTCTTTGGGACGGAAGGTGCGGCCTTTTTTGCGGCAGCCTTCTTTTTGGTCGCACGCTTTTTGGCGACGGTTTTCTTCGCAGCTGTCTTTTTGCGGGCAGCTTTTTTCTTTGGGGCCGGAGCCTCTGCTGTATCTGAAGCCATCTCTTCGGGGGCAGTTTCCATGCGGTGAGCCGGAAAAAATAGAGGGGGAAATTTTCTTAAGGGATACGTGCGGAGTGCACGCAGGGAAGGATTGCTAAAGACTGCAAGAAGCTCGGGAAGTCAGGGAGTAGAACCACGACAAAATGGGGAGCGGAGCAGGGCGCTAGCGGAACGCAAACTAATTGGGATGCCGAAAATTTACCGTAGGGGTAGGTGCGGCTCCAATCAGGATCGGGGTGCCAGTTTCCTCAGTGAGGTGGATAGTTTTGGCACTCCCTATGGTGAATAAGTCGCTCACGGGGGAGAGTGCAAGTGAAAACTCACCTCTACAATCCCCGCTTGCGTGAACGCCGGAATCTTTCTATACCATATCCTCCCCAGCTCTGGGACAGGGCTGGCGACTTTAATCAATTCAAAACTACCGAATCCCATGGGACAACAGCTCAAAACCCGCATCAAACGCCAACGCCGCAAGGCATACATCGCCCGTAAGAAGGAAATCGCAAAAGCTGCGGCTGCCGCTGCTGGCAAAAAGAAGAAGTCTTCGAAGTAAACGAGGATTCCGGGATTCCGATCCCGCCCCCAGGCTGTGGCATTCCTCTTTATCGATGGTCACAGCCTGATTCATGCGGCTGAGCCTTTCCGCACCATGCACCGCTCTGGTGGTGTGGATGGAAGGCGACAGGCGCGACTCTATCTCACCTCACTCGCCCGGCGCTATGCCGACGGGTCGGGTGAGAGCATCGTCGTGGTCTTTGATGGGACGGGCTCTAAGACGCGTGAGGAGTCTCGCGAGGATGGTCTCCAGGTGATCTATGCCGGTGGCGGAAAAACTGCCGACGACGTCATCGAGCGCCTTGCGGCAAAGTATGCCCGGATCACCGACGTGAGCGTTGTCACTGAGGATGTGGCCGAGCGAATCACGGTGGCAGCCTTCGGGGCGACTTGGATGAGCGCCAAATCATTTGCCGAGCGCATTGCCCGGCTGGAAGCGCGACAATCGAAAAAATCCGTTTCACCGCAGGTGCCATTCAATACGATCCAATGGCCGGGAGACGGTGTGTAGTCTATACTGCCTCATGCTTGAGCCTGAAAAAACACCTGGGAAGAGCCGTCCATCAGCCGTCACGGCGAAGCTGATCCTGCATACGCGCGCGCTTCGGCGACAGGTGATGTTCATCGGGATGCTTGCGGCGATGGGGCAGGTCTTTCTTGGTGCGTTGCCTCTCGATAAATTTCTCACCGAGCGCCCCACTCTGATGGCGATTTATTGGCTCGTTTGTTTGGGGCTCGTTCTGTTTATCATGCTTCTTGCCATTTATGATCTGCTTGTGGTGCGGCGTGAGGAGAAGCAGAAATTGGACGAAGAATGATGCGTCGTGCTCGCCAGCAGCTTGAGGGATTTGAACTCTCGGCGCTTTCGCCCTGTGGGCAAACAGTCGCCACTTCCTTCGGGCGCGCTCATTCGGAAAAGCCTCACGCCACGCGCACGGCATACCAGCGTGATCGGGCGCGGATTATTCACTCGCGCGCATTTCGTCGGCTAGAATCCAAGACTCAGGTCTTTCTCAATGGCACCGGCGATCACTTTCGCACTCGGCTGACGCATACCATTGAAGTGGCTTCCGTAAGCCGCTCGGTCGCCAATGCCCTTGGGCTCAATGAGGATCTTGCCGAAGCCATCGCGCTCGCGCACGACCTTGGTCATTCGCCAGTGGGGCATGCTGGTGAGGATGAACTCGATCGCTTGATGCGCGACCACGGCGGCTTCGAGCACAATCTCCAAAGCCTGCGCGTCGTCGATTCCATCGAAAACCGCCATCCTGAATACGACGGCCTAAATCTCTCCTACGAAGTCTTGGAGGGGCTTCGCAAGCACGATCATGGCTACCATCGTGGTGCTGAGCGGTTTCCCCGCCCCAGTCTTGAGGCTCAGGTCGCGAATCTTGCCGACGAAATCACCTACTACAGTCACGATATTGACGATGGGCTTGCTCATGGGCTCCTCACTCCCGAAATGCTCGCCGACGTCGGGCTTTGGGCGGGGCATCTCGCCAGAGTCCAGGCGCAATTTCCGGGGCTTGATGATGAGCGTCTACATCATTTTGTCCTCCGCGCGCTCACCGATTCTCAGGTGGAAGATCTCGTCACGGAAACGGCGCGTCGCGTCGCGGAATCCGGTGTGGATTCGCCCGATGATGTTCGTCGCCACCCGACCGCCCTTGCGGGTCACAGTGCTGAGCGCCGGCGTGAAAACGCTCAGCTTCGCAAATTTCTTTACCAAAATCTCTACCATCACCCTGAGGTCTCTGATCTCAATACGCGTGGCTGCATTGCTATCCGTACCGTCTTTCAGCACTACCTCGAAAACCCTAGCGCTCTCGGCGAGCGCACTGCCGAGCGTCTCGAGCAGGATGGTCTCCACCGCACCGTGTGCGACTACATCTCGGGGATGACTGATCGCTACATTCTCAAGGAAGCGGCGATGATTGGGGGAAGGGGGAGTGCTCTCGATTAACGACTGGTTCTCGAAATACCCGAAAAATACCGAAAAATGAATCTTTAACCTCTCTTTTGTGAAAATTTGCGCAAATGTGAGTTTTGTTATTGATAAATGCTTTTATGTCCGGCAATAATGGGGCGTCATGAAGAATACAGTCCTTCTATCCGGAGCCCTCAGCCTAGGGTTCGCCATCGTTGCCTCTTCGGCTTTCGCGCAAGCCCCTGCTGAAAAAGAGGTCGCCCCTACGGTTTCGAAAACGGAAGCCATCTCTGCTGCGCTCCTTACGGATCCTGAGAATCCGGTTGTGATTGCCGAAGACGACGCAAAAGACGCCCGCAAGGAAATGTCTAAAGCGCCTTTCGACATGGAGACGCTCAAGGGGAAATCCTACACGGACTGCAAAGTTCTCAAGGTGGATCCTGATGGGCTCTTTTTCCGCCACAGCCGTGGTATGGCCAAGCTCAGCTTTGCAGATCTTCCCGAAGACGTCCGCGACCGCTTTGATTACGATTCGGACAAAGCCGATCAATTCATCAAAAAGCACCGCGCGGTGATGGCGAAAGTCGCCAAGCAGCGTGAGCAGCAGACGATTATCGTAAATAACAACGCGCCTCAATTTGGCGGAGGTGGATACGGGTATGGTGGTTTTGGATCTGGTTATAATCTAGGTTCCTCGCAATTCGGATTTCCTTACGGCTTCCCTTTTGGGATTCCACGCAGTGATGCTGCCGCACCTTACTTTGGCTACCCGAATGTATCATTCCAGGCGGGCACTGAGCGCCGTGCAGGAAGCCCGATCGCTCCGGGTCTTATGTCTCAGGGACGTTTTCAGGATATTCAGTCGTTCGTTCAAGATGCTTCGGGCTATCCCGCTCCGCGCGGTGTTCAATCGGTTCAGCAAAACCGTCTTGGAGGCGCCGGGCCAGGCACATTTAGGCCGACGCCTCAGATTTACACTTCCCCACGCCCTCAGGCTCCCTCTGGCGGTGGTGGAATAGGCCTCCGCTAGCGGACTGCGGCGTCCCCCCCCCCAGGACGTAAATGGCAACAAGCCCGCCCCGGAGCAATCCGGCGCGGGCTTTTTGATTTTTTTCAGACTGGGGGGTGTGTGCGTGATGCACTCATCCGCTAGATTGGGCTTACTTAATCGTATATTTGTAGCGGCGGGAGAGGATCCATTTTACGCCGAACATGTCGCAGGTGGCGACCCAGGCGCGGTTGCCGAAGCCGTATTTGCTGATGCCGGCTCCGCGGGGGCGGTGGTGGGTGGGGTGCTCGGCGATGGTGTAGCCGGCGCCTTTGATGAGGGCTGGGATGAAGCGGTGCATTCCGGTGAAGGGAATGAGGGCTTCGCGGCATTCCTGGCGCATTGCTTTTAGGGTGCAGCCGGTGTCGCGGACGCCGTCTCCGGTGAAGCGGGAGCGGACGGCGTTGGCAATTCTGGATTGGAGCTTTTTAAATGCGGTGTCTTTGCGGTTTGCTCGGTAGCCGCAGGCGAGATCGGCTCCGCCTTCTACGAGTTTTACGAGGGCGGGGATATCGGCGGGGTCGTTTTGCAGGTCGCCATCGGCGAGGGCGATGATTTCGCCTTTGGCGGCCATGATTCCTGCATACATGGCGGCGGATTGACCGGTGTTTTTCTCGAATTCGAGGAGGCGAATTTTGGGGTCGGCTTTGGGGACTTCGGAGACGGTGGCGTCGGTGGAGCCGTCGTCTACGAGGACGAGTTCGTATTCGATTCCTTTGAGGGCTTCGTCGATTTCATCGACGAGTGGCTGGACATTTCCCGCCTCGTTGTAGAGGGGGATGACGACGGAGAGTTTAGGGGACAAGAGCGAGGGGGAAGAGGGAAAGGGGAAAAGGAAAGCGGATTAAAGAGGGAGTGGCTTGTAGTCGAAGCAAGCGAAAACCTTGATGGTGCGGAGGACTTGGCCGCGGCGCATGATATCGACGATGGCGGTGACTTCGTATTGGCGAAAGGTCTCGCGGATGGTGGTGGGAGGGCGTTGGCGGTCGGGCTCGTCGGTGATGTAGAGGGCGGTTTTGCCGAGGAAGGGGGAGGTGGCCGTTTCGCCGGAGGCGGGGGAGCCATCGAAGATTTTGGAGTCGTAGCGGGGCCAGAAGGAAAACTGGTTGGCGGGGATGGGGCTTTCGATGCTGTGGACGGGGGGGAAGCGCTTGGTGGGGCGAATGATGGGGAGGTCTTCGCTCATGTAGAAGGCGAGGCCGGCGGCAGTTTGGTATTTGTTGCCGATGAGGAAGACGTCTTCTCCGAGGTCGCGGGCGGCGACTTTGGTGATTTGCTCGACGGTGTTGGCGGTTTCGCGCCAGCCGAGGAGGCGTTTTGAGGGGTCTTTGGGGTAGGGCCAATCGGCTCCGAGGCGGCGGAGGTTGTCGGTGTGGAGCATGATGGCGCTGAGGATTACGGCGCTCCAGACGGTGAGGTGGCGGAAGAGTGCTTTGCGGGGGCCGGGCATCCGGGTGTGGTGCCAGTAGTGGGCGAGAAGGATGGCGATGCCGACGAAGCCGGGAGATGTCCAATTGGCTTCGCCCATTTCGCGGAGAGAGAGGGCGAAGTAGAGGCCGATGATGGGGAGGGAGAAGGCGATGAGAAAGGCTTCTTCGCGTTTTTTAAAGAATCTCCGGGTGCCGGCGATGAGGGCGGCCATGAGGCCGACGAAGATGAATGGGGAGTAGACGCCGAGGTGGACGCCGAGGTATTCCAGGAGCTGGGTGGGATGGATGCCGCGTGATTCATCGAGGCTGCCGCGCTCTTTGAGGTGGGTGACGGTGATCCAATCGTGCTGGGCGTTCCAGATGAGGACGGGGATGGTGCCGAGGAGGGCGACGAGGAGGATGATGTAGGGGCCGGGTCTTGTGAATTGGGAGCGCCAGCGGGGGCAGGCGGCGAGGGCGAGGCCTACGGAGAGGAGCTGGATGGCGGCGGTGTATTTACAGATGAAGCCGATGGCGATGGAGGCTCCGGCGATGAACCAGGCTGGGTGCCAGGGATTGGTCCGGTGGAGGGCGATCCAGAGGGCGAGCATGGTGCCGAGCCAGAAGAAGATGGAGAGGGGATCGATGGTGAAAACGACTGAGCCTGCATTGAAGATGGGCGTGATATTGAGCAGGACAACGGCCCACGCGGCGGTGAGCGGATCGAACATGCTTCGGCCGAGCCGGAAGATGATGAGGCTGCTCCCGAGGGCGAGGAGCGGAGCGAGGATGCGGACGCCAAGGGCATTTTTCCCGAAGATGCCGGTGGTGACCCAGAGGGAGGAGGCGACGCCGGGGCCTTTGGAGTAGTAGGAGATGTCTGGGCGCTCGCTCCACATGGTGTAGTAGGCTTCGTCGGCGGAGACTTCGGCGGTGGCGGCGAGGACGAGCCGCAGCACGGTGAGTGCAAGAAGGCCGATGAGGAGCGTGCGGGGGATGTCTTTCACGAGGGCGGTGAGAGTGACGCGATCCTAGGGAGGTGTAAACAAAAGTTCACCCAACTTGTGCAAGGATACTGGGTACGAATTCGGGATCGCTGGTGAGGGCGGTGGCGAAATCTGGGTAGCGCGGTTTCCAGCCGAGGCTGAGGAGTTTGCTATTAGAGACGGCTTTGTCGGTCCAGCCACGCTTTCGGTTGGTGTCGGGTGGGGCGACGGGAGGGAGTGGTTTTTTGAAATGGGCGGCGAGGATTTCGTAAATGGCGCGCTGGCGAATGGGGGAGGAATCGCAGACGTTGAAGGTGCCGGGGATTTCGAGAAGGAATCGAACCGCCGACACAATGTCATCGCGATGGACTTGATTGATGATGCGGCCTTCGGCGTCGGGGGTGGTGCCATCGATGGTGGATTCTTCCTGAAGAAACCGCTTGGTGAGAAAGGAGCGTCCGGGGCCGTAGATGCCGGCGAGCCGGGCGACGGTGCCGCCGGATTGGATGACGAGGTCTTCGGTCTCGCGAAGGATTTTGCCGGTCTCGCGATCTGGGGTGGCATCGGATTCTTCGGTGACGGTTTCCCCTTGGGTCTGGGGATAGACGCTGGTGCTGCTGGTGAAGAGGAGGTGGGCGTCGGGGAAGCGGCGGAGGAGGTGGCGGGAGCCGTCGAGGTAGACGCGGCGGTAGGCGTCGGCTCCGCCGCGACCGGAGCTGGCGCAGTGGACGATGTGATCAAAGTGACCGGTGAGGGCATCGATGGAGGCGGCTGAGGAGAGGTCGCAGGGGTGCGCTTGGTAGGGGGCGCGCGCGGCGAGGGCGGTGGCCGTTTCGGCGGAGCCGGTGAGGGCGGTGATTTTGTGGCCGGCGGCGTGGAGGGCGTCGGCGAGTGGCTCGCCGACGTATCCGGCTCCGGCGATGAGGGTGGAGGGCATTACTGGGTGCGGTGGTGGCGGTAGTAGGTGGCGAGACCTTCGGTGACGGCATCGGCGTATTCCTGGAAGATTGATTTTTTGGGATCTTTGTCAGGGTGCTGGATGCGTTCGAAGACTTCGGCGTTGTTCATGATGTAGGGCTCGAAAAATGCGGTGGGGCATTTGTAGAGGCGAGTGGCGAGGAGATTGCGGGCAGAGACGTAGCTCGTGGTGCCCACGGCTCGGGCATTGGTGCCGGGATAGATGAATGGAGGGAGGCCGCTTTCGGCGGCGAAGGTGGCCGCGAGGGTATCGGAGAGGGCGGTTTCCTCAGAGTGGTTTCGCTGGAGGAGGTTTTCGAGGAGGTCGAGGCGTTGATCGTCGAGGGAGAATTCGCCTTGGGAATAGCAGCCGTTTACGAGGAAGTGGAGGTGGTTATTCGTCGAGAAGAGAGGTTCATCGGCAGCGCCCCAGGCGTCGGCATTGAAGTGGAGGCAGAGGACGATATCGGGCTTGATGATGGTATTGATTTTCGTGGCGCGAGCACGGATCTCGGCGGTGCGGTAGAAGCGCTTCTCCGCCTGGCGCCGAGGGGAAAACGCCGGGGAAGGAGGATTCTCAGGATCGATGCCTTGAGCGCGGAGGCTTTCGATTACCTCCGGAAGAAAATCTTCGGGGCGCTTGTCTGTGACGGGTTCTTCGCTGTCCCGCACGAGCGTGACGGTCGCGCCGAGGGCTTCGAGCCGGGGCTTGAGGAGTTTCGCGACCGCGAGTGTCATGCTTCCTTCCATGACCGGCTTGGTATCTTCGCCTACCTGATACCAACGCTCTTCCATCTTTGCCCATTCGCCGCCGATGTGGCCGGGATCGATGGCGATTTTGAGATCGTGGAGAGGGAGCGAGAGTGGGGCGGGACTGAAATTAAGCTCCGCTGCGCTTCGCCAGGTGCGGGGTGGTGAAGTGCTCGCGTATTCGGTGAAGTGAAGTTTAAACGAAGGTGCGCTGGGATCTGCGGTGCTGGTAGTGATCTCGGCAGCATTGCCCCGGATCGAAATCGTGGATTGCCAGGTCTTGCGCTCGGCTTCGCCATACACATCATCGAGCAAAGTGACGAAATCTTCGCGAGAGATTGTGCGCTGGAATGCGTGCAGGCGATCCCAATCGGGAGCCGGGGCAAGTTCGCCGAGGTTGTATCGAATCGGCTCGGGCTGCGGTTTGCGACAGCCGGAGGCGATTAGGGACATGAGGAGGATGGCGGTGGGAAGCGGGCGCAAACGCATTGCAATTATAGATGGGGGAGGCTAGGCACGGTGGTCGAATACCCCGCTATGTCATCTACGAACGCCACGAATTTGGAGCCTGGAGCGCTCCCGCCCATGCCGCCAGAAGGCGCTGTCCGAATCGCATTTTTTGGAGACGTCGTCGGCGAGCCTGGCAGGAAGGCGCTCGCCGCCCGGATTAAGCCATTTAAAGCTGAAAAAGCCGTAGATTTCGTGATCGTAAACGGGGAAAACTCCGCAGGCGGCCGTGGCATTACCTCGAAAATAGCCATCGGTCTCCTCCGTGCCGGTGCTGCCGTGATCACCACCGGCGACCACGTATGGGATCAGCACGAAACGGCGAATTACATCGACACCGAGCCACGCCTTCTCCGCCCGCTCAATTTTCCCGAGGGAACCCCCGGCGCGGGTAGCGTCGTACTACCGACCGACAAAGGCGACATCGCCGTCGTGAACGCAATGGGGCGCACCTTCATTCAGCCGCCTCTCGAAAACCCCTTCCTCGCCGTCGACGCCGAGATTGCCCGGCTTCGAGAAAAGACGCCCGTGATTTTCGTGGATTTCCACGCCGAAGCGACCAGCGAAAAAATAGGCATGGGGCGCTACCTCGATGGGAAAGTATCTGCCGTTGTCGGCACGCACACCCACGTGCAGACGGCTGATGAGCAGATCTTCCCCGGCGGCACCGCATTCCTCTGCGACGCCGGCATGTGTGGGCCTACCGAAAGCATTCTAGGCTGCACTCCTGAGCCGATTCTGAAGCGCTTCGAGACATCAATGCCCGCTCGCTTCACCGTTGCGAAAGGCACGGTGAAGCTCTGCGGAGCAATCATCGACGTCGATACCGCCTCCGGACGCGCCGTCGGGATCGAGCGCATCGCTGAAGTCATTCACGCCACTTCCTAAAATTTAAATTTCTTCCGTAAGTAAGCGCCGATAGCTTACGTTTTTAAGACCCCCTTCCTTCCCATGCACACTAGACGTTCATTTATCACAAAAACGGCGCTCGCCGCCACCGCGCTCTCCACATCCCGAGTGATGGGTGCAAACGACAAGATCCGTGTCGCCTGCATCGGCGTCGGGGGCAGGGGAATGACGACTGCAAAATGGTTCGCCAAAGAGCCCGGCGTTGAGATCGCCACCCTCTGTGATGCCGATACCAAGCGGATGGAGCAGGCCAAGAATAGCTTTCCCCAAGCCAAGACTGAGCAGGATCTTCGCAAGGTGATGGAGGACGACAGTATCGATGCCATTGCAATCTCCACCGGCAATCACTGGCACGCACTCGCCACCATCTGGGCCTGCCAAGCAGGTAAAGACGTCTACGTGGAGAAGCCCGTTTCCCACAATATCTGGGAAGGTCGCAAGATCGTCGATGCCGCGCGGAAGTATAAGCGAATCGTCCAAGGAGGCACTCAACAGCGCTCCGATGGCATGCACGACGAACTCAAAGCCTTCCTCGATTCCGGTAAGATCGGAAAAATAAAATACGTGCGTTGCAATCGTTACGGACTGCGCGGCTCCATCGGTGGGCCAACGAAAACCCCACTCACGCCGCCAGATTCAGTCGATTACGATCTCTGGCTTGGACCCGCCCAAGACGTGCCGATTCACCGCCCCAAGTTGCACTACGATTGGCACTGGGATTGGAACTGCGGAAACGGCGAGCTTGGCAACTGGGGGCCACACATCCTCGATGATCTTCGCAACGTCGTTTTTCGCGACAAGATCGCCCTACCCAAGCGCGTGATCGCTGGTGGCGGACGCCTCAATTGGAACGACGCCGGGGAAACTCCCAACACCCACTTCATCTACATGGATACAGGCGAAGTCCCAGTCATCGTCGACGTCCACAACCTTCCACGCAAGAAAGGCGTCAACGCTGGAGATACCTACAAGCGCCGCCGGACGAATGCCTTCGTCATCGTAGAATGCGAAGACGGCTATCTTACATGGGCTCGTGGTGGAGGTGCCGCATTTGATTCCAATGGTAAGCGAATCGCCAAATTCAGCGGTAATGCTGGAGCAGGCCACGCGAAAAACTTCTTCGATGCGATGCGAAGCCGTAAGCAAGAAGACCTCAAAGGTGAAATCGAGCAGATTCACTACTCCAGCGCATGGTGTCATCTCGGAAACCTATCTTACCGCCTCGGTGCCGATTACTCACGCGAGCAAGCGGAAGCATCCGTCAAAGGCTTCGAGCCTTGGCACGATGTCATCGGAGACTTCCACGAGCACCTTACCGCGAATGAAATTGATTCGAAGAATGGTAAAATTATGCTCGGAGCCGATCTCACCATCGACCCTAAAAAGGAAACCTTCACCGGCGACTCAGCCACTCCCGAAGCGCTCGCACTTCTCACCCGCGAATACCGTAAAGGCTTCGTCGTTCCCGAGAACGTGTAATAAAAAAAACTTCACGGGAGGGCGGTGCTTGCACCGTCCTCCTTTTTTTGTGCTCAGCCCGCGTGCTTAGCCGCCAGCTCAGCCTTCTTCCTAATCTCATCGGGAGAAGGAAGTGTCTTCACATCGATTGAAGCAAGCACGTCCGCCGGAATCATCCCTTCCGCCTGGAGCTTCTTGAGGCAACGCTCACGTTCCGACAGCGCCTTATCTTCACTGCGCTCCGTAGAGAAACGCGTCTTCGCCGTCGCCGAGCGCTCGCGCAATCGTGAGTAAATATCCCCTCCAAGAAGCGAAGAAATATCTACCTTCATCTTCTCTCGCTGGAGATCCTTCTCAGAAACGGGCTCCCCATTAATCGGTCCGCTCGAATACTTCGGAAACATAATCGCCACCTCCGGGCACACCCGCGAGCACGCCGGGCAATTCGTCTTGCAATTATCATTGTTCTGCACCTGGATTTTCCCCTCGTCATCCACGCCATAGACATCGAAAAGACAAAAGCTCAGGCACTGCATGCAATTCGTACAGCGATCATAATCGATCACTGGAAACCACGGCTTCCAAGCCCCAGGAGTCCCCGGCCGATTAGGAGTCTCCCCAGCCATCGAGTCCACCGCCTCCACCTCAGGCGGCGAAGTCTGCCCATTCACCGTAAGCGTCGGATCGTCGTCCGTAGGTGAGACGTCGATGGAATAGCCCGCATCGAGTAGCGCTGCGAGCGAAGAAGTAGGGATAGTGCCGGTGTAGTGGAGCATACTAGAAGTTGAAAACTGCGTCCGCCACCCTACGCCGCGCTCGCCATTTTCCATCAAGAATTGCAGGCAGTGAACTGCTCGGCGAACTGGCCTCACGGCGAAGCGGCGGCGATTTGGTGGGGGCGTTAGATTT